>JBCDCS010000186.1:0-6086 GCA_039181205.1 Pseudomonadota bacterium
CGGCGCCGGTGTCGCCGGTCTGGCCGCCATCGGCACCTCCACCAGCTTGGGTGCCATCACCTACGCCTTCGACGTGCGCCCCGAAGTGGCCGAACAGATCGAAAGCATGGGCGCCGAATTCGTCTTCCTGGAATTCTCCGATGACGAATTGCCCGACGGCGCCGCCACCGGCGGCTATGCCCCGCCCTCCAGCCCCGAATTTCAGGAAAAGCAGCTCGCCAAATTCCGCGAACTCGCGCCGGATATGGACATCGTCATCACCACGGCGCTGATCCCCAACCGCGACGCCCCGATCCTTTGGACCAAGGACATGGTCGAGGCCATGAAGCCCGGCTCGGTCATCGTCGATCTCGCGGCCGAACGTGGCGGGAATTGCGAACTGACCCAGAAGGACGAAAAGATCGTCACCGACAACGGCGTGACGATCATCGGCTACACTGACTTCCCCAGCCGCATGGCGACGCAATCAAGCGTCCTTTACGGCAACAACATCCGCCACATGATCGCGGATCTGACGCCCGAGAAGGACGGCCAGATCGTCCATAACATGGAAGACGACGTCATCCGCGGCGCCACGATCACCCACGAGGGCGAAATCACCTGGCCGCCCCCGCCGCCCAAAGTGGCGGCCATCGCGGTCCAGAAAAAGGAGAAGCCGAAGGAACTGACGGCCGAAGAGAAACGCGCCCAAGAGGTCGCGGCCTTCAAAGCCCAGACCAAAAACCAGGTGACGCTCCTGGCCGTGGGCGCAGCACTCGTGCTGGGTGTCGGCCTGATCCCCGGCATGCCGGCCAGCTTCATGCAGCATTTCATCGTCTTCGTGCTGTCGGTCTTCATCGGCTTCCAGGTGATCTGGAACGTGGCCCATTCGCTGCACACGCCTTTGATGGCGGTGACGAACGCAATCTCGTCGATCATCATCCTCGGTGCGCTGATCCAGATCGGAAGCAGCAGCATCCTGATCACCATCCTCGCCGCGCTCGGCATCTTCATGGCCGCCATCAACATCTTCGGCGGCTTCCTCGTGACACGGCGCATGCTCGCCATGTTCCAGAAATCCTAAAGGGGCGGGGACAATGGAAAACGCATTCACCATTGCGGCCTATGTGGTCGCGGGCGTCCTCTTCATCCTGTCGCTGGGCGGCCTGTCAGGCCAGGAAAGCGCCAAGCGCGCCGTCTGGTACGGCATTGCGGGCATGGCCATCGCCGTGCTGGCGACGCTGGTCGGGCCGGGCGCAGGTCTCTGGATCCTGTCGCTGATCCTGATCGCCGGCGGCGCGGCCGTGGGCTACCAACTGGCCACCCGGGTCGAGATGACCCAGATGCCGGAGCTGGTCGCGATCATGCACAGCCTCGTCGGCCTCGCGGCGGTCTTCGTGGGCTTCAACGCCGACATCATGATCAACTATATCGGCAACATCTACGAAGCCGAGGGGCTGGTCCTGGGCGCCGTCGGCGAGGACGGCATCACCGCCATCGGCCTGCCGCGCGAACTCTACGACGGTCTGTCGGCCTTCGGGCAACTCATCGCCAAGAAATCCAGCGTCGAGATCGGTATCCTCCGGGTCGAACTGGTCCTCGGCATCTGGATCGGCGCGGTGACCTTCACCGGCTCGGTCATCGCCTATGCCAAGCTGGCGGGCGGCTCCAGCCTGCTGCCGTTCAAGGTCGATACCGGGGCCAAGCAGCTCCCCGGCGGTCACATGCTGAACGCGGCCGCGGCGGTCCTGTCGGTCGTCCTGCTCTTCGTCTATCTGACGGGCGGCGGCTCCTGGGCGCTGGTCCTCTTGGCGCTGGCAGGCCTCTTCATCGGCTACCACCTCATCATGGGGATCGGCGGCGCCGACATGCCCGTCGTCGTGTCGATGCTGAACAGCTACTCCGGATGGGCAGCCGCGGCCATCGGCTTCTCCTTGGGCAACGACCTCCTGATCGTGGTCGGCGCGCTGGTCGGTTCCTCCGGCGCGATCCTCAGCTACATCATGTGCAAAGCCATGAACCGCAGCTTCGTCAGCGTCATCCTGGGCGGCTGGGGCGGCGCGGCGGCGGGCGAGCAGATGGCGGTCGAAGGCGAGCAGGTGGCTATCGACGCCGACGGCGTCGCCACCGCACTCAATGACGCCGACAGCATCGTCATCGTCCCCGGCTACGGCATGGCCGTCGCCCAGGCTCAGACGGCTGTGGCCGAACTGACCAAGAAGCTGCGCGCCCAGGGCAAAGAGGTCCGCTTCGCAATCCACCCCGTCGCAGGCAGGCTACCGGGCCACATGAACGTGCTCCTGGCCGAAGCGAAGGTCCCCTATGACATCGTCCTGGAAATGGACGAAATCAACGAAGACTTCCCCGATACGGACGTCGCCATCGTCATCGGCTCGAACGACATCGTGAACCCGGCGGCCCAAGACGACCCGAACTCCCCCATCGCCGGCATGCCCGTGCTGGAGGTCTGGAAATCGAAGCAAGTCTTCGTGTCCAAACGCGGCCAGGGCACCGGCTATTCCGGGATCGAGAACCCGCTTTTCTATAAGGACAACACCCGCATGTTCTACGGCGACGCCAAGGCATCCCTGGATTCACTGCTGCCTAAGATCGACTGAAGCGGACAAGGCCGACGACGGCGCGACCCGGCGGGGCTGGCTCCCCCCTGCACGGACACACCGGCCTGCCGTGTGAAGCCCGCAACACCGCTCCACAAATAAACAGACGCCCCGGCCTATCCATAGACCGGGGCGCCGCTCAAACAGATACTCCCCGCACCGCACAACCACCGGGAAGCACCTGGAGTCCGTCAGGCCCTCGCGTCGTCCGATCTGCCATGTCGCTGCAGAGGGGGCGGCCCCAAAGACCAAATTCGGTTCGTTGTCCCACCCCGAGGCCGTGGCCTTCGGGCGGGGTCGGCGATGCCTTTCCTGTCAGCCGACGATTGCGGTTTCGGGCGGCGCATAAGGTCAGGGCGAGACGACTCGCACGTAACCATTGGCCGCCCCGGCGACATTCAAACCATCTCGCGCTGACCGCTCAAAGTCCAGGACTCCTGAATCACGTTAGCCTGATCGAAACGTTCAAAACCGCTGCAGAACAGGCATGCGACATGAATGCAAAACCGCATATCGACAACACAGAGATGCCGTAAGGGCACCCGTCAGAGCATCAGATCAGACGGCACGGCGGACAGTAGCCGGGCGCTCCGATCCTGTGATCATCACCAGAAAAAAGACAATTAAACAACGTCTTACGACGTTCCAATAGCACTTAGAGATATCGGCTGTAGTCACTCGCCAGCAGATGCAGCGGCTCTTCGTCCTCTTCGATATCCGCAAAGCGACCGATCTCGTCGCGGAACCAATTGTCGGTTTCGTCGTCGTTCACGGTGCTCACCTCTCCGATCAGCACATCGCCGCCCTCTCCCCAGAAAGCGTGCCAATCCCCCGGCATCAACGTCACCGATTCTCCGGGCGCGAAGGTCAGCACCTCGCCCGGGGCGAAATCCCGACGGATGCCATCGCAGAAGACCGTGCCGCCTTTCGTCTCGTCGAAACTGCCATCCTCGGCCGAGCCATACATCTCGATGGCAAGCGTCGCACCGCCGCGATTGATGATGTCCTCGGCCTTCAGCCAGTGGCGGTGCATGGGGCTCAACTGATCTTGGCGGGAAATCATGATCTTCTCGGCGTAACACATGCCGCCGCCCCGCTTCAGGTCCTCCTGCCGGCCATTCCGCGTGGTGAACAGGAACAGCCCCAATTCGTCGAAGCGGCCCTGTCCATAATCCGTGATGTCCCAGCCCAGCCGCGCCTCGATCATGGGCGCGATATCCGCCTTGCGGGCGCGCATCTGATCCGGGGACCAATAAGCGAAAGGTGGAAGGACATAACCGAACGACCGGATAAATCCATCCGCCGCCCGCATGATATCGTTGATCCCGGATCGCTTCATGGCGCCACCTCCCAGGCTCCAGCCTTGCCGCGCCGACCGCCCGATGTCGAGCCGGTCCGACGCCATCCGCTCCTTCCAAGACAGCGACGGGCCGCCAGCCCGCCGTTCAGGAACGTGCCGCAGATGCAGGCCATCTCCGCTATCTTAACGATCCTGACCAGTTTCTTTCCGGATCGCCCAGCCGCGCGCTGTCTGCACAGGGGGTGTACGGCGGGTGTACAGGGGGTGCACTCCCAGCGCACAGCTGCGCCCCGCACAGAACCGTCAAACTCCGCGCAAATCCCGCATTGGTTAAATCTAGCCCGCCGGCCCCCTTCCTTTGGCCGAAAATGCCTCGGGGCGCGCGAGGGGAAGACCCCTCGCCTTGGTCGGACGGCCACTCTGCCGCCCGATCTCACTCAGGAGGCCTTCAGCACCCCGCGGTCGACCTGATCCTGTTCGATGGCTTCGAAGAGCGCCTTGAAGTTCCCCTCGCCGAACCCGTCATCCCCCTTCCGCTGGATGAACTCGAAGAAGATCGGCCCGATGCACGTCTTGGAAAAAATCTGCAGCAGGATCTTCGTCTCGCCGCCGCCGACAACGCCTTCGCCGTCGATCAGGATGCCATGCTTTTCAAGCTGCTCCAGCGGCTCCTCGTGGCCGGACACCCGTTCCTTCGATAGCGGATAGTAGGTGGCCGGGGGCTTCGGCATGAACTTCACGCCATTCTCGGCAATCGCATCGACCGCGCCGTAGATATCTTTCGCGCCCACCGCGATGTGCTGGATACCTTCGCCGTTATACCGCTTCAGATATTCCACGATCTGCCCTGTCTCGCCGCGGTCTTCGTTGATCGGGATGCGGATACGCCCGCAAGGCGACGTCAGCGCGCGGCTCAGAAGCCCGGTATATTTCCCTTCGATGTCGAAGAATCGGATTTCGCGGAAATTGAACAGGTCCCCGTAGAACCGGAACCAGACATCCATGTTCCCTTTGTGGACGTTGTGGGTCAGGTGATCGAGGTAATGGAACCCCACGCCCTCGGGGTTCGCCTTCGCCACCCAATCGAATTCGGCGTTATAGGGCGACGTCTTTCGATACCGGTCCACGAAGTAAATCAGCGACCCGCCGATCCCGATGATCGCCGGGACATCCATTACCTTGCCCGGCCCGTCATAGGGCTCGGCACCCTTGGCCACCGCGTGCTTGAACGCATGCTCCGCATCCGCCACGCGCCAACCCATCGACGGCGCACAGGGCCCGTGCTCGATCACGAAATCCATGGCATGGCTGCCCGGCTCAGCATTGATCAGATAGGTGATGTCGCCCTGCTGCCAGACCTCGATGGCCTTGGTCTTATGGGAGGCGACGTGGATATAGCCCTGACGGGTGAACAGATCGCGCAGATGCTGCGGGTCCTCGTGGGCGAATTCCACGAACTCGAACCCGTCGGTCCCGGCGGGATTGGCGTCGCTAATTTCGGCATATGGCGCGTGGTGAGGGAACGGGCCCATGGCATGTCTCCTTCTGATCTGTACCGCATATAGAGACGCCGGTCCGCCTTGACTGCGCATTCCGCTCCCCATTACGCTCTGATTTCTCCCAGATCGCGCATTTTTTTGCTTTATGATGCGCAAACCCCGCACGCACGCCATGGACAGCACCGACCGCGCCCTCCTCCGCCTCCTCCAACGCGACGCCACGCTCACCGCCGAGACGTTGGGGCGTCTCTTGAATCTGTCTGCCAGTCAGGCGGGCCGCCGCCGCGCCCGCCTGGATGCCGAGGGCTATATCCGCGCCACCACCGCCCGCCTCGACCCCGCCAAGCTCGGCCTCTCCGTCCAAGCCTTCGTGCAAGTCCAGATGGCCAGCCACGCCCCTACCCAGGCTAAGGCCTTGCTCCGCCTCCTCGAAACCGAACCCAGGGTCGCCTCCGTCTGGACCCTGACCGGCGAGGCCGACTACCTGCTGCGCGTCTGGTGCGAAGACCTGGCCAGCCTCAACGACCTGATCCAACGCGTCCTCCTCCCCCACGAGGCCGTCGCCCGGGTGCAAAGCCAGATCGCCCTCGATCAACCGAAACGCGATGCCCCCCTGCCGGTCTGACATTGCCCCGCACCAGCCGCTCGCCTAGCGTCTCTCCATGGATAGCTTTCTTTTCCAGGCCGCCA
>JBCDCS010000187.1:0-6085 GCA_039181205.1 Pseudomonadota bacterium
GGACCATCCGGGAGCCGCCGGGATCGGTTGCGGATGGCGCCGCGCGGGGGGACCGGCGCGTTGCGGGAGGCGGTGTTACGCAGAGTTGACCCTTTACGCCCTTCCATCGGACCAGTTCGGCCCGAGGGGTGCTTGCCGGGACGCCGCCGCGCGTGTACCTCCGCCTCGTCAACCCCGGAGGACAAGATGGGCTATAAGGTCGTCGTCTGCGGCGCCACCGGAAATGTGGGCCGCGAAATGCTGAACATCCTGGCCGAGCGCCAGTTTCCCGCCGACGAAGTTGTCGCGCTGGCCAGCCGGAGATCGCTGGGCACGGAAGTGTCCTTCGGTGACAATACGTTGACGACGAAAGACCTGGAGCAGTTCGATTTCACGGGCTACGACATCGCGTTTTTCGCCATCGGGTCGGACGCGACCAAGGTCTATGCGCCCAAGGCCGCCAAGGCGGGGTGCGTGGTGATCGATAACTCCTCGCTCTACCGCTACGACCCGGACATTCCGCTGGTTGTGCCGGAAGTGAACCCGGCGGCCGTGGATGGTTATCGGAAGAAGAACATCATCGCGAACCCGAATTGTTCCACCGCGCAGATGGTGGTGGCGTTGAAGCCGCTGCATGACCGGGCGCGGATCAAGCGGGTGGTGGTGTCGACCTATCAATCGGTGTCGGGCACCGGGAAGGATGCCATCGACGAGCTTTGGGACCAGACCAAGGGCATGTATGTCCCTGGGCAGGAGAGGGAGCCGTCGGTCTACACCAAGCAGATCGCCTTCAACGTCATTCCCCACATCGACCGCTTCATGGAGGACGGGTCGACCAAGGAGGAGTGGAAGATGGTCGCCGAGACCAAGAAGATCGTCGATCCGTCGATCAAGGTCACGGCCACCTGCGTGCGCGTGCCGGTCTTTGTAGGCCATTCGGAGGCGATCAATATCGAGTTCGAGGAGTTCCTGGACGAAGACGAAGCCCGCGACATCCTACGGACCGCGCCGGGCATCCTGGTGGTCGATAAGCGCGAGGATGGCGGCTATGTCACGCCGGTGGAATGCGTCGGGGATTTCGCCACTTTTATCAGCCGCATTCGCCAGGATTCGACCATCGAGAACGGGCTGAACCTGTGGTGTGTGTCGGACAATCTGCGCAAGGGCGCGGCCCTGAACGCGGTGCAGATCGCCGAAACCCTGGTGGAACGGGCGCTGTCGAAAGAGGCGGCCTGACATCGGCTCGACCTGGTCTTGAAAGGCTTACCCATGATTTCCGAGGATCGTGGCGCCCTGACCTCATCCCATCTTGGATCGGGGGGCTGACCCCAGCCCCTCGGCCTGCCATACCGGGCTCGTCTCGTCCGGAGCCCGTCCCATGCGTCTCGCCCTGATCCTCGCCCTGCTCCCCGGTCTCGCTTGGGCCGAGGACGTTCTTTTGCCCGCGCCTGTGACAGATGTCGTGCTCTATCCGGGCAGTCTGACCCTGACCCGCGGCGAGACGACCGATCTGCCGGCGGGCGAACATCGGTTGATGATCCCGGTGGGTAGGGCTGCGTCGGAGCCGAGGATCGTTTTGGACGGGGCGACCCTGTTGGCGACGTCCTTTGCCGAGGAGGCCCTGATCGATGGGACCGTGCTGTACGATCCGAACCAGCGGGCTGCGCAGGACAGCGTCGACGCTGCCCAAGCGGCCGTGGATGCCGCCGAGGATCGGGCCGACCGGGCCCACGCCGCCGCCGAGGCGGCCGCAGCGCAGCTATCGTTTTGGCGTTCGGTATCGGGTGGCGCGCTGACGGGCCTTGAGCCCGATGCCCTGGCGGCGACGGCAGCCGCCATTGCCGAGGGCGTAGCCGCCGCCCAGACGGCGCAGGTTGATGCAAGGGCCGCGCTGCGCGCCGCCGAAGACGATCTGGAAGCGGCGAGCACGGCGCTGGAGCAGGCCAATCGGGATTTGGCGGCGACGGGTGCCGAGCCCGGCCCGATCGATCTGCTGATCCTGGATATCGCAGCAACCGGTGGCGCGGTCACCCTAACGCTCGAACAAGATGCGCCCGGGGGGTGGACACCGCTCTATGATGCGATCCTGGATGAGGGCGCTGCCAGCCTGACGCTGATCCGCCGGGTCGAAATGCGCCAAGGGTCCGGGCTGCCGCTGAGCGACGCGGAGATCCGGCTTTCGACCGCCGATCCCAATGCTCAGTCGGAGCCGAGTCCGGTCTTCCCTAATCAAGCGATCATTCGCGAGGACGCTCCGCGGCCACTGGCGCGCGCAGCAGAGGATTTCGCCGTTCAGCTGGAAGCCGCGCCGGAGCCGGCACCCGTGGTCATCGCGGCAGCGGTGCTGCCGGATATGCCGGTTCTCACCTACGCGCTGCCCGGTCCGGTCGATCTGCCGGCCGATGGGGCGCCTGTGACGGTGACGCTCGGCACGCTCGATCTGCCGGTGCGCGTCTTCAATCGCGCGGCCCCGCGACGGGATGACTTCGCCTATCTGATGGCGGAGGCGGCGGATGGACCGCCGGAAACCCTGCTTCCCGGCCCGGTCACTCGCTACCGGGGAACGACCCGGGTGGGTGAGGCGCGGCTGCCGCTTGTTCCGGCGGGCGAGACGCTGGAAATGGCCTTCGGTCCGCGTCGCGACCTGCCGGTGGAGTTCGTGTTGCTGGAAAATGAGACCGGTGAGGATGGGTTTTTCACCACCTCCGGCACGCGGGTGCAGGACATGGCGTTCCGCGTGCGCAACATGTCGGATGCGCCTGAGACGGTGGAGACGCTCTTCGCGTTGCCTTATTCAGAGCAAGAGGACCTGGAACTGACCGTCCGCACGACGCCCGTCCCGAACCTGCGGGATGTGGAGGATGCGCGCGGCGTGGCCCAGTGGAATGTGGAGATCGCGCCCGGCGCGGAAGTCGAAGTCGATATCCGGGTCGAAGCGGAATGGCCGGAGGGCCAGGTTCTGGTCTGGCGGCCTTAGGACTTAGGTGGCCGGAGCCCGTCCGCCGCCCGTTCTACGGTCAGCGCGTCCTGCTCCAGGCGCCTGTCTTCCAGGGCGTTCATGTAGGCGAGCGCGGCCTTTTCCCGGCCGAGGCATCGGATCATCGCCTTCCGCCATGCCCGCCGTGCGGACGCCGGTGACCAGGGGAGCCGCGCCTCGGATAGCCAGAGACGCAAGGTCTCGGGCAGCGAGTCGTAGGCCGCCATGTTGTCCCGTTGTGCGCGGCTCAGAGTTAGATTTGTGCGCTGGTTTCCGTTCATCTTCGGGCCCGTTTTGCGGTGCGCTATGGAACCATAGCAGAGGCTGATACGCTTTCCCTATGTGCAAGATTACCACGGGGAGACGATTATGGGCCTTGGATTTTTCGGATCGATCATTGTCGGCGGTTTGGCCGGTTGGATCGCGAGCATGATCATGAAGGCCGATACCGGCCTGTTTCTCAATATCGTTTTGGGGATCGTTGGGGCGGGGCTTCTCAACCTCATCCTCGGCTGGATCGGGATTTACGCGGAAACTGCCTGGCTGCCGCAGTTGGTCGTCGGGATCGTCGGGGCGGCGGGCTTGATCGCCGTGGTTCGCGCGGTCCGCAGCTAGCGGTCGGCATAGGCCGCGCCGAACCATTTCTGCTGCAGGTTGGCATAGGTGCCGTCTTCCTCCAGCCGTAGGAGAACGCGGTTGATCGGCTCACGCAACGCGGAGCCGGTGGGCAGGGCGACGCCGTAATATTCCCGTTGGAAGACCCGGTCGATCAGGCGCGCGCGGCCTTGGCCGTCGGTTTGGGCGTAATAGGCCAGTATCGGGCCGTCGAAGGCCACGGCGTCGAGTTGGTCGCCTTCGAAGGCCGTCAGCAGCGTGTCCAGATCTGCGAAGGTCCGGTGTGACACACCCCGGCTTTCTAGGAGCGCGGAAGTGGTCGAGCCCAGTGTGGTGCCCACCCGCCGTCCATCCAGATCGGTCAGCCGGTCAACGTCGCGGCCAAGCGCGTCTAGGGTAATGGATGCGGTGATGTTGGCCACGAAAAGGGACACGACGAACAAACTGCCGACGACCATCAGCACCCCGAAAATGCGGCCCATGATCGAATGGGGTGTTTTGTCGCCGAACGCGCCCGTCACCAGCAGGTTCAACGCCCACCAGAAGGCTGGGAAGGCGGAGGCGCGGGCGGTCGGTTCGAAGAAGTCCTGTCGTTTGCGTTCGAAGAGCCACATGAGCATGCCGAGCATCAGAAGCCCGGCCACGGCCACCAGGACTAGGCCGATCAGTCGGGGCGACAGGGCGGCCCGCAGTGTCGCGCCGACGCCCGGTTCGGGCGGCAGCATGATCTGCACGCCGGCGCTGAAGATGGGCTGGGTGAAATCCATCCGTGCCTCGCGTTCGGCAGTGATGGAGATATTGGCGACGGCGGCGTCCGCGGTGCCCGCCTCGATGGCGGCGAGCATGTCGGGAAAGGTGTCGAAGCGCTGGATTGCGTAGTCCAATTCCAAGGCTTCGGCCACGGCGGCCCAGAGGTCCAAAGCGAAGCCGGTTTCGGCCCCGTCGATGGTCATGGAAAACGGCGGGCGCGTGACGGTGCCGACGATGAGGGGGTCTTGGGTCTGGGGCAGGGCGGGCAGGGCTGCGATGAACCAGATGCAAACGCTCAGGATGGATCGCAGCATTCAAGCCCCTCGTCATACCCCCGGGGGCCCGCTTGACAAGCCGTCTGCCCCACCGCACCCCCATGCACCATGGCAGAGAAGAAGACAAAGCGCCCTCACCACCTGTTTACCCTGCTGGTCGAGGTGGGTCGCAAGGCCGGGGACGGCCTGCCCGATGACGCATCGGGTGCGGCGCTGATGTGCTATGCCTCCGGCGTGGACGAGGATGAGGCCGTGCGCGAGACGGTGGCGGTTTTGAAGGTTGCCGAGATGAACGTGCTGGAAGTCACCGGCTACGGATCGCTGGAAGAACGCGAGGCCGATGGCCACGACATCGAAAGCGACGAACGCGAGATGATGGCTCGGGCGCTGGCGGAAAACGCTGTCATCGTCGCCCAGACGACGGTGTTTCGGGAATGACCGACCCGATCGATCTGACCGCGCGCTTGGTGCGGTGTCCGTCGGTGACGCCGGTGGAGGGAGGGGCGCTGGTTCTGTTGGAGGAGGTGCTGTCCGCCGCCGGTTTCGACTGTACGCGGGTGGATCGGAACGGCACGGCCAATCTTTACGCACGCTGGGGTCTGAAGGGGCATGCCAAGACGTTTGGGTTCAATGGGCATACCGATGTCGTGCCCGTTGGTGACGCAGTTGCCTGGACCCACGACCCGTTCGGCGCGGTGATCGAGGATGGGTGGCTTTACGGCCGGGGGGCGACCGATATGAAGTCAGGCGTGGCGGCTTTTGCCGCGGCCGCCGTGGATTTCGTGCAAGAGACGCCGCCCGATGGCGCCGTAGTCCTGGCGATCACGGGCGACGAGGAGGGCGATGCGACGGACGGGACGGTCGCGTTGCTCGACTGGATGGAGGCGGAAGGCGAAAAGCTGGATGTCTGCCTGGTGGGCGAGCCGACCTCCCCCGACCATATGGGCCAGATGATGAAGATCGGGCGTCGGGGGTCGATGACCGCCTGGTTCACCTTCAAGGGCCGCCAGGGCCATTCGGCCTATCCCCATCGGGCGTTGAACCCGCTGCCAGCGATGGCACGGCTAATGGCCGATCTGTCGGCTCGCCAATTGGATGAGGGCACGGAGCATTTCGACCCGTCCACGCTGGCCGTCGTCACCATGGATGTGGGCAATCCGGCGACGAATGTGATTCCGGCGGAGGCGCGGGCGACGGTGAATCTGCGGTTCAACGACTGCCATACGGGCGCGTCCCTGACCGCGATGCTGGAGGACGAACGCCAGCGGATCGCCGAGGCCACGGGTGTGGAGATCGACATGCAGGTGAAGATTTCGGGGGAGAGCTTTCTGACGCCGCCGGGGCCGCTTTCGGACTTGGTGGCCAAGGCCGTGCAGGTGGAGACCAACCGCGTCCCCGAGATGTCGACCACGGGCGGCACGTCGGATGCGCGGTTCATCAAGGACCATTGCCCGGTCGTGGAATTCGGCCTGGTGGGCCACCGCATGCA
>JBCDCS010000188.1:0-6072 GCA_039181205.1 Pseudomonadota bacterium
GATTGGGTGCCCGGACACTTTCCGACCGACCCGCATGGTCTCGGCTTGTTCGACGGCACGTCGCTCTATGAGCACGCCGATCCCAAGGAAGGATTTCATCAGGACTGGAACACCCTGATCTACAATTACGGCCGCACCGAAGTGAAGAACTTCCTCGTCGCGAACGCGCAATACTGGCTAGACGAATATCACATCGACGGTCTGCGCGTGGATGCCGTGGCCTCCATGCTCTACCGGGACTATTCTCGCCAACCCGGCGAATGGGTCCCCAACAAGGATGGCGGGCGCGAGAACTACGAGGCGATCGCCATGCTGCGGGACATGAACACAGCGAGCTACGGCGCGCATCCGGGCATCATGACCGTGGCCGAAGAAAGCACGGCCTTTCCCCAGGTGACCGCACCGGTGGATCAGGGCGGCCTCGGCTTTGGCTTCAAATGGAACATGGGCTGGATGAACGACACGTTGGAGTACGTGAAAAAGGATCCGGTCCACCGGAAGCACCACCATCACCAGATGACCTTCGGCCTGACCTACGCCTTCACGGAAAACTTCGTCCTTCCCATCAGCCACGATGAGGTCGTGCATGGCAAAGGCTCGATGCTGGCCAAGATGCCCGGCTCGATGGAGGAGAAGTTCGCCAACCTCCGCGCCTACTACGCGTTCATGTGGGGGCATCCGGGCAAGAAACTGCTCTTCATGGGCCAGGAGTTCGGACAGCTGGCCGAATGGAACCATGGCGGCGAACTGGATTGGGCCGCGCTCGAAAACCCGGCCCATTCTGGCCTGCAGCGCCTTGTTCGCGATCTCAACACGCTTTACCGAGAAACGCCTTCGCTGCATGTGGCCGACGCCGACCCAGCCGGCTTTCAATGGATCGAGGCCGACGATGCCGCCAATTCCGTCTTCGCTTGGATCCGGCGCGGCGGACCAAAGGATAAGAACGTCGTCGTGATCTGTAACTTCACGCCCGTGGAAAGACCGGCTTACCGCGTCGGACTGCCCTTCGATGGCGTTTGGCGCGAGGTCCTCAACACCGATGCGAAGACCTATGGCGGCCGGGGGCGGGGCAATATGGGCCAGATCACCGCACATGCGGAACCGTTCCAAGACCAAGCCGCGCGGGCCGAAATCTTCCTTCCGCCCCTGTCCGCGATTTTCCTTGTTCAAGAAAACTGAGACCCACCCAAAGCGTCCGTTGGCAGGAAGCCAATCAGCGGAGTGCCGACCTGCAGCGGACTGGAAAGGCGCATCATGTCCTTGAGTAAATCCCTGGAGTTTCGCGAAGACATCGCCCGCAAAGAGGCGGAGCTCGCACGCGAGACCCTCGCCACCGCTGCGACGAGTTTCGAAGGCGAAAGGACCATTGCAAGGCGACTGGGCGGTCACATCGACGGCGACACGGCCATTTTCGGGTTCTGGACGCCGGATCTTCTCGATGCCCGTGTGCCCTCCGGTGATATCTTTTTGGAGATCCTTCGCCCGTCCGCGTCATTCGACCTGACCCGAGCCCATCAATCCGTTCGGTTCGAACGGGCGTTCGTTCCCGTAATCCGTGACGAAGCGCATTGCTTCACGGCCGTCACCGGGATGCGCGCCGGACAGCGGGAGACAGTCGGCGACTTCTACGCGCTTACGTGGCGCGATGCGGATGATACATGGCATCGCATCCTCGATCCGATGGCGATGTCCCTGCCCTTCGGCGCCATGGCTCCGGCCGAACTCTACGATGTTGCGTCGATGCATGCCGACCGAGCGGACCGCGCCTATTTTGAGGCGCTCAAGGATGATGCGCCTCACAAGTTCGGACCCGTCGACAACATCCTGCAGATCCACGTGCCGACCGCCACGGCAGGCGGCACGCTCGCCAGTTTGACCCGACACTACCAGCGGCTCGCCGAACGCGTTGCCCGAGACCTGCCCCTTGAACCCGCAGACCAGCTCTTCCTCGGCTACGACGCGGTGCAACTGCTTCCCGTGGAACCAACGACGGTCTACGAAGCTGGCCCCGACTTCTGGGAGGACACCGAGAGCGACGACACTGGCCTGACAGCATCACTGCTGCGCCCCGACACGACGAACTGGGGCTATGACGTGGTCATTTCCGGCATGTGCACAGTCAATCCCGTCCTGCTCGAAAGTGGGCGGCCAGATGAACTCGTGGATCTCGCCGCCGTGCTCCACACCTTCCCGTCAAAACCCAAGAAACTGATCTTCGACGTGGTGTTCGGTCATTCGGACAATCAGGGCCTGAAGGCGCTGAACGGGCATTTCTTCGCCGGCCCGAACATGTATGGTCAGAACCTCGACTATCAGAACCCGGCCGTCCGCGCGATCCTGCTGGAGATGCAGCGGCGCAAGGTCGATTTCGGGGCCGACGGCGTCCGCGTGGATGGCGCGCAGGATTTCAAATGGTGGGATGCGGCGGCACAGATCCTGCGCCACGACGACGATTACCTGCAATCCATGGCGGATATCGTGCAAGAGGTCGCGGGGACCGAATACCGCCCGTGGTTCATTTTTGAGGACGGGCGACCCTGGCCGGAAGAGGATTGGGAATTGTCCTCGACCTACCGGGCCGTCATCGAAAACCAGCGCGACGACGACGTGTTTCAGTGGGGGCCGCTGACGTTCGCCCACAATACGCCGTTCCTTTACACCTTCTGGCTGTCGAAGTTCTGGCGCATGAAGGAAATGATCTCGGTCGGATCGAACTGGATCTCCGGCACGTCGAACCACGATACGCTCCGCCGCGGCACGCAAGTCAGCCCCAAGCTGAATGTGAACACCCGCCTCGGGCGAACGCGAATGGAAATCCTAGACAAGGCCTACGACAATCCGTCGGTGCACGTCCTGACCTATGTGGCGATGCCCGGCGTACCCATGGATTTCCTGAACGCCATGGCACGGGCCAGTTGGGGCTTCATCCGTAACCAGGACGACCGCTACGGCGTGAAGGTCGTCGCTGAAGAAGCCATCAGCCTGAAATGGCAGGTTGATGAATACAGCTACTCGGTGCCAGCTAATTTCCGTCGCTTGAAGGAATTGGGCTTCGAGACGCGAGAGGATCTTGCACGGTTCCTCGAATTCCTACCCGCCCTTGTGGAGGTCACGGAATACGATCTGGAGGAAATCGCGCGCCTGCTCAACACCTCCGAACCCGCCTTGGCCGGCCCCGACTTCTCCGTGGCCGCGCTAAAGCAGATCGCCCGCGCGTGGATGGATGACATGCACGAATACTGCAACGTCGCCAATTCCATACCGACGCTCGATGCCGGGCAGACAGAGTTCTGCCTAGGATTGCGAAACTTTCGACGCGCCCGACCGTGGCTGCGCGACAATTACGGTGCGAAGGACCATTTTGGCTATCTGGAGCCCATCGAGGGGCGGACGGTTCTGACATCGCTTCGCCATGGGCCGGATGGCGAGCAGGTCTTCGCGGTTGCCCATATGGAAGGCAAACCAACCGATGAGATTGATCCGCTCACGCTGCCAATTCCCGGCCTTAAAGGGACCGGCTGGCGCCTGGCCCTGCGGACGCCGTCGATCGGAGAGGATTACGGCGGTGGTCCCATAACGCTCAAGGACGCGATGGGTCTGATCTATGTTCGAAAGACTTAGACGGGACAGACCGACACATGTGTAGCGCCCGTCCACCGAAGGTCCGACATCATCTGTGTCACAGGCCGACCCCATAAGCGCACAAGGATACAACCGATGAACGAATGGTGGCGCAGCGCGGTCATCTACCAGATCTACCCGCGCTCCTTTCAGGACGATAACGGCAACGGTCTCGGCGACCTCGCGGGTATCACGCGCCGGTTGCCCCATGTGGCGGAGCTCGGTGCCGACTGCATCTGGCTCTCGCCGATCTTCATGTCCCCACAGAAAGACATGGGATACGACGTCTCGGACTACAAAGCCGTGGACCCGCGGTTCGGGACGATGGAAGACTTCGAGACGCTCATCGCGACGGCCCATCAGCTCGGCCTCAAGATCATCACCGATCAGGTCCTTTCACATACCTCGGACCAGCATCCATGGTTTGTCGAAAGCCGCCGCGACCGGCAGAACTCCAAAGCCGATTGGTATGTTTGGGCCGATCCGATGGCCGACGGTTCCCCTCCGACCAATTGGCACAGCCATTTCGGCGGACCGGCCTGGGAATTCGACCCCGGACGCGGACAATATTACCTCCACCACTTCCTAGCCTCACAACCCGACCTGAACTTTCACAATCCCGACGTCGTCGATGCCATTTTGGACACGTGCCGCTTCTGGCTCGAAAAAGGTCTCGACGGCTTCCGGCTCGACACCGTGAACTACTACTTCCACGACGCCAAGCTCCGCTCCAATCCGCCTGCCAATACCCGGCCGCAGGTCATGGCGACGGACCTCTATGGGATGCAGCACAACATCTTCAACAAGACCAGGCCCGAAAACCTTGGCTTCCTGGAAAAGCTGCGTGCGCTGACCGACCAATTCGGTGAGATCATGATGGTCGGCGAAGTCGGCGAGATGGGCGAACGCTCGATCCAGATAATGGGGGAATATACGGCTGGACCGGCCAGGCTCCACATGGCCTACAGCTTCGCCATGCTCGGCCCCGATTTCACCGCGGCCCATTTCCGATCCTGTGTCGAGGGGTTTCAGAAGGGGGCACCGGACGGCCACCCATACTGGTCTTTCTCCAATCATGACGTTGAGCGACATGTTGGCCGCTGGTCAGACCACGCTGCGTCAGACGATGCTCTGACGCGAATGACCTGCCTTATGTTGATGTGCTTCCCGGGCACGATCGGCATCTATCAAGGGGAAGAACTGGGGCTTACCGACACCGAACTAGTTTACGAAGAACTCACCGACCCGCCTGCCCTTCGGTTCTGGCCAAGTGTCAAAGGGCGCGACGGATGCCGAACGCCGATGGTGTGGGAGAAGGACGCACCGAATGCCGGGTTTTCCATGGTTAAGCCATGGCTCCCCGTGAAAGAGCCCCAAGCCGCGAAAGCCGTCGATCAGCAGCAGGGGCCTGACAGCATTCTGGCCTGGTACAAACAGGTGATCGCGTTTCGAAAGGCAACCCCTGCCCTTAGCGGAATGCAGACCCGCTTTCTCGACCTACCCGAACCCATTCTGGCGTTTCAGCGGGGCTCGGGGGATCACGCGCTGACCTGCATCTTCAATTTATCGCCCGAACCCATCAAATGTGCTGCCCCGGGGGCGACGTCGATGTTGGGCCCGACCAATGCAAGTCTAGAAGCCGAAGCGTTGGATCTTCCCGGAAATGGTTTTGCGCTGCTCGAAGGGATGATCCAGGTGACGCAGCAGATTTAGCGTCCGACAAGGCCCATCAGAGCAAAGCCGGGGCGTTCCAAATCTCATCCATGTATCCACGGATCGTCCGGTCAGAGGAGAAATATCCCGATCCCGCAATATTGCGCATCACCATGCGATCCCAGCGATCCTCGTCCTGGAATGCGGCATCGACGGCGCCCTGCGCCGCGCGATAGGCGGCAAAATCCGAGGCGACAAGGAAGGGGTCGTGGTTCCACATGTAATCGACAAGCCCATGGTACCGATTGGGGTCACCGGGGGTGAGACGGCCTTCTGCCAGGATCTGCAGGACGTCCTGAAGCTCCTGGTCGGCCATGATCGCTGCTCGCGCCCGGTCGGGGATGCGGTGGCATTCCAGCACCTCGTCGGCGGTTTTACCGAAAAGGAAGAAGTTCTCCGCTCCGGCATTCTCGCGAATTTCCACGTTTGCGCCATCCAGCGTTCCGATGGTCAAAGCACCGTTCATCGCGAATTTCATGTTGCCGGTGCCGGAGGCCTCCTTACCTGCGGTCGAAATCTGTTCGGATAGATCGGCCGCCGGGATCAGCCGCTGCGCCATGGAGACGTTGTAATTCGCCGGATAGACGACCTTCAAAACACCGGACGTGACAGGATCGCCGTTAACGGCGCGCGCCACATCATTGATCAGGCTGACAATATCCTTCGCGACAACATAGCCGGGCGCAGCTTTTCCTCCGAAAATCTTCACGCGCGGCACCCAGCCGGCATCGGGTTTGC
>JBCDCS010000189.1:0-6056 GCA_039181205.1 Pseudomonadota bacterium
ATCGATATCGGGCGGCTCGTTGCGGTCGGCGCTGAGGAACCGTTCGAACAACACCTCGTTCAGCGCGGGATCGACCGAGGTGATGCCCAAGCAGAAACACACCGCCGAATTGGCCGCCGACCCGCGCCCCTGACACAGGATGTTCTGAGACCGCCCGAACGCCACGATCTCCTGAATGGTGATGAAATACCGGGCCAGTTCGCGCTTTTCGATGAATGCCAATTCCTTGGCGATGGCGTCGCGCACCTTCTCCGGCACGCCATCGGGATACCGCTCCGCCGCGCCTTCCTCGGTCAGGATGCGCAGGTGATCATCGGGGCTGCGGCCCGCCGGGATGTCGTCCTCCGGGTATTCGTATTTCAGCTCGTCGAGCGAAAATTTCAGCCGCTTGGCGATCAACACGCTTTCCCGGATCGCGTGGGGCCAGCGCTGGAACAGGCGCGCCATTTCCTCGGGCGATTTCAGGTAGCGCTCCGCATTGGCGTGCAGACGGAACCCGGCATCCTTCAGGGTGCATTTCTCCCGAATGCAGGTCATCACATCCTGCAAGGGGCGGCGTTCCGGCGTGTGGTAATGCACGTCGTTGGTCGCCACGATCCGCAGGCCTTGGGCCCGGGCCAGGCGGTCCAACCGCTCGATCCGCGCGTGATCCTCTCCCCGATAAAGATGCGCCGCCGCGATATGGGTGAGTTGTGGCAGCGCCGCCGTCAGGCGCGGGAGATCGGCTTCGAACGGCGCCAAATCCTCGGGCGGCACAGCGATCAGGGTGACGCCATCTTGATGCGCGGCCAAATCAGCCAGGCTGATGTCGCACCGCCCCTTTTCCTGCCATTCGCCATTGGGCCCGGTCATGCGCCCCTTGGAAATCAACGCGCAAAGCGTGCCATACGCATCGCGATCCTTGGGATAGGCCAGGAACTCCGCCCCACAGGTCAGGATCAGCCGCGTGCCGATGACCGGCTTCATCTTGGCGGCCTTGGCCTCCACATGCAGCCGCACGATTCCAGCCATGGAATTGCGGTCGGCGATCCCGATCCGGTCATACCCCATCTTCCAGGCGGTCGTGACCAGATCCACGGCGTCGGAGGCTCCGTGGAGAAACGAAAAGCACGACGTCACGCCCAATTCCACGAAGGGCGCGGGCGGATTCTTGGTGAATGCCTGCGCGGGATCGAGTGTGCGTTTATCGGGGGTAAGCGGGGCGTCGGGCATCGGAGCGGGACCCAGGCGTTAGACGCGCGTGGACGCGAAAGATGCAGGCAGGGTTTGCCACTGTTGTGACGCGTCGAGGGGACAGAGGGGGCCAGCCCCCGTCGCCGGAGGCGACTCCCCCGAGGTATTTCGAGCCAGAGGAAGACAGATCAGCCTTCGACCGTTCTTATGCCTCCTCCGTAACCGCCCGTTAAGGTTAACGCGCCATAGAAGACAGGCGGAACAGGCTGAGGAGCCGATGACCGTGCCAGGGGAAGGCGCCCCGTTGCCCGTGCCGCCAAGCTGATGGCGGGTGCGGGGCGCTGGACCTGCCTGTCTTCCTCTGGCTGAAAATACCTCCGCCGGAGGCTCCGACACCTTCCACATTCGATGACCAAACATCATGCGAACAATCCGTGCAGGAACCAATCCGGCGTGCCGCCGCGCCCGTCGCCCAGCACCCCTTCGCGGAACAGCCAGTAGCGGCCGCCATCGGTCACCTCGACCTTGTAATAGTCCCGCAAACGGGCCGTGGCGCGGTCGTGCCACCATTCGGGGGCGAGACGTTCGGGGCCTTGATGGCGGGCGATGCGGTACGGACGCCGCCGCCATTTGAATCGAACGGGCGGGCCTTCGGGGATGGCATACAGCACTTCGATCCGTTCCGGCGCGGACAACAGACGGATGGGGCGTTCGCGCTTGGGCGCGATCATCCCGCCACCACCCAGGCCGCCAGGCGCCAACAAATCGGCGCGGCGCCCTTGCATGTGATCAAGCGCGGGCAGCCAGGCCTCGGCCCGTTCGGGAATATGGCTTTCACGGGGGACCGGCACCTGCACGGCACGGCGACCCAGGCGCGCGGACAGGCGATCGACCAGGCTGGCGAAGGCAAGATCCGCATCGGCCTCGCCATCCAGACGGGTCTGAGCGGGCGCAAGCGGTTCGGCCCGGCCCGCCTCGGCCGCCAGAATATCGAAGCCGAAGCCGGCATCGAGGCTTTCGAACCGCTTCTCCAACAGGCGCTGCAGATGCCGGGGATCGCGCACGGCTTTGGCCGTGGCGACCGCGAATCGGGCCGCTGTCCCATCGGTGCGGTAAAGTTCCAGCGTCAAAGCCCGCAAACCATGGCCCGTCGCTTCCAATTGACGGCACAGATCGCCCAGCAATTCGGGCAGATAGGGCTGTGGGTCCAGGATCGGCTCCGCCAGGCGCCGCAAAGCCCGGTACCGATGGGGCGGGGGCGGCGCGACGATGGGCTCGGGAAGCTCGCCCAATGCCTGATCGAGACGGTTGAGCGCGGGACTCAACCGACGACCCAGAGAGACCCGCGGCACGTCCATCAGATCGCCGATCCGCTTCAGGCCCAGGCGGCGCAGGGTCAGCTTGGTCTCTGCATCCAGGCGCAGGGCGGCAATCGGCAAACCTTGTAGTGCCGCCTCGGGATCGTCGCAGATCGGCCGCGGGTCGCCATACCGCGCCAGCGCCCAGGCCGCGCCGTGGGTCGGGGCCAAGGCGATCCGCGCCTCTTGGCCCAACCCGGCCAGCTTGGCCTGCATATCGGCCAGCATCGCTGCCTCGCCGCCCCAAAGATGGGCCGACCCGGTCGTATCCAACACCAACCCGTCAGCGCCGTCAGTGGCCGACCAGGGGCACCAGCGGCGCGACCAATGGGCCAGCCGGGTCAACGCATCCGCATCGCCCGCCAGATCGGCGGGCCGCACGATCAGATCGGGCGACAGGGCTTGGGCATCGACCACCCGGTCACCCCTTGCCGCGCCCAACGCAGCCGCCGCCTCGCTCACTGCATGAATCACCGGGCCATGGGGTCCTTCGGCCGCCAACAGCACGGGCGCATCCGGGGCCAGTTCAGGCTCCGGTTCGTCCCAAGGGACGGACGACACCGGCATCGCCGCCATCGCCCTTTGCCACCGGGCGATCGCGAAGCGGGGCAGCCAGATCGAGACGATGCGCCGCCCGGTCATGGCTGGCCACCCATTCGCCCGGCCGATCGGTGCGCGACCGGAACCGTTCGGCCCACCACAGTGCCCGCCCCGGCGCATGCATATCGAATGGATGCGCCTCGGATGCCACGGATCGCAGCCGCCACCGCTCGGGCGCCACGGACAAGCCGGGCACCCCGTCGGGCCTGAGCAGCCAGAGCGGCACGCCCGACCGCCGCGCACGCAAGGCCAGCCGCTTGGTCGCGGTAAAGTCCAGGGCCTTCGGATCCCCCCAGATTTCCCCAATCACGGCAGATGACGCGGCGCATTGCAGCCCCTCCTCCATGGCCCAGAGCGCCTCGGCCGCATTGCACGCCGCGACCCTCAGGATCGGTCTGTCCCGGTGCGCCAGCCCTCGCAGATAGGGTAGCCCCCCTTCCTGCGCCGCCCGCGCGTCCTGTACCCACAGGATCGGCCCGCGCCGCCCGGACGCATCCAGTTGCGCCAGGACAAAGCCGGTCGCTGCCCCGTCCCGGGCATCCGAGAAGGCTTCAACAATCGGAGGCAGATCGAGGTCCGGCATGGACGTTTGGACCACCGAGAATCGGTTGATGTTCTACTAATGTTCTCTTTTTGACTCCCGCTTGTCGAGTCCTTCCTGACATCTGCGGCAGTGACGACGCTCGGAGGGAACGTCACGGCAAGGTGTGCGTCCAGGCGCTGCATTTGCACATCAAAGGCCATAGGCTCCGCCAACCCCAAGCGAGCCGCCCCATGTCCGACCCCTACGATGTCTTCGTCTTCCACCGCTCGTACTTCTGCGGGAAGATGCTGGCCTATCTGCGCTACAAGCAGATCCCGTTCACGGCGATCTACAAGCCCCTGTCCGAGGTGGGCCTCGAGATCGCCCGCAATACCGGCCTGCGCCAGATGCCCGTGATCCGCACGCCCGACGGCACTTGGCTGCACGACACGACGCCGATGATCGACTGGTTCGAGGCCCGCCACCCTGACCCGCCGATCATGACCGGCGACCCGGTGACCGATTTCCTGATGCGCTTGCTGGAAGACTATGCCGACGAATGGCTCTGGCGCCCGGCCATCCTGTCGCGCTGGGAAGCCAATGTGGACGGCCACTACTATGAGACCCTCTTCCCCACCCAATTCCTGGGCGGCCTCTGGGCCAAGGCCCGCCCGCTCACTTGGATCGCGGGCAAGCTCGTCAAGAAGCACCAGCAGGACAAATTCCTCGCCGGCGACGGCCTGACAAAGGCCAACCGCGACTATGTCTGGTCGATCTACACCGACACGCTCGCCCGCCTGGAAGCCATCTTCCAAACCCAGCCCTTCCTTTTGGGCGACCGCCCCTGCCTCGCCGATTTCGGTTTCTTTGCCAGCATGTTCTGGCATTTCTCCAACGATCCGACCCCCAGCCGGATCATGCAGGAACAGGCCCCCGGCGTCTTCGAGTGGGTCGCCCGGATGTGGAACATGACGGCCACCAAGGCCCACGGCAAAACCTTCGCGCCCAGCACCGCGCCCGACATCTGGAAACCGCTCCTCGCCGATGCCTGCGACGCCTACCTGCCCTATCTCCATCGTAACGCCAAAGCTTTGGAGGCAGGCGAAACCCGCTTCGACCTCCACGTCCAGGGCCACACCTTCCCTGGCGTCTATGTCAGCCCCTACCGGGCCTGGTGCCGCGAACGGCTGCTGGGCGCCCTGGCCGATCTGTCAGAGGCAGACCGCGCCCGCGTGCGGGCCATCCTCGACCCCATTGGCGGCTGGACACCGCTGACCGCCGACGCCCATATCCGCTCCGATTGGGACCCCGACGGCATCGCGCCCGTCTGCCGCCCGCGCGACCTGTCGCTGAGATACCGCCTGCTCGCGCCATTCACGGGCACCAACCATGTCCGCACGCGCCGGGCCTGATCTCAGACCCGCCAGCGCAGCACCCGCCGTTCGACCCAGCCGATGGCCGAACTGGTCGCCACGCCCAGGACCGACAGGATCACAACACCCGCGAACAACCGCTCCAGATCGTAGAGCGACCCGGCCTCCAGGATGTAGGCGCCGATCCCGTATTCCGCGCCCAGCATTTCCGCCGCCACCAGCAGGATGATCGCGATGGCCAACCCGATCCGCAGCCCCGACAAAATGCCCGGCATGGCCCCCGGCAACACGATCTTCCGCACGATGCTGGCCCAGGTCAGCCCGAAGCTTTGCCCCATTCGGATCAGCGTCCGATCCACGTTATCCACCGCGCCGTAGGTGGCGACGACCATCGGCGTGAACGTCCCGAAGGCGATCAGGGCATACTTCGACCCCTCGCCGATCCCGAACCAAATGACGAAGAGCGGCAGAAGCGCGATCTTCGGGATCGGGAAAATCGCCGCCACCAAGGGCACCAGCCCGGCCCGGACCAAGCCGAAGAGCCCGATCATCACGCCCACGCCGATCCCGGCCAGCGCGCCCAGCGCTCCGCCGACCAGAAACCGGCTGACCGAGGGGATCAGGTGATCCCAAAGCGCGCCTGTGACATAAAGCTGGCGAAACGTGTCCAGCACCTCCGACGGCAACGGAAGGGTCAGGCGGCTGATCCAGCCTTGGCGCAAGCCGATCTCGATCAAAGCGATCAACACGACGAAGACGACCAGCCCCGCCCATCGGTTGCCGATGGCTCGAAAGCCGCCGCCGCGAAACGGCACGGGCTGCAAGTCATTCTGTGCTTGATGGTCACTTATCTGATGGTCGGATACCGAGGTTTCAGCCATCCACCAACTCCGCATCGGCCGCCCGTGCCTCGTCGCGCATCAGGCTCCAAAGATGTGCCTGGACGTCTTCCATCGCCCCGCGCCCGCCCAGCGGCGCGTCGATCTCCACGATCTCCCGAATGCGCCCCGGCCGCCGGGACAGCACCAC
>JBCDCS010000190.1:0-6048 GCA_039181205.1 Pseudomonadota bacterium
CGCTCACATATCATCGGCGGCCCCCTGGATGAGACCGCCGCCTGGAAGATCTTGACCAACGACCGGGGCCACTGGCCGCTCCGCGGCTTCGGCTGGTGGTCCATTGATGACGGCACCGGCTGCGTCGGCTCCTGCGGCTTCCACCTGCCCGCCGGGCGCCCGGACGTGGAATTGGGCTGGTCCCTCTTCTCCGCCACCGGGAAGGGTTACGCCACCGAAGCCGCACAGGCCGCCCTCGACTGGGCCAAGACCACGGGCCATGCCGCAAGCTGGGGCCACATCGTCAGCCATATCGACCGCGGCAACACCGCCAGCCAGAACGTCGCGACCCGCCTCGGCGCCCAGGATACCGGGAAGGCGCCTGCCCACGACAAGGCCTGCACCATCTGGACGTACGGGGTCGCCGCATGATCGCCCCCGTCGCCCTCCCCGTTCCGGCCCCGGCCGCCGAACGCGCCGCCGCGCTGGAATCCCTCGTCCCGGTCCTTCGCACGGACCGCACCATCCTGCGCGCGCCCCGCCTCACCGACTTCGCCCATCTCCACGGCATCACCGGCACCGACCGCGCGATCTTCGAAGGCGGCCCGTCGACGCCTGCGGAAACCTGGTCCGATCTCTGCACCATGACCGCCACCTGGCTCCTGCGCGGCCACGGTCTCTGGACCATCGAAACCCACGCGGGCGACATCGCCGGCTTCGTCCTCATCGGTCTGGAACCGGGCGATGAGGAACACGAACTGGGCTGGCTCCTCTGCGCGGAATTCGAAGGCCTGGGCCTCGCCACCGAGGCCGCCCACGCCGCCCGCGACCACGCCTGGCACACGCTCCAGGTCCCGAGCCTGGTCAGCTACATCGCCCCCGGCAACACCCGCTCCGAAGCCGTCGCCCGCCGCCTGGGCGCCGCCCCCGACGGCACGCTGATGGCGGGCAAGATCACCACCTGGCGCCACCCGGCGCCGGAGGCGCGCCCATGATCCCCACCCTCACCACCGACCGGCTCACGCTCCGCCCCAACCGGCCCGACGACTTCGAGCCCTATGCGGCCTTCTACGCCTCCGACCGCGCCACCCTGCGCGGCGGCGTGAAAACCCGCGCCCAGGCCTTCCTGCAATTCGCCGCCGAGATCGGCCATTGGACGATCCGCGGCTTCGGTTTCTGGGCCGTCGAAGAAACCGCGTCCGGCGACTACTGCGGCCAGGTCGGCCTTTGGTACCCCGAGGGCTGGGCCGAGCGTGAGGTCGGGTGGATGGTCGTGGCCGACAAGGAAGGCCAGGGTATTGCCCTGGAGGCCGCCCTCCGGGCCCGGACCTACGCCCATGACGATCTCGGCTGGACTGAGGTCTTCAGTTGTATCGCCGAGGGCAACACCCGTTCCGTCGCCCTGGCCGAACGCCTGGGCGCCCAGTTCGAGCGCCGTCATCCCCGTGACGGCCTGCCTGACCATCTGGTCTACCGACACCCGACCCCGTCGGAGGTCACAGCATGAGCCGCGCCACCATCCCCGTTCTGGAGACCCGTCGCCTGACCCTCCGCGCGCCCGAGCCCGAGGATTACCCTGACTTCAAGGCCACCTTCGCCTCCTACCGCTCCCGCTTCATGGGCGGCCCGCTCAACGCCTACGAGGCCTGGATGCTCTACGCCGCCGAGATCGGCCATTGGGACATCCGCGGCTTCGGCATGTGGATGATCCACGCCAAGGATGACGACCGCACGCTCGGCATGGCGGGCGGCTGGCAACCCGCCGCCTGGCCGGAACGGGAACTGGCCTGGATCATCTGGCCCCAGGAAGCCGGACAGGGGTTTGCGCTGGAAGCCACCGATGCCGTCCGCCGCCATCTCTACCAAAACGGCTGGGACGGCGCCGTCAGCTACGTGGACGCCAAGAACCTGGACTCGATACGCCTCTGCGAACGTCTGGGGGCCAAGCGCGACGACGACGCCAAGCGCATCGACGGCAACGACACCGTCTACCGGCACCCGTCCGCGGCCGAACTCCAGGATACCCGCCTGTCTTGGGCCATCGCCCGCGAGATCGAGCATTACGCCGACCCGACATTCAAACCGGAGGGATTTCCCCTTGACTGACACCCTGCTCAGCCTCAACGGCCCCCACTCCGCCGACCGATCCGCACACCCGTCTGCACGGGGGGGTGTACGGGGGGTGTACGGGGGGTGCACGCAACGAACCGGGGGCGAAGCATGAACGAATCGGCACGCGCCGCGACGCTCTTGGCCGAGCACCGCGCCTCCATCGACCGCCTGGATGCAGTCCTCGTCTACACCCTGGCCGAGCGCTTTTCCCACACCCAATCGGTGGGCCGCCTCAAGGCCGACCACAATCTGCCCCCGTCCGATCCGGACCGGGAGGCCAAGCAGATCGCCCGGCTGGAAAGCCTGGCGCTGGAGGCCGGGCTCGACCCCGCCTTCGCCAAGAAGTTCCTCGCCTTCATCATCGAGGAAGTCATCCGCCACCATCGGCAACACCAATCGTAGGATGGGGTTTCACCCCATCTTCGCCAGCCATTCCAAGGAGATACCAAAATGGCCATGAAGATCAGACTCGCCCGCGGCGGCTCCAAGAAGCGCCCGCATTATTCCATCGTCGCCGCCGACAGCCGCATGGCCCGCGACGGCCGCTTCATCGAGAAGCTCGGCACCTATAACCCGCTTCTGCCCAAGGACAGCGAAGACCGGGTGAAGATGAATATGGAACGCGTCCAGTACTGGCTCGGCCAAGGCGCCCAGCCCACCGACCGCGTCTCCCGCTTCCTGGAAGCCGCCGACGTGCTGCCGAAGAAAGAGCGCGCCAACATGAAGAAGGCCGAGCCCGGCAAGAAAGCCCAGGAGCGCGCCCAGGAGAAAGCCGACAAAGCCGCCGCCGCGGACGAAGCCGCCAACGCGCCTGCCGAAGAGGCTGCAGCCGAGGAAGCGCCCGCCGAAGACGCCCCGGCCGAGGATACCGCCGCGGAAGAAACGGCTGAATAAATCTCTGATCCGGGGCGATTTTCCATCGCCCCGGAGACGATCCCATGACCCATCTGCTGATCGCGTCCGTGGCCATCGGGACACTTCTCGCTGTGCTGGCGATCGTCTTCGTGCTGCAGCGGGAGCGCCCGGTCCTGCGCCGGGTCGGAGTCGTCCTGCTCCTCGCCATCGTCGCGGCCGCCATGGTCGCTGGTATCCTCAGCGCTTGACGCAGGCGCCGCTCACGTCCAGCTTCCCGTCCCACATCGCGAGTCACTCCCATGAAGGATCACGTCTGCCTCGGCGCCATCACCGGCAGCTACGGCGTGCGCGGCGAAGCACGGGTCAAAAGCTTCTGCGCCGACCCATCCGCCATCGGCGACTACGGTCCCCTGACCGACGACCAGGGCCGTAGCTACACGCTCACGGTCATCCGCCCCGTCAAAGGCGGCTATGCCGTGCGCCTCTCCGGCGTCCCGCACAAAGAAGCCGCCGACGCTCTGCGTGGCCAACGCCTTTGGGTCCCCCGCAAGTCTCTCCCGGATCTGCCCGATGACGAATTCTACCATTCCGACCTGATCGGCCTCACCGCCGTGGATACCGGCGGCGCCGATCTGGGCCGCGTTCACGCCGTCCACGACCACGGCGCCGGCGACCTCCTGGAACTCCGCCCAAAAGGCGGCACACCGGTCCTTGTCCCCTTCACCAAAGCCGTCGTCCCCACCGTCGATCTCGCCACCCGCCGCCTCGTCATCGACCCACCTGGCGGCCTGTTCGACGACGGCGAGACGGCCGATCCCTAAGAGTCACAGACCCACCATCCAAACCGGGGCACGGTCCGGCTTCGGGCGATACTCCTGCCGCTGCAAGGAACAAGAAAGTCTGCTACCGCTGCCAAAGATGTTTCTGGGATTGGGCCAATGGGCGCGCATTATGACACGATCGGAGTGGATTATGCAGAACGCCGACGCCCAGACCCGAGGATCGCGGCGACCATTCACGCCGCGCTCGGCGAAAATCGGAGCGTCCTTAACGTAGGAGCAGGGACAGGATCATACGAGCCAGCCGGACCTCTGATTACGGCAGTGGAGCCCTCCGCCCAAATGATAAGGCAACGGCCCGTCGCTCCGGCGAGAGTGGTTCAAGCCTATGCCGAGGACCTTCCATTCGATGATGGAACCTTCGACGCTGCCATGGCCGTTCTGACCGTGCATCACTGGGCCGACAAAGCAAAAGGCATGGCGGAACTGCGCCGCGTCACCCGCGGGCGGATCGCTATTCTAACCTACGACCCCGCCTTCCGCGATTTCTGGCTGCTCGACTATTTCCCGAACCTCGCGACGCTTGACGACGACTGCATGCCGCCGATGACGGCCTATTCGGACTGGCTCGGTCCCGTCGAAATTTCCCCGATCCCAGTTCCCCACGACTGCACAGACGGATTTCTCGCCGCCTACTGGCGCCGCCCGAAAGCCTACCTAGACCCCCGCATTCGTGCGGCCATGTCGTCCTTCTGGCGCATCGGTGACATCAAGCCAGGTCTTGATCTCCTAGAGCACGACATCGACAGCGGCGTCTGGACAGACCGGTATGGCCGCCTCCTCGACCTCGACAGCCTCGATTGTGGGTATCGCCTCGTGGTCGCGCGGTCCTAGCGCCTCTCGCTGAAACCGTCACCCTGCAGACGGCAAACGGCGGACGAGACAGAACTCCTTCGGCGCTTACAATTCGCAGCTGACGTCGGCTCAAAAATGGTAGACGACAGCCCTATCCCGCAGATTGGCCGTCAGAGACGCTCGCTTGGTTGCGGCGCTCACCCCCTCCCAACACACTCATCTTCCCGCCGCGCCGCTGGGGCGGTATGGGCAGACCATGAGCGACCCGACCCGATCCCACGGCACCAAATCCATCCGGGCCACGGCGCGGCCCCGCGATCTCATGGCCGATGCCGTGCCCGCCCGCGCATGGCAGGCACGGGTCATCACGCTCTTTCCCGACGCCTTTCCCGGCGTTCTGGCCCAATCCCTCACCGGCGCCGCGCTCAAGACCGGGCTCTGGTCGCTCGAGACGACCGACCTGCGCGATTTCGGTCTCACCAAACACCGCAACGTCGATGCGCCCCCCGCCGGAGGCGGCGCGGGTCTGGTCCTTCGCCCGGACGTGGTCGGCCCGGCCATCGAAGCCGCGCGCAGCCCCGGCCCCCTGGTCTACCTCTCGCCCCGCGGCACGCCCTTCACCCAAGCCACCGCCCGCACCTGGGCCACCGGGCCCGGCATCACACTGCTCTGCGGCCGGTTCGAAGGTTTGGATCAGCGCGTCATCGACCATTACGACATGGACGAAGTCTCCCTCGGCGACTTCGTCCTGACCGGTGGCGAGATCGCTGCCCAGGCCGTGCTCGACGCCACCATCCGCCTGCTGCCGGGCGTGCTCGGCAACGCCGCCTCCACCGAAGAGGAGAGCCATACGGACCACCTCCTCGAACATCCGCACTACACCAAGCCAGCCGAATGGCAGGGGCTCGGCATCCCGCCCGTCCTCACCTCCGGCGACCACGCCAAAGTCGCCGCCTGGCGCCGCACCGAAGCCGAACGCCTGACCCAAACCCGCCGCCCCGATCTCTGGGCCAAGCGCAAAGGCTAACAGGGCTGGTCAGCCCATCGCGAAGACACCCATTGTCATGCGAAATGGCCGATCGACGTCGGTTTGGGACCAGAGCGGACTTTGGTGTGCTCGGTACGGAGGACCGCTTCTTGCGCTCCGCGACCGCGACGAAAGGCTTCTTAAGTGAAAGCGGAAGTTCACCACATCTCCAAAATACCGCAGCGAAGCTAAGAGGGCACACTTTAAGCCTTGGCGCTCAAACCTGTTGATTGTGGGCACAAGAATTTTTGCCTTAGCGAGAATAAACCCCTGCGCTGCCGCGTAATTCCACCACAAGGCCGAGACAATGACGTCTTGGCTAAGTTCAACGCTTGGATAAATGGAGATGAAGTAATGTCTATTGTTACCAAACCAATTGGTGGAGACGGCGGTAAATCTTTCGATATTGAAGCTGTTCGGACCATCGGGTTCCGCTCAGGC
>JBCDCS010000191.1:0-5982 GCA_039181205.1 Pseudomonadota bacterium
AGCACGAACTCGCCCCGCGGCATGGCTGGAGCAGGAACAGCTATATGGCGACCTCGCTGGCGCCGCTGCGTTCGCGACCGTCTTCGAAGACGCTCTTTCGCAGATCTGGGAGTCCGGCGCGGATGCGGCATTGGTCCGATACGTCAGCACCTAAGGAGACTGTGCTGCCGACGTGTTGAGCACCAGGGTCTAGCTGCTCTGCCGGAGCCGTCGCCATTCCGCCGGTGGCCGCCCTTCGACTTCTTTGAAAGCCTCGTAGAAGCGAGTGACCGATCCAAAGCCGCATTCCAAGGCGATCCGGGCGATGTCGACCCCCGTCGATGCCAGCATGGATTTGGCGTGGGCGATCCGGAGCGCCTTCAGGTAGGTGGACGGCGTTCGACCCGTAAGGGCCTTGAAGATCTCGGTTCCATGGTTGGCGCTGACCCCAGCGGCGGCAGCCACATCCGGAATCGAGATGTTTTCGGCGTAATGGTCGGACAGGAACTCGAGCATTGCTTGGACATGATGCGGGCCGCGAAAACTGTCGGCCGATGACGGTAGCTTGGCCGGGGCACGGTGAAGCACTTCCCAACCCTCCAGCGCCAGGCGCCGCAGTCGCGCAGCGAGTTCCTGCAGATGCAGGCGGCACCAGTCCGGGCCCTTTGCGCTCTCGGCGAAAAAGCGTGCGAGCATCGCGGCATCATCATCACTCTGGTGACAAGACGCGATGACATCTCCGCGGAGCAGCGCGACGGCCAGCCGTCTCTCGGGACCCATCGTCATCAACTGCCCAAGAGACAGATAGACGTTCATCACCGTTCCCTCGCCGGCCACGGCGCGCGCCCTGTGCGGGACGGCGCCCCAGAACAGGATCAGGCGACGGTCCGGCAGCGGCAGGTCGACGCCGGAAAAGACATGCGTGAACCGCACATTCTCCAGGAAGTTGATCTCGACAGACGGGTGCAGATGGAAGGGTTCGACAAACCGCTTTGGACGGATCCGCTCGACCAGAAGCGCTTCGCCCATTGGCACAAGTGACGGCTCCACACGGCCTTCATTCGGCCGAACGGGCGGTATGTCGACATCTTCCGCCCCGATCGCCATCCAGGAATCCCGTAATCTCGTCGGGGATAACCGTAAGACGAGGCATCAGCCCGCCGCTAGCGTTTTCGCCATAGAGGAGGGCCTGTCATGACGAGACATCTACGCCTTGGCTGCGCCGCGATGCTGCTGGCGACGTCCGCGGCAGCGGAGGATCTGATCTTCACGCCCGGTGATGACCCTAGGTTTTCCTGGGATGCCTACGAAGCGTTCGCAGCCGCGCATGATCTTTCCGGACAAGAACTCAGCATCCTTGCGCCCTGGACGGGCGGCGACGCGGAGCTTTTCGAACGGGTGATCGCCTATTTCAAAGCGGCGACTGGCGCCGCGGTCGACTATTCGGGCACGTCGAACTTCGAAGACGATGTGATCATCAGCCTGAACGCCGGATCGCCACCGAACATCGCGATCTTCCCGCAACCCGGCCTGGTCGCCGATCTTGCCGGGCGGGGTCAGCTCTCGGCGTTGTCTGCCGAACTCGATCAAGCCGTGCGCAGCACCTACGCTGCCGGTGACAGCTGGTCGGACTTGGCGACGTTTTCCGGCGCTGACGGCAACGAGTCGCTGTTCGGCGTGTTCTACAAAGTCGATCTGAAATCCTTGGTCTGGTACGTGCCCGATGCTTTCGATGAGGCCGGCTATGACGTACCGGAAACGATGGAAGACCTCCGCGAATTGACCGAAACCATCGCCGCAGACGGGGAAACGCCCTGGTGCATCGGGCTTGGTTCCGGCGGGGCGACCGGCTGGCCTGCCACCGACTGGGTCGAAGACTTGCTCCTGCGCACCGCGCCGGCGGAAACCTATGACGCATGGGTGGCCGGGGATATTCCCTTCGACTCGGATGAAATCATCGCCGCCGTGGAGGAATTCGGCTGGTTCGCGCGCAGCGACAGTTTCACGGTCGGCGGAGCAAGGGGCGCGGCCGGCACCGACTTCCGCGATAGCGTGCTCGGCCTCTTCAAGCTTCCGCCACAGTGTTATCTGCATAAGCAAGCGACCTTCATTCCCGTCTTTTTCCCCGAAGACGTGGAACTCGGCCAAGATGTCGATTTCTTCTACTTTCCCGCCTACGACGCGGCCGATCTCGGCCGACCGGTATTGGGCGCCGGAACCCTTGCGACCATTGCCGAAGACAGTCCTGCGGCGCGGGCGTTCATGCAGTTCCTTCTGACGCCGATTGCGCACGAGTTGTGGATGGCCCAGTCCGGTTTCCTGAGCCCCCATCTGAAGGCACGCCCCGAGGCTTATGCCAACGACACCTTGCGCGAACAGGGTCGGATCCTTGCAGAGGCTACGGTATTTCGATTCGACGGGTCGGACCTGATGCCAGGCGAAATCGGCACCAGCGCCTTCTGGACAGCCATGGTCGAATACGTCACCGGCGCCGAGGCGGCGGAGGTGTTGGCGACGGTCCAGGAACGCCGCGATGGGCTTCGCTGAACGGAACCGGGAACGCGACGCAGCGGGGAGCACCGACGACCTGAAATGGTGGCAGACAGTCACCGCCTACCAGATCTATCCGCGCAGTTTTCAGGATAGCAACGGCGACGGGATCGGCGACATCCCGGGTATCATCTCGCGCCTGGACCACATCGCCGATCTGGGCGTCGGAATGATCTGGCTGTCCCCGGTCTATCGCTCCCCGATGCGCGACAACGGCTACGATATCTCGGATTACCGGGATATCGCGCCGGAATACGGAACACTCGACGATATGGACCGGCTGATTGCGGCGGCCGACAAACGCGGCATCAGGATCGTCATGGACCTGGTCGTCAACCACACGTCTGACCGCCACATCTGGTTTGAAGAGGCGCGGCGCGCGGCGTCCGACCCCCGTCGCGACTGCTACGTCTGGCGAGATCCTGCTCCGGACGGTGGGCCGCCCAACGATCTGCAATCCTATTTCGGCGGCCCAGCTTGGACGCTGTGTCCAAAGACCGGGCAGTATTACCTGCATCTCTTCGCGCCCGAGCAGCCGGACCTGAACTGGCAGAACCCAGAGCTTCGGGCGGACATCTACGACATGATGCGCTGGTGGGTCGATCGCGGCATCGGTGGCTTTCGCATGGATGTCATCGATCTGATTGGCAAAGACGTGGACCAGGGATTGATCGCCGAAGGCCCCCATCTTTGGCGCTATCTCGACGAGATGCATCGGAACGTCGTCGCCGGGACGGACCTCGTTACGATCGGCGAAAGCTGGCATGCCAGCCTAGGAAGCGGCCCACGCTATGTTTGGCCCACGGGCCCCTTATCGATGATATTCCAGTTCAGCCATATCGTGGCTGGTTGGGGCAATCAGACGGATAAATGGGCGAGCGGCAAGTTTTGCCCCGTGAGCTTCAAACGGGCTCTCTACGATTGGCAATCGCTGTTTTCCCGATCCGGGTGGAACGCCAATTTCCTCGGCAATCATGATTTGCCCCGCATGGTGTCTGCCTACGGTGACGGCAGCGCTGCCGCGGCCAAGGCGCTCGCCGTGCTGCTGCTGACGTTGCGGGGCACGCCCTTTATCTTTCAAGGCGACGAAATCGGTATGCGCAACGCAGGGTTCAGGGCTGCATCCGAGTATCGCGATATCGAGACACTCAACATGCTGGGCGCCGCCCGAGACCCCGCCTCTGGCCTTGCCGCCGCAGGACGGATGAGCCGGGACAACGCCCGGTCCCCGTTGCGATGGACGGCGTCTGGCGGGTTTTCCGAGGTGAGACCGTGGATCGGTTATGGCACCGGAACAGAAAGTGTCGAGGTGCAGTCCGACGATGAGAATTCTGTCCTCGCCGCATATCGCGACCTGATCAGGCTTCGCTCGAGACACGAAGCGCTATTATCGGGCCATTTCATACCTCTTGCCGAGGATCATCAGACCATTCTTGCCTACCGGCGGGTTTCGAATTCAGAAGATCTGAAAATCGTCGTGAATCTGTCCGATGAGACTATGCCTGTTCCAATCGACGCGGCTCTTAGTGGAAACATACTCTTCAACACGCATCCTGTCGGGAGCTTGGAGTTCATGGATGCCTATCAGGCGGTGATTGTGACCGACGGCTGACGTACCGGGACTATTCTGATCGCGACAGGCCAATAGATTTCGCGGGTCAATGTCGGAACCGCCACATCCATTTTTGGTTCGACATGCTCGCTTCGTCCGCACACCCGACCTCGCCACCCAGTGCAACCGAACCTCTGCAGCGAATGGCAGCTTTGCTGGGCGAGCCGAGGAGTCGAGTTGCTCGGGTGAACGGCTGTTGCGGGCCGTTGAACGCCCTTGGCACAGGTGGGGCTCCGAATTGGGTCGGGAAAGATGCCAGCCGTTGATTTCAAACCGGATCACCGCCCGGCTCCCGTTATGGCACCCCATCCCGCTACCCCTCGAACCACGCCACGGCCGCGCGGGCGGCGGCGACGGCCCCGGGCTCCGTATCGAACACCCTGTCGCCGTGGTGCCCGATCGAGAACCAGCCCCGGCCGTCTTCCAGGTCCCGGCGGAATTCGTCGAAGCCGAAAGTGCCGTCTGGGCGGCGGAAGATGTCCACGCAAACCTGGTCGCCTGGCAGATTGACGGACCGGAGAACGGTGTTTCCATGAGCCATCGGTTCAACTCCGTCGCGGATCCGTCGGGGTGGGTTAAGATCCCGTCACCAAAACCGTGCGAACGCGCGTATGCACGGGGGGTGTACAGGGGGTGTACGGCGGGTGCCCCCCCTTCTAGCGGGCGTTAAACGTGAAGAGTTGTTCGCCGGACACCCGGTATCCATCGATCAGCGCCGCGGCCCGATCAGACGTGAGCCACGCCTCCAACCGCGCGGCCGCATCGGCGTTGACGTGATCATGTTTCTCAGGATTTACAGGGAGATAGGTATATTGATTGAACAGAGCCGGATCGCCCTCATAGGCGATCGCCATCCCATCCTTGTTGCCGAAGTTCAGCCAGGATGCGCGGTCCGAGAGAACATAGGCGCCCATCGCCACCGCAATGTTCAAAGCGGTCCCCATCCCCGCCCCGACAGGCCGATACCAATCCCCCTCCGGCTCGATTTCCGCGTTTTTCCAGAGCCTTAGCTCCGCCTTGTGGGTCCCGCTATCGTCGCCCCGGCTCACGAAAGGGCTCTCGATTCTCGCAATCATCTCAAACGCTTCCACCGCCGACCCAGCACCCGCACTTCCCGCCGGATCACCCTCGGGCCCGATGACGACAAAGTCGTTATACATGATCTCCCGCCGATGCGGTCCCCAGCCCTCAGCCACGAAGACTTCCTCGGCGGCCTTGGAATGGACCAGCACCGCATCCACATCCCCCGCCGCCCCCAGCCGCAGCGCCTGACCCGTCCCAACCACCAGTAATTGAAGGTCAATTCCCGTATCCGCCTCGATTTGGGGCAGGAGCACATCGGCGAGGCCGGAATTGTTGAACGATGTGGTGACGGCCATCTTCAACGCCTCCGCCTGGGCGGCGGCGGGCAACATCAGGGCGAGCAGCAACGCTCGGATCATTCGACGATATCCCCCCTCAGAAACGCCTGAGCCGCCTCGGTTTTCGGCCCCTCGAAGAACGCCTCGGCCGGTCCCGTCTCGTGCACTTTCCCATGGAGGAGAAAGATCACCTCCGAGGCAATGCGCCGCGCCTGACCCATATCGTGGGTCGCCATGACGAGCTTGGCCGTTGCGGACGCCTCCACGAGACGGGCCTCGATTTCCTTGGTGGCCCGGCCGTCCAAGGCGGCGCAGGGCTCGTCGGCGAACAACACTTCCGGCTCGGTGATCAGCGCGCGGGCAAGGGCCAGGCGTTGTAATTCGCCACCCGAAAGCGACGGCGCGGGCTGATCCAGATGCCCATCGAGACCGAACCGGATGGCTTGGGAACGGGCGCGCGCCAGGGCTTCGGCGCGGGGC
>JBCDCS010000192.1:0-5965 GCA_039181205.1 Pseudomonadota bacterium
GATCACCGTGGGCACTGTGATCAGGACCGAGTTCAGCAGATAGCGCGGCATGTCGCTGTCGAAGAAGACGCGGCCGTAGTTTTCGAAGCCTTTGAATTCGCTGGGGATGCCCCAATAATTGGCGTTGGTGAAGTCGGCGTCCGGTTTGATCGAGAACAGCATCACCGCGATCAGCGGCAGGAGCCACAGGATCAGAGCCAGGGGCAGAAGCGACTGGTAGGTGATCTGCCATTGGCGGGAGGTCTGGGCGAGGGGGGTGGGAAACATCAAACAGTCTCCTGGTCGGGCAGGGTGGCGCGAACGCTTGCGGGAAGGCTCCGGCGGATTGTGTCGTAGCTGACCGCGATCCGGTGGGCGGCCTCGTCCGGGTCGAGCTCGTCCAGATGGAGCCGAACCCAGGCGGGCGGGAAAGAGGGCGAGCGGACGGCCACGCCCATGTCGATCAGCATGGCGGCAGTGTCGGCATCGGGTGTCTTGACCGAGATGCGCGTACCGGTGCCGGTGCCGCCGAAATGAACGAAGGACTTGCCGCCGACTTTCCAGCTATCGATCTGGCCGGGTTCGGACGGCGTGGCCCCGGGATGGGCGGCGCAGATGGAGTCGATCTGGGCGCGGGTCATCATCACGACCCCTCCGGCATTGGTGGGAGCGTCGCTTGAACCTTCTTGGTCAGCGTCCCGCGGATGGTGGTGTATCTGACGGCGATGCGGTGGGCGGCTTCCTCGGGATCCAGGTCCGGGATCGAGAGCGCGACCCAGGCGCCGCGGAAATAGGCGGGTTTGGTGGCGGCGCCGGCATCGATGAGCATATGGGCCATCTCATTGTCGGTGACGCGGACGACGGCCTGGTCGGTGTTGGTCGCCCGCGTGTCCACATGACCGAAGCAGGCGAACATCTTGCCGCCGATCTTCCAGGCGTCGAGCTCTCCGGGGCCGGAGAGGACGGCGCCGGGATGCTGGGCGCATAGGGCGTCGAACTCGGCGCGGGTCATGCGACGCACCCACCGCAGGTTAGCCGGAGACTTGCGCGAAACAGCATCGGCTTCGCCGATGCCGCGCATCGTCGGGCCGCCCCCCGGCCCGGCGATTTGGCTGGGGACAGCGGGCCGTTCGAGCGTTGTCCGGACTTGGCGGGGATAAAGCGCATCGCACGACCGTCGGATCGCCGAACCGCGGCCCGGCGATGCGCGCGACTTATGGCTGGGCGACGGCTCATCGCGCGCCCCGCTCTTCGCGCCACATGGACCATAGGAAATACGCGATGAAGCAGAGCATGATCAGGAACAGGACGACGGCGATGGCGGCGCCGTAGCCCATGCGGAAGCCGAATTCGGCGAGCGCTTTTTCGAACATGTAGAAGCTGAGCACCCTTGTGGAGCCGAACGGCCCGCCATTGGTCATGATCGAGATCAGGTCGAAGCTGCGCAGCGCGCCGATGATGGTGACCACGAAGGCGATGAAAGTGGCGGGCTTGAGCTGTGGGATGATGACGTACCAGAGCATCTTGTGGCCCTTGGCACCGTCGAGCCGGGCGGCCTCCACCTGCTCCGGATCCACGGCGTTGAGGCCCGTCAGGTAGAGGATCATGCAATAGGCCGTCTGCGGCCAGAGGCCGGCGGCGATGATCCCGTAAGTGGCCAGATCCGGGTCGCCGAGGATGTTCACCGAGGCGCCGAACCAGCCGAGGACGTGGTTCAAGAGACCCTCGTTGGGCAGGTAGAACCAGGAAAAGACCAGGCCGACGACGACCTGGGAGATGACGAAGGGAAAGAAGAACAGGGACTTATAGAGACGAATGCCGGTGACGGTCTGGTTCAGGAAGAGCGCGATGCCGAGGCCCAGCGGGATCGCCAGGAGGTAGAGGGCGAGCCATTTGACGTTGTTCCAAAGGCTGATCTCGAAAGCACGGTCGGTCATCAGCTCCTGGTAGTTGGCCAGGCCGATATAGGTCGCCTCGCCCAGGCCATCCCAGCGGTAGAGGCTGATCTGGAAGGACTGGAAGATCGGGATGACGACGTAGACGGCGAAGAACAGGAGCCCAGGGGCCAAGAACAGCCAGGGCGTGACGGCGATCTGGTTGCGGGCGTACCAGCCGCGCTTGTCAACTGGCGGATGCGTATCGGGAACAGCAGGGGATGTGACCATGGGGCGTCTCCGGTCCGGCACATGCGGCAGCCATGGGGCTGGCGGATGGGTCGGGGGAGGATGGGGTGGAGCCCCATCCTGCGGGTGGAGGGTGCCGGGCGGGTGGGGCCCGCCCGGGCGTGTAGAATGGGGTTTCACCCCATCTTCATCAGTTCGAGTAGATGCGCTGGCGCGCCTGTTCCAGGCGGTTCAGGATGTCGTCCAGGTTGTCCGGGAAGACCATGAATTCCTGCAGGCCTTCCATGCCGACCGACGCCATTTCGGCCGGGAAATCCCGATCGAAGAACTGGGCGATGCCGCCGGAGGCATTCTGGGACAACATCTCGAAGCCCTGGTTCAGGAACTCGTCGTTATCCACGCCGGAATTGGCGTTCACCGGCAGCTGGCCTAGCTTGGCGCCCGAATTGATGTCCGTCTGAACGTCGGCCGAGACGACGTATTTCAGGAACTCGCGCGCGGCTTCCTTGTTCTCGGCGCCCGACGCGATGTGGAACGTGTCGGTCGGGGCATCCTCGCCCAGTTCCACGTCCGGGTTGATGACCGGGAACTGATAGAAGTCGATCTGATCGTCGCTGAGACCGGCATCGCGCATCGGCGCCACGGCAAAGTTGCCCATGAGGTACGCCGTGGCCTCGCCGTTGACCATGAAGGGCAGGGCTTCCTGCCAGGAATAGGTCTGGTGGTCTTCGATGAACGCGCCCATGTCGATCAGCTGCCGCCAATTGGCGAAGGTCTGGCGGACGCGGTCATCGGTCCAGGGGATTTCGCCCTGGGCCAGTTGCATGTGGAAGTCGAACCCGTTGGTCCGCATGTTCAGGTAGTCGAACCAGCCGCCGGCGGTCCAAAGGAACTTGGAGCCGATCGTGTAGCAGGCGCGGCCCGAATCGACGATGGCCTGGCAATTGGCCAGCTCTTCTTCCCAGGTCGTGGGCTCGGTGAGGCCGAGTTCGTTGAAGATGTCTTCGCGGCAATACACGCCCCACTGATAATAGGTGTAGGGCACACCCCATTGCTTGCCGTCGATGGTCAGCGCGCCCTTGACGCTGTCCAGCCCCTCGATCTCGCCCCACAGGTCCGAGACGTCTTCGAAGAGGCCCGCATTGACGAAGGGCAGCATGCGGTTCGCGGCGTACCAGTTCACCACATCGGGCGGGTTCGCCGAGAGCACGTTGCGGATCTGGCTCTTCCAAGCCTCGCGGTCGATGACTTCGAGCTCGACGGTCAGGTTGGGGTGCAGCGCGTCGAAATCCGCGGCCAGTTGTTCCATCACGGCGCGGGGGGCCGGGTTGGACATGTCGGAGACGATGCGCAGCGTGCCTTCCAGGTTGGAATGGCCATCGGCGAGCGCGGCGCCGGTCATAGCAGTCGTTGCGGCAAGTGCCGTCAGAATGGATCGCATGATTACCTCCCGTTGCGAACCCTGAGTTCCAAATAATGAAACGCAGTTTCTTATATTGAAAATGGTGCCGCGATCTGTCTAGGCTGTCAACAGGGAAAGGGAGGACCCCGTGAACGCAGAGCCGCGCAGCGATGGCACCGTGGGCAAGGCCCTGGATGTGCTCGACCTGGTGGCAGGGTTCGGTCGGCCGGTGCGCTTCTCGGAGGTGCTGGAGGCGTCGGCCTTCCCGAAGGCGACCACGTATCGCCTGCTGCAGACGCTGAGCAATCAGGGCATGCTGGCCCACGACCCGGAGGACGGGACCTATGCGCCGGGCATGCGGCTGGTGCGTATGGCCCATGCGGCGTGGTCCCAATCATCCCTGGCGCCCATCGCGCGGCCGCACCTAGACGCGCTGTCGGCTGCGGTGGGGGAGACGGTGCATCTGGCGCAACTCGATGGCGGGCAGGTGCTCTACGTGGATAAGCGCAACGCAGCGCGGCCCCTGCCGATGTATTCCGAGGCGGGGAAGGTCGGGCCGGCCTATTGCACCGGGGTGGGCAAGGCGATGATGGCCTGGCTGCCGGAGGCCGCGTTGGATGCGGTGTTGGAGCGGCAATCCTGGCACAGGTTCACGGCGACGACGATCATAGGCCCCGAGGCCATGCGGGCGGAGTTGGAGACGATTCGCGCCGCCGGATATGCCGAGGATCGGGAGGAACATGAGCCGGGGATCCGCTGCGTCGCGATGCCGGTTCTGTCGGGCGGCGGCCGGGTCTTGGGCGCGGTTTCGGTGACCGGAGCGGGCGATATGTCGGCCCATTTGCCGCCGCTCAAGCGGGCGGTCGAGGCGATTTCAGGGGATCTGCGCGATTGGCGGTTCCCCGATCAGGGAGAGGGATAGGGATGGCAGGCGTCGAACTCAGGGACGTGATCAAACGCTATGGCGAGACCCAGGTGATCCATGGGGTCGATCTGGACGTGAACGAGGGCGAGTTCTGCGTCTTCGTGGGGCCGTCGGGCTGCGGGAAATCGACGCTTCTGCGGATGATCGCGGGGCTGGAAGAGACGTCCGATGGCGCGATCCGGATCGGCGTCCGCGACGTGACGCGGGAGGATCCGGCCGAGCGTGGGGTGGCCATGGTGTTCCAGACCTACGCGCTCTACCCCCATATGAGCGTGCGCGAGAATATGGGCTTCGGGCTGAAGATGAACGGCCACCCCAAGGCCGAGATCGACCAGAAGGTGGGCGAGGCGTCCCGCATCCTGAAGCTGGACGAGTACCTGAAGCGCAAGCCCTCGGCCCTGTCGGGTGGCCAGCGCCAGCGGGTCGCCATCGGCCGCGCCATCGTGCGGGGCCCCGAAGTGTTCCTGTTCGATGAGCCGTTGTCGAACCTGGATGCGGAGTTGCGCGTGGAGATGCGGGTGGAGATCGCGCGCCTGCACAAGGAAATCGGCGCAACGATGATCTACGTGACCCACGATCAGGTCGAGGCCATGACCATGGCCGACAAGATCGTGGTGCTGCGCGCCGGCCGGATCGAACAGGTGGGCGCCCCGCTGGATCTCTACCGTGACCCGGACAATCGGTTCGTGGCGGGGTTCATCGGCTCGCCGTCGATGAACTTCGTGACCGGCACGGTGAAGGGCGGCGCGGTGGACGTGCCCGCATTGGGGGCGACGCTGCCCGTCTCGGTGGCGCTGCCGTCGGAGGGGTCGGACGTGATCGTGGGGATGCGCCCGGAGCATCTGGAGATTGGCACGGGTGATGGGCTCGGTGTGGATTTGACCGAAGCGCTGGGCGGCGTGAGCTACGCCTATCTGACGGCCGCGACGGGGGAGAAGCTGATCGTGGAAGAACGCGGGGACATCCGCTCGACGGACGGCGACCGGGTGGGGCTGTCCATCGACCCGGGTCGCGTGATGCTCTTCGATGCGGCGACGGAGCAGCGGTTGAGGTGAGAGCGGGCGGATGCCCTGCTCAAGGGCCCAAAGATGCGCGTGCGGCAGGTGTCGAATGGATATTTGTGAAAGGAAGAAGCGGTTAACCTTAACGCAACCTTTCCGCGGCATGGGAGCGGGGCGGAACAGGCTGGGAAGCCGATGGCCGTAAAGGGAGAAGCGTTCGCTTCTTTGGCCCCAGTGCGGTTTGTTTTGGCGCCCCGCGCTGGGGCTTTCTTCCTTTCAAAAATATCCCCGCCGGAGGCTCCGCACGCCGCAGCAAGCCCGAACGGTGGAGGGATGTCTTCGTCTGGTGCGCGCCCCTTTCCGTTACGTCTGCGCCCCCTTCGTTGTTGACGTGGGCGCATCGGGCTGCGTTGATCCACGCGAGGAGAGGCCTGGGAGGGCAAATGGGGGGAGTTGTCGCGATCGTGCGTGGGCTGGGCGCGGTGAACGCCGCCGTTCTGGCTGTGGGCCGTGGGGTCGGCATCGTCTGCATGGC
>JBCDCS010000193.1:0-5901 GCA_039181205.1 Pseudomonadota bacterium
CGATGTGACCGGCGGGCAGGACACGCCGAGGGGCCGGTTGCGCGTGGCGGCACCGGTGGATTTCGGCGCGCGCTTCGTCGCGCCGGTTCTGGCGGAGATGTCGGCGGCCTATCCCGAATTGTCGGTCGATGTGCGCCTGGGCTCCGGCTTCGCCGATCTGTTGGCCGAGGGAATCGACGTGGCGATCCGGATCGGGACCTTAGCCGATAGCGGGCTGACGGCGCGCCGCGTGGGCCTGTCGCGCCGGGCCCTGGTGGCGGCGCCCGACCTCGCGGCGCGGGTGCGGGCGCCTGAGGATTTGGCGAAGTTGCCGCATGTGTCCTACCGCCCCGGCCTGACGGAGGTGGCGGTGGGTTTCGAGATGGACGGGCAGAGCCACCGGATCCTGCAGCCCAGCCGATTGGGGGTGAATTCCATGTCCGCTGTGCGCGCCATGGTGCTGGCGGGGCACGGCGTGCATCTGGGGCCCGACTGGGCGTTCGGCGATGACATCGCGGCGGGCCGGTTGGTCAGATTGCTGCCGGAGGCCGAGTTCAACGCCTTCCCGATCCGGGCGGTGTGGTCGCCTACGCCGTTCCAGCCCGCCGCGCCCCGCATCTTCGTCGCGGCCATGGCGGATGCCTTGCGCGATGCGGGCCTGTCGTAATCCGCGTGCGGGGCGTCGCGCCGGGCGGCTCGCCCGGGAAGGCATCGGGCAGAAAGATCATGGGACGGATGCGGAGACGGCGCCATGAAGACGCAGGTGAAGGCTTTGGTCGTGGGTGGCGGCGCCGTGGGGACGGGCATCGCCTATCACCTGGCCAAGACGGGCTGGGACACAATGCTTTTGGAGCGGGACGAGTTGACCTCCGGCTCCACCTGGCACGCGGCCGGCCTGCTGCCGCTTTTCAACATGGGCTATGCCACGAGCCACATCCACGATTATTCGGTCAAGTTCTACAAAACCCTGGAGGCGGAGACCGGGCTCAATCCGGGCTTCAGCGTCGTCGGCAACCTGCGGATGGCGCAGACCAAGGCGCGGATGGATGAGTACATGCTCTACGCCTCCACCGCCGAGACGGTGGATATCCCGTATGAGTGGCTGACGCCTTCCGAGATCAAGGACCGCTATCCCCTGGTGCGCACCCACGATCTGGTGGGAGCGATCTTCCACCCCACCGATGGCTATATAAATCCGGCCGATGTGACCATGGCCATGGCCAAGGGCGCGCGCCAACACGGCGCCACCATCGAACGGCGCTGGCAGATAGAGGGGTTCCAATGGCGTGGCGACCATTGGGACGTGACCGTGGTCAGGATGGCCGAGAAGGGCGGCAATCTGGTCCCGACCGAGGAGACGGCCATCATCGAAGCCGAGCATGTGGTGACCGCCACCGGCAACCACGCGCCGCGCACCGCGCGGCTCCTGGGGATCAAAAACCCCGCCGTGGTGGTCGAGCATCAATACATCGTCACCGAACCCGATCCGGCGCTGCTGGCCTGGCGCAAAACCAATCCCCAGCACCCGGTGCTGCGCGATGCCGATGCCAAATGGTATGTGCGCGAGGAGCGGGGCGGCTGGATCCTCGGGCCATACGAGAAGAACGCTCCGGCCCGCTTCCCCTATGGCGTCCCCGACAGCTTCCGGGCCGATCTCTTCCCCCTTGATCTGGAGCGGATCGAGGCCGAGTACATGTCCTTCATCCACCGCATCCCGACCTCTGAGAACGTCGGCCTGAAGGACGATTTCAACGGCCCGATCTGCTACACGCCCGACGGCAACCCGCTGGTCGGCCCGGCGCCGGGCTTGCGGAATATGTGGCTTGCTGAGGGTTTCAGCTTCGGCATCACCGCCGCCGGCGGCACCGGCCACTACCTGGCCCAGATGATGGTCGAGGGTGAGGCCGAGATCGACATGGCCGCGCTCGACCCCAAGCGGTTCGGCCCCTGGATGACGACCGAATATGCCTGTCGCAAGAACGAGGAGGCCTATGACCACGTCTTCATCCTGCACCACCCCGATGAGGAACGGCCCGCCGCTCGGCCCCTGAAAACCGCGCCCTGCTACGACCGGATGAAAGCCCGCGGCGCGCAATTCGGTCAGGTCAATGGCTGGGAGCGGCCGAATTACTTCGGCCCCCTCAATGCGCCCGATGCGTTCGACCACGAGGGACGGTCGTTCCGGCGCGGCACTTGGTGGCCCCATGCGGTCGAGGAGGCCAGGGCGATCCGCGAGGGCGCGGGCCTAATCGACGCCACTGCCTTCGCCAAACACCGGTTGACCGGGCCCGGGGCGGCTGGTTTCCTCGATTGGTTCACGACGAACCGGTTGCCCAAGGTCGGCCGGATCAACCTGACTTATGCGTTGACCGATGCCGGGACGGTGCGGACGGAGTACACCATCGTGCGGAACGGCGAGGAGGATTTCTACCTGGTCTCGGCTGGCGCCTGGGAAGCCTATGACGAGGATTATCTCTACAAGGCGATCCATGACACCGAAGATCGCTTCGGCCGCGTCAATGAAGAGAACGTCACAGCCACAACGGGCGTCTTCGCGTTGGCTGGGCCCCGTGCCCGCGAGGTGCTCGCCGCGCTGGTCCGCGATGCGGAGCCAGAGACTGCACTGTCGAACAAGCGCTTCCCCTGGCTCTCGGTGCGCCGGATCGAGTTGAAGATGTGCCCGGTGAATGCGGTGCGCGTGGCCTATACGGGTGAGCTCGGCTGGGAGCTTCACCACCCGATGGAGATGCAGAATTACCTCTTCGACCGTCTGATGGAGGTGGGCGAGCCGCTGGGCCTGAAACTGGTCGGCGCTCGGGCGCAGAACTGGCTTCGGCAGGAGAAGTCTTACCGCGCCTTCGGGACCGAGCTGGGCCGCGACGCCACGCCGCTCGAAGCCGGCCTGGACCGGTTCGTCGATCTGTCGAAGGACTTCCGGGGCAAGGCCGCGATGGAGGCGCTGGGCATTCGGTCGAAATGCGTGACCCTGCTTGTCGATGGGCCCGAGGATGCCGATCCGTGGGGGCGCGAGGCGCTTTACTCTGGCGAGGATCGGGTCGGGCGGCTGACGTCCGGCGGGTATTCCGTGGCCTTCGGGAACAGCATCGGCATGGGCTATGTCCGGCCCGACCTGGCCGTGCCGGGAACCAAGTTGCAGGTGCGGATGCAGCGGCAGCTTTGGCCCGCCGAGGTCACCGAGGACAGCCCCTATGACCCGCAGAATGCGCGTATCCGGGTGGATGGTTAGGGCCGTCCGCCTGTTTGCCGTTTTCATTGTTGCCGGTGTCGCGGTTGGGTCGTTTGCCCTGCCAAGGGGGGCGACCGAGATGACGATCCTGGGCGATGGGCGCGGGGCCGTTCAGGACGCCTTTGATCGCGCAGATCCAGGCCTCGCTGGTCGGGCCGGTCGGATGGACGTCGTTCTTTTGCGTCGGGCGGAGAACCTGCGCCATCTCCCCGATATCGCGCGTCTGTGCCGGAGGGCTTGCGTGGAGGCGATCACGGTCATCCGAGAAATGCATCTGGGCGGGCTGCGACGGCGGATAGTGGTCGATCTGAGCCAGTTCCCTGGGGCCGAGGTGATCGACACAGGTGCCACGCTTCCGGGCGAGGTCGCTGAGTGCATTGTGCTGGCCGTGCAGATGGAGGTCGCGGATGTTTTCGGCGCCCCTGTTCCCGATTGCGTGCCGTCGCACCGTCGGATCTGGCGTCTGCCGTTTGGGTTGTAGGGCGTTGCCGGGGGCGGCACGGCGATGGGCCGGCAACCTTCGGGCTTGATTCCGGTCCGGGGTAGGCTGGAATGGCGGGAATACGGTCCAATCAACCGAGCCAGCGCCGCAGACGTACCCTTAGATGTCCTACCGACCCGGCACCGGCAGGCGCGGAACGGTCGTCACCGGGAAGCCCAGAACCAGCAAGAACCCGTCCTCCAGGGCCACGGGGACGGTCGCTTCGCCGGTTTCATCCACCAGACCGCGCAGACCGGCGGCGACCAGAGGGGCTTGGCCTTCCGGGATCACCCCAGCGGCCACCGCCCTGTCCAAGAACGGCTCCCACCCGGTCAGGCGCAAGGCGAAGACACCCCGCGGCGTGCCGTCGAACATGACCGACATGTCGCCCGACAGCGTGGCGCGGACATCGCCCCAAGCGATGCTGGCGGATCGCAAGTTGAGGCTGTCCAGACGCGCGGGATCACCGGAGCCGATAGCGCGATCCAAGGTGATCGTGGCATCCACATCCAGCGTCTCGATCAGGCCATCGAAGCCCGGCGCGGTCATATCCGTAAAGTTGATCGCCAGATCATGCACGGTCGGCCCGGCGGCTTGGCGCGTGGCAATCTGGCCGCCTGCGAGTGTGATCGCACCCTCGGCCCCGGCGATTTGTAATGTGTCGGCGGCGATGGTCGCCCGGTCGAGTACTGGCCTAGTCGATGGCGTCACGATGACGGAAGCGCGGAGATCGGCGTTGGCGATGTCAATCGCCCCGGCCAGGGGATGGGTCACCGTCATCTGGGGCGGGGCCACGGCGATGATGTGGTTCGGGCGGTAGGACAAGGCGAAGGCCCGCAAGATCGGCGCGGCCAGCGTCCAACCGTCGGGCGCGGAGATGCGGGGTTCGGTCAAGGTGACGTCGAAGCGGTTGGGGAAGCCCGCCACCGACAGGTTCTCACGTTCGATCCGCCAGCCCTGGATTTCCATCTCCGCCAAGCCCTGGGTGACGGCCGCCTCCGTGCTGCGCGCGCCCACGAACCACCACCCGCTCCAGAGCGCGGAGGCGATCACCACCAGGATCAACGCCCATTTCGACATCGCAAAAGCCTTCCCGTCCGTGTCTCGCCCGTCTATCTGCCGACAACCCCGCGCGAAAGGACTTGCGATGACAGGTGCGCCCGACTTCTGGGTCTTCGGCTACGGATCGCTGGTGTTCAATCCGGGCATGGAATTGGCCGAGACTCGGCGGGCGACGCTCCATGGCTATCGCCGCCGCTTCTGCATGTGGTCCATTCACCACCGCGGATCGGAAGAAGACCCGGGTCTTGTCCTGGCCTTGGAGCCCCATGCCGATGCGATCTGTACGGGGCTCGCCATGCGGCCGGCCGACCCCGGACCGGCGCTGGCCGCCCTGCGGGAGCGGGAGCTGATTTCGTCCGCATATCATGAAGTTACGGTATCGCTCGTGACCGATGATGGTGGGCGGATCGAGTCGCTCGCCTATGTGATCGACCTGGATCATCAGCAATATGCCCGGGACCTGTCGCTGGAGCAGCAGGCCGCTATTATCGCCAAGGCCGAAGGCGGGCGTGGGCCGAACCACGAATACCTGACCCACGCAGTCGATGGGCTGGCGAAGCTGGGCGTGCGCGATGAGGAGTTGGATTGGCTGGTCGCGCGGGTGCAACAGATGCGCGCGGCGTCCTGAGCATCGCTTGTGACGCCCCGGAGTCGGGGATAGCGTCCGTCGGCAAGGTCCTGCCAACGGGCCACGGGGATGCCATGGCACGTCAATTCGACACGGACACGCAGTTTTCCCAGCCCATTCGGCAGATCGTCTACATGTTGGCGGTTCTGCTGGCCGTGGGCGTCGGCACGTTCTTCGCTTATCCGCAGGTGGCGCCGATCTTCACGGCCAATCCCTGGCTGAACGGCACGATCATCCTGGTCTTCGTCTTGGGTGTGATCGCGTGCTTCGCGCAGGTCTTCCAGCTCTTCTCCTCGGTATCGTGGATCGAAGGCTTTGCCGAAAGCCGTTTGGGCCACGATATGACGCGGCCGCCAGGTCTGCTGGCGCCGCTGGCCGCGATGCTGCGGGCGCGGTCGAAGCGCAGCCAGATCTCGGCCGCCTCCTCCCGCTCGATCCTGGATTCGGTGGGCGCGCGCATGGAAGAGGCGCGCGATATTACGCGGTATATCATCAACACCCTGA
>JBCDCS010000194.1:0-5870 GCA_039181205.1 Pseudomonadota bacterium
ACGGGCTGCCCCCGGGGTAGGACCAGATCGATCCGCGCCGTCGCCTCGCCTTGCAAGGCCACCGGACCCACCGACACGCCCAGGTCGGCCAATTGCTCGGGCGTGATCCGGATCGTCCCCGACAGGCTCGCCGGTTCCGGCAAGCCGCGGGGCGGCGGGGGCGGCGCCGTCGGATCGATGGGAATTGTGGACCGCGGCGGCAGGGCCTGCCGCCATCGACCCGAAAACGGGATGCCGTCAAAGGTCGCGTCGCCCGCAATCTCCACCGCGGCGGGTGTCGCGGTCAGGCGTAGCCGGTCGGACAGGATCGTCCGACCCGACACCAGATCGGTGGATGTCACGTCGATCAACGCCGCATCCACATCCCAATCGATATCGGCGGGTGCATTGCCGGGGCGCAGGGGCAGGTTTGCCTCGACCAGCGCTTCGACCCGGCCCGATGCTAGGCTGCGCGTCTGGTTCAACCGCTCCAGCAACCGGAAGGGCCGATTGTCCAGGATCGCCAAGACATCGTTCAGATCGCCGTTCGCATTCAACGTCACCGAGGCCCGCGGCGGCCGGTCCGTCAGATCGGCGATCACGATGCGGCTGCCGCCGATATCCGCCAGCCCCGTTTCCGGTCCCCGCGTCTCCTCGGGGGCCAGGGCGGGAACCACGCCGCGATCCACCCGGGCCGTCAGTTGCTGACCGTCGAGCTGCACCACGCCCGCCGCGTTTTCGGCCGGCGGCATGAAACGCATGAAGCGGAAAGAAGCTTGGTCAAACCCCATACTGGCCAGGGTTTCGGGCTCCTGTCCCGGTTCGATCCGGAGCGCTGCTGTCACGTCTTGCGCCATGCCGCCGACCAGGTTGTTCGTCACCCAGCGGCGCGCCTGCACCTGGATATCCGGCGGCCAGAGCGCCACCACCTGCCGGACAGCCATGCGCGGTATTTCGGCCCGCAACGCCCCGCGCAGACCGTCCGGGTCAAAGGCGAGCCGCCCCGACACCCGCGCCGTGCCCGATGGCCCCGTTACCATCGCCTGGCCGATGCGCAGGCCCAGCGGTGCCTGGGTCAACTGGGTCTCGATCACACCCGAAGAAAACTCGATACGGCGTTCAAGAAGATCATCGGGATCGAAGATCGTCTCGCCCAGCACCAACTGCGTCTGGATCGGTCCGGTGACACCGTCTTCCAGGATGACCTGCCCCCTCGCCCGCGCCGAAACTTCGTCCGAAGACGCGGTGAGTTCGGTCAAGGCGATCCGGTCGCTGTCCAAATCCCAAGCGAACGCCAAAGCCGCTCGATCCAGGCGCAGGCGGGGCCGGTCGACCAGGACGCCGTTGGCCAGTTCCACCCGCCCCCGCAACGGCCCGGCCGCCCCGTTATCGGCAATGGTCATGGATGCGCTCACCCCGGCCACGCCCGACACCAGCGTCAGCGCCGGAACCTGGGGCAGAAGCTCCGCGAGATGGGCCAGCGGCACGCGGGTCAGCGACACTCGCGCGGCCGCACCCCGGGGGCCGCGTTCCAGGGTCAGCGCCAAATTGGCAGGGGCCGTTCGCGTCGGCAGACGCAGCAGCAGCGCCATAGCCGCTTCGCCGTCTTCCGTCCGGTTGATGGACACCGTGCCATCCTCGATCTCCTGCTCCAGACCGGTGATCGCGTCGGACAGCCGCACGCGAACGCCTTCGATCCGCAACTCATCCAGGTCGGATATGAACGGCGACGCGAGCGCCGCATCGAACAGCCCCAGCCAAGCACCCGGCGCGGTGGGCAGCGCACTCATCCCACCGCCACCGCCCGTGCCGAAGGTGAAGCGCCCGTCGGCGTCACGACCGATTTCCAGCGCCAACCCCTCTACCGAGATGTTGCGCGGCCGAAGCTGCCCGGTCAGAAGCGCCGTGCCATCCAGCGCCACCTGCGCCCGGGGCACCATGAGCACGGATGTGTCGCCTTCGGTCAGTTCCGCGTTCCGAACCCGCAGCCGCAGCGCGCCGGCATCGGTATCGAAGGCCAAGGCCACGCCCGCCAGCGATACCGATCCCGCAGGAAGATCCCGGGCGATCCGCGCCTCCACCTGGTCCACCACCCAATTGGGCAAAGGCAAATCGCCTTGCGTTAGGCGAAACGCGATCCCCGCCACAAACACCAGCAGGATCACAAGCGGCATGGCCGTGATGTGCATCAAATGCCGGAGGCTACGGGCAACGGTCATGGTCTTAACTTGACCTGTCGGGGTGTCGGTTCCAAGTCACCGATATCACAGGACCACCAGGAGATATTTCATGCCCGATATCGGCCAGCCCGCCCCCGACTTCAGCCTGCCCCGCGACGGCGGCGGCACGGTGTCCCTGTCGGACCTGAAGGGCCAACAAGTTGTCCTGTATTTTTACCCCAAGGACGACACCCCCGGCTGCACCAAGGAAGGCATCGCCTTTTCTGAAGCCATCGATGGCTTCACCGCCGCCGGAGCCGTCGTCGTCGGCGTCTCCAAGGACACCGCCGCCAAGCATGACAAGTTCATCGCCAAGCACGATCTGAAGGTGATCCTGGCCTCGGATGCCGACGGGACGACCTGCGAAGACTACGGCGTCTGGGTCGAAAAAAGCATGTATGGCAAGAAATACATGGGGATCGAACGGGCCACCTATCTGATCGCCGCGGACGGCACGATCAAGCAGATCTGGCGCAAGGTGAAGGTGCCCGGTCATTCGGATGCCGTCCTGGAGGCCGTCAAGGCGTGATGCTTCTGGCCGAGGCGGCGGTGGAAGTACTGACCACCGCCGATCCCCGTGCGAAGGCCGCCGCCTCGCGCCGCCATGCCGCCGCCTGGTTCGCCGCCCGGCAGGACGCAGAGCCGGAAATCGGGCGAGCCACGCCGCCCGACCGCCCCGCCCGACCTGACCGCCCCGAATTACTCGACCCGCGGGACGTGCCCCGCCGCCGGCCCGGCACACCCGAGGGACGCATCGCCCTGCTGCATGCCGTGGCCCATATCGAACTGAATGCGGTCGATCTGCATTGGGACGTCATCGCCCGCTTTGCCCATGTGCCCATGCCCCTGGGCTTCTACGACGATTGGGTCCGCGCCGGGGACGAAGAGGCGAAGCATTTCGGTCTGATGGCCGATTGTCTGGAGGCCGCGGGCAGTCAATACGGCGCACTTCCCGCCCATGCCGGTCTTTGGCGCGCGGCCGAAGACACCCGTGATGATCTCATGGCCCGTCTCGCCGTCGTCCCCATGGTGCTGGAAGCCCGTGGGCTCGACGTCACGCCCGGCATGATCGCGGTCTTCGAAAAGGCCAAGGCGGACGATGCCGTCTCCGCGCTCCGGACGATCTACGCCGAAGAAGTCGGCCATGTCGCCTATGGCTCCAAATGGTTCCACTTCCTCTGCGGTCGCCACGATCTGGACCCCAAAGACGTCTTCCACGACCTGGTCCGGCGCTATTTCCACGGGCAATTGAAGCCACCGTTCAACGAAGAAAAGCGCGCCGAAGCCGGCATACCGCCCGATTTCTACTGGCCGCTGACCGAAGGGGCGGCCGTTCGTTAAGCAACCCGTTAACCAAAGTGTTGCCGGGCAGGCACAGCCCGATCCGCTCTGGGCGGGTTTCTGCCCACCATCCGCTCTGCCGAAGGGTGACCCGGCGCGATGCTTGCCCCCCTCCCAACCCATGCCTAAAACCCCTCGCAGTCACGATCCCGTGGGGGGCAAGACGGGATTGGGTACGGATCTAGCTCGCGCAAGGCTCTGTCAGCGCGACGCACGAAAACGGGGAGACCGGACGTGAGGCAACGCCTGTCCGACAGGGTCAATGCGCGCCTAGAGCGGCATATGCCCGAACAACGCCTTTTCCTGAAATCCGACGCCGGCACCCGTTTCGTCCGCATGCGTCCGCTGACCCAGGCCGGTATTCTGCTCGGTGGCGCGGTGCTCGTGGGGTGGACGGTCATCGTCACGTCCTTCTTCTTTATCGGCGCCATCTCATCGGGCTCGTCCCGCGACGAAGCCCTGCGCGCCGCCGAAGCCTATGAAATCCGTTTGGCCTCGTTGGCCGGCGAACGGGACGCCCGCGCCCGCGATGCCGAACAAGCGCTCGACAGGTTCTATGCGGCCCTCGACGAGGTCTCCAAAATGCAAGGCGAACTCCTCACCTCCGAGCAGCGCCGCCGCGAATTGGAAACCGGGATCGAAGTCATTCAGCGCACGCTCAGCAGGACCATCGTCGAACGCGACGTGGCGCGGGATGAGGCCGCCTTGGCGCTGGCCCAACTGGAAACCGCGCCCGACGCGACCGCCTATACCGAACGCCGGTACGAAGACGCCACAGCCGTCAATGCGCTCCTGGCCGAAGCGCTCGATGCGACGGCGCTCGAACGCGACGAAGCCATCGTCGTCGCCGAAGGGGCCGATGCCGAAATCGACAGGATGCAAACGATCGCCGAAATCGCGGCGGAACGGAACGATCGCATTTTTTCCCGCCTCGAAGAAGCGTTGGAAACCTCGCTTGAACCGCTTGAAAAGGTCTTCTCCCGCTCCGGAATTTCGCCCGACGCCCTGCTCGACACGGTCCGGCGCGGCTATTCCGGCCAGGGCGGGCCGCTGGAACCATTGGTCGTCTCGACCCGGGGCAGCGATCCCACCGCGCTCGATCTGGACACCGAACGGGCCAACCGCCTGCTGAACCGGCTCAGCGAGGTGGACATGTACCGCATCGCCGCCGAAAGCCTGCCCATCGCCCACCCCGTCCCCGGCCCGCATCGCCGCACGTCGGGCTTCGGCCCGCGCTGGGGCCGCATGCATTCTGGGCTGGATTTCGCCGCCTCCCGCGGCACCGCCATCCATTCCACCGCGGCGGGCACCGTTACGTTCGCAGGCTGGCAATCGGGCTACGGCAAGCTCGTGAAAATTCAGCACGCTCTCGGGTTCGAGACCCGCTACGCACATCTCAATCGCATCCGCGTTAACGTCGGGGAAAGGGTCTCGCGCGGCGAGCGTATCGGTGATATGGGAACCACCGGACGATCGACGGGTGTACATCTCCACTACGAAATCCGCAGGGGCGGTCGCGCCCTGGACCCAGTCACCTTCATAGACGCAGGCGAAGATGTTTTCTAAATCCAAGCTGAACCAGCCCGGCGGAGACGCCGAAAAAACCACCCCGCCCGAGGGCGGCGCATCAACAACGACGCCTCCTCCAAAGCCCGCGGGCCTGGAACTAGGCGCTGGGAGCTCGGCCATGAAGCCAAAAGTCGCACCGTCAGCCTTGTCATCGGACCTTAAGATCAAGGGGGATATCCGTACCTCCGGCGATATCCAGATCGAAGGCGAGGTCGAGGGCAATATCCAGGCCCACCTGCTCACCGTCGGCGAAGGCGCCACGGTACGTGGCGAATGCATCGCCGACGACATCGTCGTGAACGGCCGGGTCATCGGCCGCGTGCGAGGCCTGAAAGTACGCCTCACCTCCACCGCGCGGGTCGAAGGCGACATCATCCACAAGACCATCGCCATCGAATCGGGGGCCCATTTCGAAGGCGCCGTGCAGCGCCAGGATGATCCCCTTGGCGGCAGCGGCGGCAGCAGCAAGCCCGCCGCCAGCGCGGTGTCCAAGCCGGCGGCCGCCGATCCCGCACAGGCCTGACACACCTCCGAAAGATGAACGTCATCCAATTGACCCCGCCCCATCCCAGGGCGGGGTCTTTCGTTGAAAGCATGCTGCGTTGAGCCTCAGACAAAGGTCTAACGGAAAACGCCCCGAACATAAGGACGTTGCGCCCGCGTGATCTCCCAAATCCGACTCAGGTTTCCGGGCGAAACGGTCTAAGCCCAGTCGCCATGGACATCCCCCGCAAAAAAGCCTCCGGTCAGCCCGTGGTGCTG
>JBCDCS010000195.1:0-5854 GCA_039181205.1 Pseudomonadota bacterium
CGCACATAATCCTGGTTCAGATTGTCCAGCATCGACGCCCGCATGAAGCGGCTCAATTGCGACGTGATCTGCAACGCCAGCACCATCACCGGCAGGAACATCTGCCGGACCTGGATCATGAAGGACTCGAAATCATTCACCACATGCCGGGTGTCATAGATCGACGGGAACCATTGCAGTTGGACCGCGAAGATCAGGATGACCAGCACGCCCGAAAAGAACGGCGGCACCGAAAAGCCCACCATGGTCACGAAGGTGCCCGCCTGGTCGAACACCGAATACTGCTTGTAGGCCGAATAAATCCCCACCGGGATCGCGATCAGGATGGCGACGACATAGGCCGTGCCCACCACCCACAGCGTCTGCGGGATGCGCTCGGCGATGGCGATGAAGACCGGCGCGCGGTTCTGCCAAGAAATGATGCGCAACTCGCCGGCCGCGAACGACGTCCCGAACAGGGCGTCGAAGACGTTCAGCGGCTCGATCCAGAAGAACTGCTTCAGCCAGAGCATGAACCGGATCGGCGCGGGCTCACCCAGGCCCAGCGCCTCGCGCATCTGAGCACGCACCTCGGACGGCACCGTGAGCGGCACATTGGCCATCGGGTCGCCGGGCGCCAATTCCAGCAGCATGAAGATCACGAGCGCGATGAACAAAAGCGTCGGGATCGCGAAGAAAAGGCGTCTGATCGTATAGGTCAGCATCGCAATCGTCCCCGTAGGATGGGGTTCCACCCCATCTCATGCGATATGTGGGGGCGGCGAAACCGCCGCCCCCCGCGTCACGCGACGGTCAGGACCCGTCGATCCGGTACCATTCGGCGATGTTCCACAGCTCCGAATCCCAGACGTTCAGCTCGACGCCACCCAGCGAATTCGCATGGGCCGACAGACGACCGCGGTGCACCAGCGGGATCATCCCGCCGTTCTGAACGTACATGTCGTTCAGTTCTTTCGCGATCCGCGTCCGCTCCTCGAAATCGGCGGTCTGCGACAGCTCATTCCAAAGCGCGTCGTACTCCTCCATGCAGAAGCGGGAGATGTTCTCACCCTGCCACTGGGTCGCGGGGCTCGGCGCCTTGTCGCACAGGCCGTTGGCCAGATAGGCCTGCGGGTCCGTGCCGTTGAAGGTGTTCGCGTACATCTCCACATCGGCATAGAACTTCTGGAACGTGTCGGGCGAACCCGCGTCACCGCCGAAGAAGACCGATGCGTTGATGTTGCGAAGCTCGACGGCGAAGCCGATCTCCTCCCACCATTCCTTGATCAGCGCCTGGAAGTCCTGGCGCACGGCGTTGGTCGACGTCTGGTACAGCACGCGCAGTTCCACGCCGTCCTTTTCGCGGACGCCGTCGCCGTTCGAGTCGACCCAACCGGCCTCCTCCAGCATGGCGGCCGCCCCTTCCAGGTCCTGCGTGTCGCAGCTCATCGACGTGGAGTTGAACGCTTCGGGCGCCGGCACCCAGTTGCAGGTCACGCGACCCGCCTGGCCATACCCGATCTCCACCAGCAGCGGCCGGTCGATGGCCATGGACATGGCCTGGTAAACCGCCGGATCACCCAGGAACGGGTGCGGGCGAACCACCGCGCGCTCATCCGGGCCAAGCGCCGGGTCAGGGTTGGTCTGGTTCAGCATGATCCGCTCGACCAGGGGACCGAAGGCCGCGATGGGCGTGCCCAGACCGCCGGCTTCCATCTGCGCGATGACTTCCGGGGCCAGTTGCAGGTTCCAGGCGTAATCGAATTCGCCCGTCTGCATCACGGCCCGGCCCGCGGCATCCGCATCGCCACCGCCCTTGAAGTTCACGCTGGCAAAGGCCGGCTTGCCCGGTTCACGGTAATTGTCGTTCGCCTCATAGGCGATCACGTCGTTCGTGCGGAACTCGGTCACGACGAACGGGCCGGTGCCGATCGGGCCGAAATTCTCGTCCGTGCAGGTCGATGCCGCCGCGCCGACGCACGATTCGAACTGCGCCTTCTGCAGGATCGGGCTCTCCCCGCCGGTGAAGGCCGTGTAGGGATAGGGCTTGGGTGCGGAGAAATTGATGACGACGGTGTGGGCATCGGGCGTCTCCACGCTCTCGATACCTTCGAACTTGGTAATCTGGGCGCAGCCACCCTCGGGATGGGTGCAGTATTCCCAGGTGAACTTCACGTCTTCGGACGTGAACGGCGTGCCGTCCGACCAGACGATATCATCGCGCAGCTTCCAGGTGATCTGGGTCAGATCCTCGGTCACGCCGCCATTGCCGACGGTCGGAATCTCCGTGGCCAGCCAAGGCGTGATCGTCCCGGTCTGATCGAAACGGGCCAGCGGCTCCAGGATCAAAGAGGCGGCCTCCACATCCTTCGTGCCACCCGACAGGAACGGGTTCAGCGTGGACGGGGCCTGCCAATAGATAATGCTGACTTCGCCGTCGCGTCCGCGCTCGCCCTGGTGGCCATCGGCCATCACAGGTTGAGCCAGATACGGCAGCAAGGCCGCTCCGGCGACGGCCCCCAGAAGGGCGGTTTTGGTGTTCATTTGTTTCTCTCCTTGTCGGACGCACCCCCCGGTTGAATACCAGGGTGGTACGATTTTTATGCGGTTAGATCGCGATAGAGGCAGAGCGCCGAGTCCATGGAGTCCCACTTTCGTCCCGCGCCATCCCCCGTTTTTCGCGAACCACCGCAATATGACAAACAGATGATCGGCGAATTGCAAGCGCCTTGGTGAAGGCTGACGCGGGGTCGCCCCTGGCTCTGACCCTTTACAGCGGGGCATTTGTGCGCTTCGTTCCCGTGATCTCCAAGCCGAGAACGCCGCCCATGCTCGACAAAGCCACCCCATCCGACCGAACGCCCGTCGCTAGTTTCGACCGCCTGCGGGTGGAATTCGCCACTAAGGGGGGCACCGTCGTCGGGGTCGAGGATGTCAGCTTCGATATTTTCCCGGGCGAAACCGTCGCCGTCGTCGGCGAAAGCGGATCGGGCAAATCGGTCTCGTCCCTGTCCTTGATGCGTCTCGTGGAATTCGGCGGCGGCCGGATCGCCGGCGGCCGGCTTCTCTTCGACCGGGGCGATGGCGCCCCCGTCGACGTGGCCAAGGGCGACCAATCCCAGATGCGCGCGCTCCGCGGCAACGAAGTCGGCATGATCTTTCAGGAACCGATGACCGCGCTGAACCCGGTCTTCACCATCGAACGGCAATTGACCGAAGGCCTGCGCGTCCACAAGCGGCTCAGCCAGTCCGAAGCACGGGCGCGCGCCCTTGAACTCCTGCGCGAAGTTCGCATTCCGGAACCAGAACGGCGGCTCACCCAATACCCCCACGAACTCTCCGGCGGCATGCGCCAGCGGGTCGTCATCGCCATGGCGCTCGCCTGCGAACCGCGCCTCCTGATCGCCGACGAACCGACCACCGCGCTCGACGTGACCATCCAGGCCGAAATCCTAGCCCTGATCGACCGGCTGAAGCGGGAAACGGGCACCGCCGTCCTCTTCATCACCCACGACATGGCCGTGGTCGCGCAGATGGCCGACCGGGTGGTGGTCATGTATCGCGGCAACAAGGTCGAAGAAGGTCCGGTCGAAAAGATCTTCGAGGCGCCCCAGCATCCCTACACCCAGGCCCTTCTCGCCGCCGTACCCCGCCTGGGCGAGATGCGGGGAACCGACAAACCCGTTCCGATGAAATTGCTCGGCTCCGGCGACCAGGATCCGACACCGATCCTCGGCACCGAAGAAACGCTCCTCAAGGTCGAAAACCTGGTCGTGCGCTTTCCCGTGCGCGGTGGCCTATTTCGCAGGCACATCTCGAACGTCCACGCGGTCGAAGACATCAGCTTCACCATCAATCGCGGCCAAACGCTCAGCCTGGTAGGCGAATCGGGCTGCGGGAAATCCTCTGCCGGGCGCGCCGTCCTGCGCCTCATCGAACCGGTCTCGGGCCATATCCTGCTCGACGGCACGGATGTGATGGCCCTGAATGACCGCGACCTCCGCCGGGCGCGCTGCGAAATGCAAATGATCTTCCAGGATCCCTTCGCCTCCCTGAACCCCCAGCGCCAACTGGCCGACCAGGTGGCCGAACCATTGGCCAATTTCGGCCGGTCTTCGGGGCAGGAACGAATGGACAAGGTCGCGAAACTCTTCGACCGGGTGGAACTGCCCCGCAGCTTCATGCGCCGCTATCCCCACGAACTCTCCGGCGGTCAACGCCAGCGGGTCGCCATCGCCCGCGCCCTGGCCTTGCAACCCAAACTCATCGTCGCAGACGAATCCGTCTCAGCCTTGGATGTCAGCGTGCAGGCACAGGTGCTCAACCTGATGATGGAACTCCAGGCCGAAATGGGGATCAGCTACCTCTTTATCTCCCATGACATGGCCGTGGTGGAACGGGTCAGTCACATGGTCGGCGTCATGTATCTGGGCCGCATCGTCGAAATCGGTCCCCGCGCCGCCGTCTTCGAAGACCCCCGCCACCCCTACACCAAGGCCCTGATGAGCGCGGTCCCAATCGCTGATCCTCGTCAGCGCAAGACCGAACGGGATTTGAACTTCAAACCGATCCCGTCGCCCATCCATCCGGTGGGATACCAGCCGGACCCACCCGTCTATCAGGAAGTCGCGCCCGGCCACCTGGTGCTCGACGGCGATTGGGGCGGGTTCGCCCGCGATGACGCGGCACTGGAGGCCGAGGCCCGCCTGCGCGAAGGCCGCGACGTGCCCGACGGTCTGGGCGGCCGCAAACTGCTCTACGATTGATGCCCGACCTCACCGCGCGCGACATCCTGGACAAGCTGGTCGCCTTCCCGACCGTCAGCCGCCGGTCCAACCTGGAATTGGTCGACTGGGTCGAAGACTATCTCTCCGGCCACGGCGTCACGGCCCGCCGCGTCTACGACGCGACCGGCAAGAAGGCCGCGCTCTACGCCAATGTGGGCCCCGAAGTCGACGGCGGCATCGTTCTCTCCGGCCACACCGACGTCGTCCCCGTCGACGGCCAGGATTGGTCCAGCGATCCCTTCACCGTCACCGAACGGGACGGCAAGCTCTACGGTCGTGGCACCTGCGACATGAAGGGCTTCGACGCGCTCGCGCTCGCCATGGTCCCCGTCGCGCTCGCCTCGGACGTCAAACGCCCCCTCCAGATCGCGCTCAGCTATGACGAGGAAATCGGCTGCCTCGGCGCCCCGCCCATGATCGACGACATGGTCGAACACCTGCCCCGCGCTGCCGCCGCCATCATCGGCGAGCCGTCCATGCTGAAGCCGGTCACCGGCCACAATGCCTCCGTCATCCACGACATCCACGTCCACGGGTTCGAGGTTCATTCCTCCAACCTGCCCAAAGGCGTCTCCGCGATCCACGAAGCCGGGCGCATCCTCGGGTGGGTCAACGATTGGAACGAGAAACTCATGGCCGAGACGCCCAACCCGATCTCCGCCGCCTTCGACCCGCCCCATACCACCGCCCATGTGGGCATCATCCATGGCGGCACCGCCCACAACATCACCGCCGCCGATTGCCACTTCAAACTGGGCTTCCGCGTCCCCGCCGGTGACGATCTGGAACGCCACGTGACCGCCCTCGACACCTTCCTGACGGACCTCAACGTCACCTTGAATGCCAAGCGCCCCGAGGCGGGCGTCACCTGGACCCGCTCCAACGCTGTCCCCGCCCTGACCCCCGAAACCCACGGCACCGCCGAAACCCTGATCCGCCGCCTCACCGGCGACAACGCCCCCCATGTGGTCACCTACGGCACCGAAGCTGGCCAATTCCAGGAACGCGGCTACTCCGCCGTGGTCTGCGGCCCCGGCGACATCGCCCAAGCCCACCAGCCCGACGAATGGATCGCCGTGGACCAGTTC
>JBCDCS010000196.1:0-5839 GCA_039181205.1 Pseudomonadota bacterium
CGACATGGACATCAGCCTGCTGGACGAAAAGCCGCCCGGCCGGACGCCGGTCACCACATCGACCGTGCCGGTGTCGCGGATGGACGACGTGATCGCCCGGTTGCGGGCGGCCGTGGCCGAGGGGCGTCAGGTCTATTGGGTTTGCCCCTTGGTCGAAGAATCGGAGGTCGTGGACACCACATCGGCCGAGGAACGGTTCCGCAGCCTGCGTGCGGCGTTGGGCGAGGGCGCGGTGGGGCTGGTCCACGGGCAGATGCCGCCCGCCGAGAAGGACAAGGCGATGGCGGATTTCATCGCCGGGCGGACAAGCGTCCTGGTGGCGACCACGGTGATCGAGGTCGGTGTGGATGTGCCCAATGCGTCGATCATGGTGATCGAGCGGGCGGAGACCTTCGGCCTGGCCCAATTGCACCAGTTGCGGGGGCGGGTCGGACGGGGCGCGGCGGCATCGACCTGTCTGTTAATGTACAAAGCGCCGCTGTCCCAGACGGCCGAAGCCCGGCTACGCATCTTGCGCGAGAGCGAGGATGGGTTCCGCATTTCCGAGGAAGACCTGGCCCTGCGTGGCGCGGGGGATGTTTTGGGGACCGCGCAATCGGGGCTGCCCCGCTTCCGCGTCGCCGATCTGGAGCGGCAGGCCAGCCTGATGGAGGTTGCGGGCAGCGATGCGCGGGCTTTGCTGAATGCCGACCCGGACCTGAGCAAACCTCGGGGGGAAGCCGTGCGTCATCTGCTGTGGCTGATGGAGCAGGATCGGGCGCTGAAATTGCTTTCCGTCGGCTGATGTTCCAGCTTGTTCTCAAATGTTCTAAAAAAGTTCTAGACAATTTGATCTAGATGTGAGAACAAATGTGCAACAAGAGCAGCAATGATGAGGCATGACATGGCCCGCAAGATCCGCACAATCCGCACCGCCGACCTGTTCAAGCGGGAGCCTTTGACGGATATTCTGGCGGGCGCTTGGCTTGTCACCGTCTTGCTGAGCCTGATGCATCTGCCCGCATTGGTGGCCTGACGCGGGGCCGCCCCGAAACTCCCCTGACTGCCCGCGTTCGTATCGTTTCGCATCTTCGGCATCTCCCCGTTTTGCCGTGATGCGTGTCGCATGCCCCGTTTGGGACGCGACCTGGAGATTGGCCCGCCCCGGCTTTCATTTCCGGCCTTAAAGACGACGAATGCAACTTCCCCGCCGCCTCCGCCCTACGGAGTGCGGCGGTTTTTTTTAGGTTAGTGCGGGGCTGTTAACCTGTTCGAGCGCGTCGACGGTGGCGTCGAGCGCGAGCAAGATCGAGGCGTGCCGATTGCGGTAGTCGCGCGCGGGGAGCAGGACTTCCAGCCCGTCGAAGGGCGCCGACGGGACGGGGCCGCCTTCCTTAAGCATCGCGCGCAGTTCGTCCCGGGCGCGGGTGACGTCGGCGGCCGTACGGCCCCGCATGACGCGGCCCGACACGGCGGCGGAGGCCTGGCCCAAAGCGCAGGCCTTCACGTCTTGAGAATAGTCGGTGATGCGCCCGTCCGCGCATTTGATCGAAACGGTCACCGTGGAGCCGCAGAGCGGCGAGCGTTTGCGCACCGTGGCATCGGGATCGGTGAGCGGTTCGGTGGCGGGCATGTCGGCCGCCAGCGCGAGGATGCGCCCGGAATAGAGCTTGATCAGATCCGTCTCGGACATTCCACTTCCTCTCGGCGCCTCGGCCTTCTACGTAGCGAGGCCATGCTCCGATGCAAAGGTGTGCCCATGTCCTTCGATGCCACAAGCCTGCGTTACGATGCCGCCGGTCTTCTGCCGGTGATCGCCCAGGATGCGGGATCGGGCGAGGTTCTGATGCTGGCCTGGATTAATGCGGAGGCGGTGGCGAAGACGTTGGAGACGGGGCGCGTGACCTATTGGTCGCGGTCGCGGCAGGCGTTCTGGGTTAAGGGAGAGACGTCGGGCCATGTGCAGAAGCTGGTCGAGATGCGGGTGGATTGCGATCGGGATTGTCTGCTGGTGCTGGTCGATCAGACGGGGCCCGCATGCCACACGAACCGGCGGACGTGCTTTTACACGGCTGTGCGAGATGGGGCCGAGGTCGAGTTGATGGCGCCGGAGGGTTAGGGCGTTTTCTGGAAGCGCCGCAGTGTTGGCGCGTTGATTTCATGTGATTGGTCGGCCACCTTGCCGTGGGGATGGCAAGAGGTTTGGGGATCGTGTGGGGGTCGTGGGTGAGGCGCGACGGGCTCTGTTACCTGTCCGATTATGATTTCGGTCGGATTCCGTCTTGAAATGTTACCGCTAACGGTCCATCTGCCCGCTTAGCAAGAGGACCGATCATGCCGCTCGATTCCCGTCTAGCCGAAATCACCGAAACGATCCGCGAACGGTCGCGACCGACGCGGGAGCCGTATCTGGAACGGATGCGAAATCTGGCCCAGGCCGGGCCGCGACGGGCGCATCTGGATTGTGGGAACCAGGCTCATGCCTATGCGGCCATGGGCGAGATGAAGGGCGATCTGGTCGCCGATCGGGTGCCCAATATAGGGATCGTCACCGCCTATAACGACATGCTGAGCGCCCATCAGCCGTTCAAGGATTACCCGGACCGGATCAAGGCCGCGGCCCGCGCGGTTGGGGCGACGGCGCAGGTTGCCGGTGGGGTGCCCGCCATGTGCGATGGGGTGACGCAGGGACAGGTGGGCATGGAGCTGTCGCTCTTTTCCCGCGACGTGATTGCCTTGGCCACGGGGGTGGCGCTGTCGCACAACACGTTCGATTCCGCGTTGTATCTGGGGATTTGCGACAAGATCGTGCCGGGGCTGGTGATCGCCGCGGCCACGTTCGGATATCTGCCGGGCATTTTCGTGCCGGCCGGCCCCATGGTGTCCGGACTGCCCAACGAGGAAAAGGCCAGGGTTCGCAGGGAGTTCGCCGAAGGCAAGGTGGGCCGTGACAAGCTGATGGAAGCCGAGATGGCGTCCTATCACGGGCCGGGCACGTGTACGTTCTATGGGACGGCGAATTCCAACCAGATGCTGATGGAGTTCATGGGGTTGCATCTGCCGGGCGCGTCTTTCGTCAACCCGGGCACACCGTTGCGGGATGCGCTGACCGATGCGGCGGCACAGCGGGCGAGCGAGATCACGGCGCTGGGCAACGATTATACGCCCGTTTGCGATATCCTGGACGAAAGGGCCTGGGTGAACGGGTTGGTGGGGCTGATGGCCACGGGCGGGTCGACCAACCTTGTCTTGCATCTGATCGCCATGGCCCGGGCATCGGGTGTGCAACTGACCTGCGGGGATTTCGATGCGATTTCCGATGTGACCCCGCTGATGGCGCGGGTCTATCCGAACGGCCTGGCCGATGTGAACCACTTCCACGCGGCGGGTGGGCTGCCCTTTATGATCGGTCATCTGCTGGATGCGGGTCTGCTGCATGAGGACGTGAAGACGGCGGCGGGGCGGGGTCTGTCGGCCTACGCGACCGAGCCGAAGCTGTCCAGCGACCGGCTGTCCTGGGAACCCGGGCCGCGGGAGAGCCTAAATGACAAGATCTTGAAACCGCCCCATGACCCGTTCGCGGCGACGGGCGGTCTGAAGCAGCTAAGGGGAAATCTGGGGATAGGTGTCACGAAAATCAGTGCAGTAGCGGCCGATCTTCATGTAGTCGAGGCGCCTGCGCGCATCTTTCATTCCCAGGAAGATGTGAAGGCCGCTTTCAAGGCGGGCGAGCTAGACCGGGATTGCGTGGTGGTTTTGCGGTACCAGGGGCCGAAGGCGAATGGAATGCCTGAACTTCACGCGCTAACCCCCTCACTTTCCGTTCTTTTGCAACGTGGATTCAAGGTGGCGCTGGTCACCGACGGGCGCATGTCCGGCGCGTCGGGCAAGGTGCCGTCGGCGATCCATGTGTCGCCCGAAGCCCTGGATGGCGGCCTGATCGCAAAGCTGCGCGATGGGGATATCGTCCGCTATGATGCCGCAGACGGAAAACTCGAGTGTTTGACCGAAGGTGTCGAGGACCGGACGGTCGAACATCCGGACCTGTCATCAAACAACCACGGTGTCGGCCGGGAGCTTTTCGAGGTCTTCCGTGCGACGGCCGGACGAGCCGATACAGGCGCCGGTGTGGTGGTCTGATCATCTCGGACATGCAAAAGCTTAAAATCTAATTCCAGAAGGCCTGCCCATGACCCCCGAAGACCAATCCAAGGCCGCCCGCGAGATCGCCGGCCGGTCGCCGGTGATCCCCGTTCTGGTGCTGGACGATGTGGCCCATGCCCGGCCGCTGGCCGAAGCGTTGGTGGCCGGTGGCCTGCCCGCGCTGGAGGTGACGTTGAGGACACCAGCCGCGCTCGATTGCATCCGGGCCATGACGGAGGTGCCCGGGGGTCTGGTGGGTGCGGGCACCTTGCTGACCCCTGAGGACGTGAAGGCGGCGAAGGCGGCGGGCGCCACGTTTGGTGTGTCGCCGGGGGCCACGGACCGGTTGATCCAGGCGTCCGTCGAGGAGGGCCTGCCGCTGTTGCCCGGGGCGGCGACGGCGACCGAGGCCATGGTGCTGCTGGAGCGGGGCTATGACATGCTGAAATTCTTCCCGGCCGAAGCATCGGGTGGCGCACCCGCGCTGAAATCCATCGGGGCGCCCATCCCGCAGATCGCATGGTGTCCAACCGGGGGGGTGAGCCCGGACAACAAGGGTGATTATCTGTCGCTGTCCAATGTGATCTGTGTCGGCGGATCGTGGGTGGCGCCGAAGGAGAAGATGTTGGCGGGCGCGTGGGACGAAATCGAGGCCCTGGCCCGCACGGCGGCGCGAAGCTAGCGGCTGCCCTTCGCCAGATAGCCGTCCACCTCAGGCGAACCGAGCCCGCGCAACCCAGAAAAGTCCCCGGTTTCGAACATGGCCTTTCCGGCGTCCCGGATCAGGCGGTGCGTGGCCCGGGCCAAGGCGGAGCCGAGGGAAATCCGGGCGACACCGGCCTCGGCGTATTCAGCCAGGGAGGTCTTGGTCCAGCGTCCGGCGGCCAGGGCGTTGACCGGCGCGGATAGGGCCGCCGTGATCCATTTCAGATCCGCCATCTCGCCCGGCATCGGGCAGTAGAGCACGTCGGCGCCCGCTTCTTCGAAGGCGCGCAGGCGGCGGATGGCTTCGTCCAGATTGTAGGCGCCGTGCATGACGCCGTCGGCCCGGGCGCAGAAGACGAAATCATCGGGCACGGCGCGAGCCGCGGCGACGGCGGCGGCCATGCGTTTCACGGCGAGGTCGAACGGATAGGGGACGCCGTCGGGCCCCACATCTTCCAGGCAGCACCCGGCGAGACCGGCGGCCGCGGCCTGGTCGACGGTTTCGGCGCAGTCTTCGGGATCGGGGCCGTAGCCGTCTTCCAGGTCGGCCGAGACGGGCACGGCCACGTGGTCGGCCAAATCCTTGGCGTGGGCGATGGCTTCCTTGCGCCCGACCCGTCCCCCGTCGGGCAAGCCGCGCGTGAACGCATAGCCCGCCGAGGACGTGGCAATCGCCTGGGCGCCCAAAGCGACGAGCATGCGTGCCGATCCCACATCCCAGGCATTGGCCAGGATGAATGGATCGCCCGGCTTGTGCATTGCTCGAAAGGTCATGGAACCTGCTCCTCGGCATGGGTCAGAAGGGTGTCGAACGCGCCGAGCAAGATGTTGTCGGGCTGGGTCAGGGCGACCCGGACATGACCGGCAGCGGCCTGGCCGAAGCTTTCGCCGGGCATGATCGCGATATGATGGCGGTCGAGCATGGAAAGGGCGAAATCCGTGCCCGTAAGCCCGGTGCTGCGGATATCGAGCATCAGATACATGGCGCCGCCCGAGGGATGGGCGGAGACCA
>JBCDCS010000197.1:0-5792 GCA_039181205.1 Pseudomonadota bacterium
CACGCGTTCCCCTTCGATCTCCACCATACAGGCCCGGCAATTGCCGTCGGGCCGATAGCCCGGCGCCGGCTTATGGCAAAGATGCGGGATCACCAGCCCCCGCCCATGCGCCACCTCCCAAATGGTCTGGCCAGGCTGGGCGGTGACTTCCTGCCCATCCAGCGTGAATGTGATCACATCCAAAACGTCCTTCATTTCCCGATCTCCTCGGGAAAATGTTCCATCACCAACTTGATCGGGTTTGGCGCCGCTTGGCCCAAGCCGCAGATGGACGCGTCCACCATCACTTGACTCAGATCCTGGAGAAGATCGGTGTCCCAGACATCCGCCTGCATCAGCTTCACTGCCTTCTCGCAGCCAACCCGACAGGGCGTGCATTGCCCGCAGCTTTCAGACTCGAAAAAGCGCAACATATTCAAAGCTGCATCCCGCGCGCTGTCCTGATCCGATAGGATCACCACGGCAGCCGACCCGATGAACGTCCCCAGCGGCTGCAACGTATCGAAGTCCAGCGGCACATCGCCCAAGGAGGCGGGCAGCAGCCCCGATGACGGTCCGCCCGGCTGATACGCTTTGAAAACATGACCGTCGAGCATACCACCTGCTGCTGTGATCACATCTTGAACCGTGGACCCCGCAGGCAGTACATAGACCCCCGGTTCCCTCACCCGGCCCGAGACGGAATAGGACCGCAGACCGGTCCGATCGTTCGCCCCATGGGCGCGGAAAACATCCGGTCCCTCCCGGCAAATGCGAGCAATCCAAATGCAAGTTTCGATATTGTGGACCAGCGTCGGCCGCCCAAACAGCCCCACCTGCGCCACATAGGGCGGCCGATGCCGGGGCAGTCCTCGCTTGCCCTCGATGCTCTCGATCATGGCGCTTTCTTCGCCGCAGATATACGCGCCCGCGCCCCGCCGAAGTTCCAAATACCCGGGTGTGATCACACCCTCGGCTTCCAGTGCGGCGATCTCGTGCCGCAGGATATGCATCACCGCCGGGTATTCGTCGCGCATATAGATATAGACGCGCTCCGCCTCGATGGCCCAAGCACAGATCAGCATCCCTTCCAGGACCAGATGCGGCACCCGCTCCAGATAATATCGGTCCTTGAACGTCCCCGGCTCGCCCTCATCCCCGTTCACGGCCATGAACCGCGGCCCGGGATTGGACCGGACGAAGCCCCATTTCTTGCCCGCCGGGAACCCAGCGCCCCCAAGCCCGCGCAAGCCGGAAGTCGCGACCATCTCCTGGACGGTCTCCCAGTCGCCCCCCTTCCTCAGCTCGCGCAATACCTTATACCCGCCGTCCGCAAGATACGGAATCAGTCCCTGATACGGGGGAATTTCAGGTTCGAAGTCTTCGCTCGCGACGACGGCATCCACCTTCTCCGGCGTCGCGTGATCCACATGTCGATGCCCGATCTCCAGGACAGGCGCCGTGTCACACCGCCCCATACAAGGCGCGCGCAAGACGCGAACCTTCGCCGGATCGTGCCCCGCCTCAAGCGCCTCGATCAAAGCCTGCGATCCCGCCAACTCACAGGACAGGCTGTCGCACACCCGGATCGTCAGATCGGGCGGCGGAACCTCATCCTCGCGGATCGGGTCGAAATGAGCGTAGAAGGTCGCCACCTCCCAGATTTCGGCCATGCTCAGCCGCACCTCCTCGGCCAACGCCCGAAGATGTCTGGCCGACAGATGACCATGTGCATCCTGGATAAGGTGCAGAAACTCGATCAGCAGGTCCCGGTGCCGCGGCCGATTGCCCAGCAGCAGGCGCACGTCATCCAGGGCGGCATCCTCGTATTGCCGCCCCTTGGGCGTACCACGCCCCTTACCCCGACCTGATTTCCAGACTCCCTTTTGGTCGTCCAAGGCCATGATCCGCTCCCGTCGCCCAGACCTTATCCAGTCTAGACGCTATCGGATCGGAAAATGAAACCAAAGCGCATCCAAGTCGCACGGTGGCCCGAAAGCGACCGTCACAACGGTCCCCTACAAGAAAGCGGCCAGGTTTGGGCTGATCGGAGGGGAAGATTTCCGCCGCCTCAGAAGCGGCACGTAGGGGGCGGCTCGAAGAACCGGGCCGCCCCGGCTTGATTACGGCAACAGAACCGCGTCGATCACATGGATAACGCCATTGCTCGCCATGACATCGGCTGTGATCACATTCGCCCCGCCGACGGTCACGCCGTCTCCGGTGCCGTCGACGCTCAGATCGGAGCCTTGCAGCGTCGGAATGCGGCCGCGATTTCCGAGAATAGTGGAGGCAGGGTAGTTATTGCCCGCCACGTGATAGGTCAGGATGTTGACCAGCTGATCGCGGTTCTCCGGTTCCAGCAGCGACTCGACGGTGCCCGCGGGCAGCGCGGCGAAGGCATCATCGGTCGGCGCAAATACGGTCAGCGGACCAGGCGCCTTAAGGGCGTCCACAAGGCCAGCGGCCTGGACAGCGGCCACGAGGGTGGTGAAGCTGCCGGCTTCGACGGCGACATCCACGATGTCGGCGGACTGCGCCAGAGCGGGCGCGGCCAAGCTCAGCGTTGCGCCACCAGCGACGAGGCCAGCACCGGCTTTCAGCAGCGAGCGACGGGTGAAATCAGTCATAATCGGTCTCCCAGTTGGTGTGGGCAAAAGTTCCACATGCGGCCAATTGGCCCGCCCCCAGATTTCGTCAATATCTAGGGTGGAAAAAATTTCCACGCCTGCCAAATATCGCCTATGGCGACCGACGATTCCGACCGTTTCTTGCGCGTCTTGCGCGGATTGATCCGACCTCTGGTCAGGATTCTGATCGTGCGCGGCGTGACGGCCCCGGCCTTCTATCGCTTGCTGAAGTCTGTCTATGTCGAGGTCGCAGACCAATCCTTCCGTCTGGATACGGACGCCCCGACAGACAGCCGGATCAGTCTGCTCACCGGCGTCCACCGCCGGGATGTCAAAGCCCTTCGCCTCGCGGGCGACGACGGGTGGGAGGCCGCCCGCGCCAAATCCGCAATCTTCGCCACCGTGCTCAGCCGGTGGCGCACCGCCGGCGCCGAACCGCTCGACCGGGCGGCCTTCGATGCGCTCGTGGCCCAGGTCAGCACCGATGTCCGACCACGCACTATCTTGGACGAGCTGCTGCGCCAGGGTCTTGTCGTCGCCCGGGATGATGAGCTTGCCCTGACCGCCGACGCCATCGCCGGACCTGCATCGGAAGATCACCGCCTGGTCTTCTTTGCCGCCAATCTCGGCGATCATCTGGCCGCTGCGGCCGAAAACCTTCTAGCGGACGAGCCGCCGTTTTTCGAACGGGCCGTTTTCTACACCCGCCTGACGCCCGACGCGGTCGATGCACTCGAAGCTCGGGCTCGCGAACTGGGCCAAGACCTGTTGGTCACGCTTGACGCCGAAAGCCGCGCCGCCCAAGACGCCGGCAGGACGGACCCCGCCAATTCGGAACGCTACCGGTTCGGCCTGTACTTCTACCGCGAGGGGGCGGACGACACGTGACCACGCGGCGCAGCGTTCTAAGCTTGCTGGCAGGCAGTGCCATCGCCGCGTGTCAGCCCGTATCCCCACCCGTCGTCACCCGCGGCGCGCCCGACCCGTTCGAAGGTGGCATCGGCGGCACCGGGATTGTCGGTGTCCTCACCGATTTCGGCAGCCTCATCGTCAACGGTCTGCGGGTGGAAATCACGTCCGGCACGACCATCGCCACACCTTTCGGCCAAGCGTCCGAGGGCGACCTCGCCCCCGGACAGGCGCTGACCATCATGGCGACGCGAAGCTCCGACCGGTTGGTCGCACGCCACGTTCGCATCGATCACGCCCTGGTCGGCCGCGTCGCGCCCGATCTGACCGTCAACGGTATCTCAGTTCGCTTGGAGGCTGGCGCCACAGGCCAACTGACCCAAGGTGACCGCGTCGCCGTCAGCGGTCTCTGGACACCGACAGGCGTCTCCGCCAGCCGGATCGATCCTGTGGATGCCGCGGCCGACCCGCTCCTGCCCGCCGCGCCCGACGTGATCGCGGGCGTCATCGGCGACGGCGGGCCGACAGGCAGAACCTTGGGTGGCCAAGCCGTGCGCCTGCCCGATGGCGCGTCGGCCCCCGGGGACTACATCGTTGCCCGCGGGAATTTCACCGAAGGCGTGCTCAACGCCGCCCTGACCCGCCGTGGCCGGTTCGTCACCGGTGCAGCCTTGCTGCGGCAATTATCCGTGGAAGGCTATCTGGAACCCGTCAACGCCGCGCCGCGCTTCCGCGTGGCAGGCCTGGGCCACAGCTTCGCCCGCAACCTGACGCTCGACCCGCTGGCCCAGACCCGCGCCGCCTATTTCGGGCGCTACGACGGAACCTTCCAAGCCGCGGCCGGATACGTTCTCCCCGACAGCTTCGCCGCCCGCCGCCGCCTCCTGATCGACGGCTACGAAGGCGGCCACGAAGCCGACGTCATCCGTCTCTGACAGGGATGTGACGCCCAAATCGCTGGCACGCCCGCGCCCGATTGGCTAGCGCCGTCGGGTAAGGAGACGGCGATGAAGACCCAAATTCCCCTGACCCGCGACCTGCTGTTCATCGGCGGGGGCCACGCCCATGCACTGGTCCTGAGGCTCTGGGGCATGGACCCGCTGCCCGGCGTCCGGATCACACTCATCAACCCCGGCCCCACCGCCCCCTATAGTGGCATGCTGCCCGGCCATGTCGCCGGGCATTACACCCGCGACGAGCTCGACATCGACCTGGTTCGTGTCGCGCGCTTCGCCGGGGCCCGGCTCATCGACGGCGCCGTCGACGGGATCGACCTGGACGCCAAGACCGTCTCGGTCCCCGGCCGCGACCCCATCCCCTGGGACGTGGCCTCCATCGATATCGGCATCCATTCCGAAATGCCCGACCTGCCCGGCTTCAGCCAACACGCGATCGGCGCCAAACCCCTCGACCGCTTCGCCAGCGAATGGCGCAGCTACCGCAAGGCCGCCAATGCCGGCGAGATCGCCAAGGAAATCGCGATCATCGGCGGCGGCATCGCCGGGGTTGAACTGTCCATGGCCATGGCTCACGCCGTGCCCGGCGCCCGGGTCAGCGTGCTGGACAAGGCCGACGACATCACCGGCACCGCCGCCCCCGCCCGCCTGCACCGCGCCATGTCCGACCACGGCGTGACCTTCCATGGGGGCGTCGAGATCGACCGCATCGAAGCAGACCAGATCGTCCTCGACACCGGCCAGACAATTCCCGCCACCTTCACCATCGGCGCCGCCGGGGCCCGCCCCCATCCGTGGGTTGCGAAGACCAAGCTGCCACTGGAAGACGGCTTCATTCGCGTCTGCCCCGATCTGTCCGTCGAAGGCCGCGACGATCTCTTCGGCGCGGGCGATTGCGTCCTGATGACTGAAACGCCCCGCCCAAAGGCCGGGGTCTATGCCGTCCGCTCTGCGCCAATCCTGCATGCCAACCTGCACGCAGCCCTGTCTGGCAAGCCCACCAAACCCTTCAAACCGCAAGGGAAATATCTCAAGCTCATCTCACTCGGCGGAAAAGACGCCCTGGCCGAACGGGGGGACAATGCGCTCTCCCATCCGCTGCTCTGGCGCTGGAAGGATCACATCGACCGCAAGTTCATGCGCCAATTGACCGACCTGCGCCCAATGGATCCCGGGCCCCCGCCCCGGGACGTGGCCCAGGGTGTCGGCGACGAGATCGACCACACCAAACCCCTCTGCGCCGGGTGCGGATCCAAGGTGTCCGGCACGGCCTTGGCCAGCGCCTTGGCCGACCTGCCTCAGACCGGTCGGAACGACG
>JBCDCS010000198.1:0-5786 GCA_039181205.1 Pseudomonadota bacterium
CCGCAGGCAAACCGGGTGGTCAGGCGCGGCCGTCTGTGGGCCAGACCGAAGATCGCGGCGACCAGGGCGCCAAGGCCCAGCATGGCGGGGCCTGCGATGGCTTCGTGCTTGTCGATCAGTTCAACCCCTGCCCCGCCGAGAAGAAGCCCGGCGCCGATCAGCGCGGCGGCATTCCCGAAGAAACGAAGGGTCTCACCGCCTTTCCAAAGCGCGGCGAGCCCGCCCAGAAGCGCCAGCCCGCCCGCAAGCGCCACCGGGAGCGGCTGGGCCAGCCAGAAGATCAGGCCGAGTGTGGCGGCGATGATGCCGCCGGTCAGCAGGGTGTTGACCCCGAGCTTCATCATGGTTTCGCGGGCCTGGGCCCGCAGCACGGCGATCTGGCCGTCATTGAGCACGCCTTCCTGCAGAAGACGGTCGGCGTCGGCAACGTAATACATCGGGTGACTCCAATTTTGAACTATGTTCATTTTTGAAGATGCATAGGACGATCACGTCAGGCAACAGAAAATTGAACGTTGTTCAATTTGACGTTACGTCGTCGGGCCGGGAGATCGCGGGGGGTCGGAGAAAAGCATGACTAGAACCGAACGCTGATCTGCTTGGTGGCAAGCCGATCCAGCGTCGGGCCGCGGTTCGGCGATCCGAAGGTCGCACTATGGCACTTTATCCAGGCCACATCCGCAGAAACTCAACGCGATGCACTCACGTCAACCCAATCGCCGGGACGGGGGCGGTCGCCAGGGGGGCGCCATTGGTTCGAGAACCACTGGCGATGCGACAGACCGGCGCCCTGCAGGCTTGAGTCCGGTCTGAAGTCGATGGAACTCGCCGGCACAGACCGCATGCCTCGCCCTCCCTGATCATGCAGAACACTCGGACCACCCGGCCCCTTCAAAGATGGCTCGGGCCCGCCGGATCGTCAGTGCCGGTGATATGATAAAGCGCTGCATCGCCCGTCATGGACGGAACGGCTTTATGGGGCAAACCGGCGGGGACACTCATCGTATCGCCGGGCGCCAGGGTGTCGGACCCGCCCTCCCATTCGACGCGCCAATGGCCCGTCACGGGCATCAGAACCGACGGGTGGTCATGGCTATGATGGTCGGCGGAGGCCGAGGTACGGGTAATCAGATCGACCTCGAACCCCGGCTTGTCGCGGATGATGCCGGCTTCGCCGATCACCTTGCAGGGCTTGTCTTTGGCTAGGGACACCATGTCCCAATAGCGGCGGACGCCCCAGCCGATGACCTGCATGGGCGTCAGTTCGGGATACTCCTTGAGCTGCGCGTCCGTCAGCAGCGGCATAGGGCTCACGCCCTCGGGGAGCGCCTCGCCCTTCTTGGTGTCATAGAGCTTGCCGTTGTCGCCCAGGACCAGGCCGTGATCCGTGGCGTCTTCGATGACCTGGGGCGCCCAGATCACGCCGCCACCCGCATCGTCGCCGCCCAGGATCGCCATGATCATCCCGTAATCGGTGCCGATATTTTCGAACCCCCGGAAGATGCCGGTGGGGATGTTGATGATGTCGCCTTCGTCGAGCACGACTTCCCCGGCATCGCCCCAGCGGCCCCAGAAGAAGCGCCAGCGGCCGGAGAGCACGAAGAAAACCTCGGCCGTGCGATGGGAATGCAGCGAGTTCCGGCATTTCGGCGGCTGACCGGCGGCGCCTATATTGAAGCCGTGGGGCGTGGCGATATGGACATGCTGGTCGGGGGATTCGGAGACGCCGCCGCCGATAATCGTGAAATTCTCCTTCTGGTCGGAGCCCGGGGTGTGGGCATCGATGAAGGCTGTCTTGCACGGTATGAGTTCACCGTAGCGGACGATTTGGGGGGCGAGGGTCATCATGGGGCTCCTGGCTCTGATGGGCCGGGTTACGGCTGGAAATCGGGATATTGCGAGGCGAGCTGGTCCAGGATTTCGGAGATATTGCGCTCCGCCTGGGCCAGATCGCGGGACAGCGAGGTGATGCGGATTTCGGTCGAGCCGATGCCGAAGCGCAATTCGGACACATGGGTCGGCGGTTCGCCGAAGCTGAAATGGGCGGCGACGGCGGGGGCGTCGATCCGGTCGGAGATGTCCAGGGTGCAGTTCGGCGCGAAGAGACGGATGCATTCCGCCCGCGCGTCTTCCAGCGCGGTGTCGCCGGTGAGGCCGTCGGGCTGGGTGATCGCGTCGCTTTCGGGTTCGATTTTGAGAAAGACGCTGACGGGGCCGAGGCAATCCACGCAATCTAGGAAGGCGGCGGATCGGTCGGCGTTCAAGGTGAAGGTGCCCCCGTCGAGTGCGGTCTCGTTGAGCGTGACATCGCGCAGGTCGACCGGTCCCGTTCCCTGGGCCATGGCCGCGACCGAGGCCGCGCAGACCAAAGTCCCGGCCCAGAGCATGGGCCGGCCCGCGGATCCACCGGAGCGGATGGCAAAGGTCATGGTCTTCGTCCCTTCCGGGGCCGCGAATGGGGCGCCCGGTGTTCCCCATCGGGCTAGCGCCGGAAGGCAGGGCCTGTCCAGATGGAAGAGACGATCAGGCGGATTTTCGACTGACCGGATCGTCGGGCCAGCCGGGCAGTCGCCGGCCGCCCGCATCCAGAAGGTCGGCCGCCGAAAGGCGCGCGGCCTGCCAGGGGTCGAGCTTCAACCCGTCCAATGCGGCGCCGAGCAGCAGATTGCCGATCGTATAGATTCGGGCAAAGCCGCCCGGCTGGGTCGCCTCCGCCTGGTAGAGCCAGTTGCGGTGACGCTCGATCGGGTTGTCGCGGATGCTGGCCACATGGCCGAGCGCACCGGCCGGGTCGTGCAGCGGCCGGTCGATCCCATCCTGCGGGCCGGCGGCCTGTTGGTCGGCCAAAACGGCCAGTCCTTCGAGCGTCAATGCCTCGGCCACGGTCCAGGACCGGTGGACGAAGCGCCAGCGATGGGCGTGATGCAATTCGTGAACGGCGGCGCGGAAAATATCCAGTTCCAGATCATCGCTGCCAAGCTGCGACCGTTCGATCCCGATATGGATGTTGTGCGGGCCCATGGTGAAGGCGGAGACCGGAAACTGATCGGCGCCGAAATCGGTGGGATGCACGACCAAATCCACGTTGGACAGGTCGCTTCGGGCGACGGCATAATCAATCGCCTCGGTCATGATCCGGCGAATAAGAGGCCGACGACGCCGGAAGTGGCCGCCTGCATCGAGGATCTGGAGCCGTATGGTCATCTGCGCCCTTTGCGCGGGAATGGCAGCCCAATCCGTACGTGCCCGTAAGGCGAAATACTGACTACGACTACGCGTGCGTCACTGCACGTATAGGCGAGCATGGTATATCGGAACCGGGACATCCGGACGCACCCAACGGGAACGTGATAATGGGTCTGAGCCCGATCGAAAGGCCTTCAGGCCTGGTGGAGCAGGATCTGCTTCCAGACGGCCGTTTCATCGAAAAGCGTGTATTCCCGGCGCAGGCCCCAGGGGCCGAATTCGGCGTGGGTGATTCCCATGACATAGACCGTGGCGCCGGAGGGTTTGCCGAACCGGCCCCAGCCGGAATGTTCGCCCCAGAGCGACCAGCGGACGGCGGCGCGGGGCGGCATCATCTGGTCTTCGCGGCCGATGATATGCTCCAGCTTGAACTCGGCCGTGGGAAACGCGGCGCGAAGCGCCATCCAAAAGCGGTCGGCCTCGGCCACACCATGACCCGTGACACCGCCCGGATAGCCCAGGTGGCAGGCACGATCGAAAGTCTCGGGGATGACCCGCAGATCGCCTGCCATGATCCGGGTGAGGATGTCGGCAAGCTTCTCACCCCATTCATTGTCATTACCGCGGCCCTGATACGGGCCGGGGCGGTCGACCTCTGGCGTGAAGGGTTTGACGCAGTGTTCGGGTCCACCTTCGCGGGCGATCAGATCGGCCGCATAGGCCTCGGGTGTCCAACCCAGTTGTCGAACGATGGCGCCCTGATCGCGGATCAGCCATTCGTCGTCGATCTGGGTGCCGGTGACGTGGCAATCGGCGTGGATGCGGTAGGTCAGCTTCTTGCCGGTGGCCTTGCCATAAACGCCATCGCCGGAATGGGTGGCTTGGGAGATGATGCGGTGGGACGACAACATGCTATCGGGGCTGTCGCCGGACCAGATGACATCCTCGCCCAGAAGCGTGCGGTCGGGGAATTCGGCCAGGGTCGCCATGGTGGCGCCGATGACATCTGTGTTGCCGACCACGACCGAACCCGGTGAGCGCACGACGATGTGGGGTGCGTAATAGTCATGCAGCGTGGCGATGCCGCGGTCTTCCCAGATCTCCTTGGTGATGCCGATGATGTAATCGGGCAGGTCCTTCCAGCGGTTGCCGATGGGCTGCGGGGCGTCTTGCATCAGGAACTCCATCCATCAGGAATGCGGGCGGAGCCGCGAATGACCAGCGGCCCGTCGATCTCGATCCGCTGCCGGGGCGCGGCGGGCGTGTCGATCTGGGACAGGAGTTCCTTGACCGTCGCATCGACCATGCGGCGGCTGGGCTGGCGCAGGGTCGTCAGATCATAAGCGGGCCAGGCCGCCATGTGCACGTCGTCATAGCCGACCACGCTGACATCACCGGGCACGTCCACGCCCAGATCGTGGCGCAAGGTGTCCATCACAGCCAGCGCCATGTGATCGTTGGCCACGAAGATGGCGTCGGGCGGATCGGGGCGGTCCATCAAAGTGCGGGCCGCTTCGGATGCAGTGGCACGGTCGAATTCCCCCGGCACATGGGCGTGGAGCGCGGCCCCAGCTGCGTCGAGCCCGGCCGTGAAGCCCCGCAGCCGGTCGCGGGCCGTCTGCGCGCCGTCGAAGCCGGAGATATGGGCGATGCGCTCATGCCCGCCCGCCAGAAGGAACTCGGCAATGCGGCGGCCGCCCGTTTCATTACCGGACGTTACGGCAGACAGGCCCGAACCCGGCAGACCGCGGTTAAACAGGACCAACGGAATGCGGGCATCGGCGCAGCGCTTGGTCAGGTCGGCGGTGATCGTGATCGAGGCCAGGATGAGGCCATCCACCTGGTAATCCAGGATGTCCTGCACCACGCTGTCGGTATCGATGCCGTGCCTGCCGGTGGTGAAGATGAGCAGGTGATACCCCTTGGCCTGCAGCGCGTTCGACAGCTTTTCGATGGCGTCGGGGTAGAACGGGTTGTCCAGATAGGCGACGACCAGCCCGATGATCCGCGACCGTCCGGTGATCAGCCCGCGCGCCAGCGCATTGGGCCGGTAGCCAAGGGCATCAGCCGAGGCGCGGACGCGCTTGGCCATGTCCGGCGAGACGGAGGCGCCGGGGGTGAAGACCCGGCTGACGGCGCTTTGGCTGACGCCGGCATGGCGGGCCACGTCGGAGGAGGTGGGTTTCTTGATCATCCCGCCGTCCACCCGCCATCCACGAGGATCGACGTTCCGGTCACCATGGCGGATGCGTCCGAGGCCAGGAAGGTGACGGCGCCCATGATGTCTTCGATCTCGGCGATGCGGGGCAGTTTGATCTTGGATTCGATCCAAGCGCGGCGGTCAGCGTCGTCGAAGGTGGATTGCGTCAGCGGTGTGCGGATAAAGGTTGGGCAGATGGTGTTCACCCGGATATTCCGTGGGCCCCATTCGATGGCCATGGCCTTAGTCATGCCCTCGACCCCGTGTTTCGACGCGCAATAGACGGCCCGGTCGATGCCGCCCACATGGCCCATCTGGCTGCTGATCTGGATGATCGACCCGCCATCCGACATTGTCTCGGCCACCTTCTGGGCCAGGAAATACGCGGTGCGCAGGTTCA
>JBCDCS010000199.1:0-5768 GCA_039181205.1 Pseudomonadota bacterium
GAAACTCCGCAGCTTCCGCGACCGTGACGGGTGCTTCAGCTTGCGCAGGGCCTTCGCTTCGATCTGACGAATACGCTCCCGCGTCACGCTGAACTGCTGGCCGACCTCTTCCAATGTGTGGTCGGTGTTCATGCCAATGCCGAACCGCATGCGGAGGACGCGTTCTTCGCGGGGCGTGAGCGAAGCGAGGACGCGCGTCGTCGTCTCTTTCAGGTTCTCCTGAATGGCCGAGTCGAGCGGCAGCACGGCGTTCTTGTCTTCGATGAAATCGCCGAGCTGCGAATCTTCCTCGTCTCCAATCGGCGTCTCCAAGGAAATCGGCTCCTTGGCGATCTTCATCACCTTGCGGACCTTCTCCAGCGGCATCTGCAGCTTGGCGGCCAATTCTTCCGGCGTCGGTTCCCGGCCGATTTCGTGCAGCATCTGGCGGCCCGTCCGGACTAGCTTGTTGATCGTCTCGATCATGTGGACCGGGATGCGGATCGTGCGGGCCTGGTCGGCGATGGACCGGGTAATCGCCTGGCGAATCCACCAAGTCGCGTAGGTCGAAAACTTGTAGCCGCGGCGATATTCGAACTTATCGACCGCCTTCATGAGGCCAATATTGCCTTCCTGGATCAGATCCAGGAATTGCAGGCCGCGATTGGTGTATTTCTTAGCGATGGAAATCACGAGGCGCAGGTTGGCCTCGACCATTTCCTTCTTGGCCTGCCGGGCTTCCTTCTCGCCCTTTTGCACCTGGTTCACGATGCGGCGGAATTCGTTGATGTCGACACCCACATACTGGCCGACCTGGGCCATGTCGGCGCGCAGGTCTTCCACCTTGTCGCGTGAGCGCTCCATCAGAGCCTGCCAACCGCGGCCTGGCTTTTCGGACATCCGCTCCACCCAGCCGGGATCGAGCTCGTGGCCGCGATATTCTTCGATGAATTCCCGGCGATTGATGCGGGCCTGGTCGGCCAGCTTCACCATGCCGGAATCGATCGACATGATCCTGCGGTTGATGCCGTAGAGCTGGTCGATCAGCGCTTCGATGCGATTGTTGTGCAGATGCAGCCCATTCACCAGTTCCACGATCTCGGAGCGGAGCTGTTGATAGGTTTCTTCTTCCTTGTCCGAGAAGCTGTCGTCTTCGTTCAGCGTAGCGCTGATCCGCAGATCCTGCATCTCGGACAGGTGGATGTAGTCGTCGGCGATGCGGTCGAGCGTCTCCAGCACACGTGGCTTGAGTGCGGCTTCCATGGCCGCCAGCGACAAGTTCGCGCCCTCATCGTCATCTTCGTCATCGTCCGACGTGATGGGGTTGCCATCCGCATCCAATTCGGGCTGCGCCTGGGCCTTGTTGTCGTTGGCGGGGGCCGCAGTGGCAGTAGCAACAGGCGTCTCGTCATCCTCGCCCATCTGATTGCCGAAGGTCGTCTCCAGATCGATTACGTCCCGCAGTAGAATGTCTTCGTTCAGCAGTTCGTCCCGCCAGATGGTGATTGCCTGGAAGGTCAGCGGGCTTTCGCAAAGCCCAAGGATCATGGTGTTCCGGCCTGCTTCGATCCGCTTGGCGATGGCGATCTCGCCCTCGCGGGACAGCAACTCGACCGATCCCATTTCGCGCAGATACATCCGCACCGGGTCGTCGGTGCGGTCGAGCTTCTGTTCAGCGCCATCGGTAGTGGCGACCTCACCACCCTTCTTGGATGCGTCGACCAATTCAGTCGAGCCCTGCGGCTTCTCCTCGTCCTCGTCTTCGGCCTCCTCGGCCTCGACGATGTTGATGCCCATCTCCGAGAGCATCGACATCACGTCCTCGATTTGTTCGGACGAGACCTGTTCAGGCGGCAAAACCTCGTTGAGTTGGTCGTAGGTGATGTAGCCACGTGCGCGGGCTTCGGCGATCATCCGTTTGACGGCGGCCTGACTCATATCGAGCGAGATGTCGCCCTCATTGTCCTGCTTTTGATCGTCGGTGTCCTTGGCCATGTCGCGCTCCGGTCAGCAGAATGATCATTTGCGGCGTGATTCTCGAATCACTAGCGCGAATCATCGGGCGCCGCATCCCGAATCACTTCCGCGTCTTCTTCTTCCAGACCTCTGTGTCCAGAAGTCCCTGCAGATAATCTGACATCCCAGCGTCTTCGTTCTCTTCCTCAGCCGCTTCGCGAGGCGCGCGCAATGCGTCCTCTCGGCGGCGGGTGGCTTGTGCCAGACGCCAGGTCAGGGCCTCGTCGGCCCCCTCTTCAAAATCCTCCATCGCTTCTCGCTTTTCACGATCCGCACCTCGGCGCGCAGCCAATTTGCTGAGCGCATCGTGGATGCATAAACGAGCAGCTGTCACATCACCGCGTGATACCGGTGATATTTCGACATGGCGGCGAGCGATGATCGATTCAAGGGCGTTTCCGCCCAAACGCGCCCGAAGAGTCTCCTGGGCTTCGCCCGGTGTGGCAGTTGGGTCGATCTGGAGCAATTGGGCGGCGAATGCAGCGTGGTCATCGGTGCTCCAACTGGTGGTTTCCAGCGCCTCGGCGAAGTCGTCCAGCAGTGCTGGGTTCAGCGCCATCCCTGCCAGCGCGACCTGTTCCAGCATGGTGTCCGGGCTGGTGGCACCAGATGCCAGGGCCGAAGACCGGGTCGACGGCATGGCGGTGGCGGGCGGTTGCCATCGTTTGCCGGGTGTCCAGGGACGAGTTTGGCGGGCAGGGACGCCGGGCGAGATGCCGAGAAGATCGGCGCGGAGGTGGACGATTTCATCCCCATAATGGCGGCGCAAGGTCGGGTCGGCGACCTTGCGAACCAAGGCGCGGAGGTCCCGATCCAGCATCGCGCGGCGCTCGGGGCTGTCGAAGCTCTTGCCGTCGATCTCTCGCTGCCAGAGCAGGGTGAGCATGGGTTTTGCGTCGTCCAGGATGGCCTGCATTGCATCACGGCCTTCGTCGCGGATCAGGTCGTCGGGGTCCTTGCCGGACGGGAGAATCGCAAAGCGTAGGGCCTGGCCCGCTTCAATGAGAGGGAGAGCCAGGTCGGCAACGCGAAGGCCAGCTCGCTGGCCTGCCGCGTCGCCGTCCAGCGCGATCAGCGGTTCGGGCGTGACACGCCAGAGCAACTGCAATTGGCGTTCGGTGACCGCGGTGCCAAGCGGCGCCACGGCGGCTTCGAACCCGGCCTGCGCCAGCGCGATCACGTCCATGTAGCCTTCGGCGACGATCAGCGGCTGGCCCTGGCCCGCTGCCTTCCGGGCAGGACCCAGATTGTAGAGATTGGCACCCTTGTCGAAGAGCTCGGTTTCCGGCGAGTTCAGATACTTGGCGGGTGAGTTCGGATTCATCGCGCGGCCGCCGAAGCCGATGCAGCGGCCCCGTGCGTCGCGGATGGGGAAGATGATGCGGTTGATGAAGCGATCGCGGCGGCGGCCGTCATCTTCGGCGAGCGCGAGGCCCGCGCCCTCGATCAGGTCCCAGGCGATGCCCTTCTGTTCAAGGACTTTGAGCAGGGCGTCAGGGGTCGAGGGGGCGAAGCCGATCTCGAATTGATCGAGCGTCTTCGGGGCGAGGCGCCGGCGGGACAGGTAATCGCGCGCGTCAGAGGCTGCGCCAGTGTTGAGCTGGAGCTTGAACCATTTCGCAGCTTCCTCAGTGACGCGCGTCAGCTCCGTTCGCCGGTCGGCTTTCTCGGCTGCCTTCGGGTCTCGGGCGGGCATGGGCATTCCGGCTTCGGCGGCGAGGATTTCGACGGCTTCCATGAAAGAGACATTCTCGGTTTCCTGCACGAAGCCGAACAGGTTGCCCTTTGCCTGGCAGCCGAAGCAGTAATAAAAGCCCTTCCGGTCATCCACATGAAAAGACGCTGTTTTTTCCTGGTGAAAAGGACATGGAGCCCACCAATCACCCTTCGCCTGGTTCGATTTCTTCATGTCCCATACGACCTTCCGGCCAACCACTGCCGAGAGACTCAGACGGTTGCGAAGGTCGTCGAGGAAGCTGTCCGGGAGGCGCATCAAAAGAATATCGGGGCAGGTTCGAGCAGAGTCCAGATGGGCTCGAAATCGACATCTGATCCACGACCGACGTGGATCGAATAGTGATCGGACCCCTGTGGTTTCAGCTTTGCGGTGAGGGCGGCAGCAAGCGGCAGGTGTCGCCAGACTTCCGTGCGGCTAACGCTTCAAACGGTCGAGCCCCTTCCGCGCCGTGTTAGCTACGGATTTGCGCTTGTCTTGGGACAGACGGGTCAGTTGCGGCTTTAGCCATTCGGCGAGGTCCCGGTCGCTGGCCGCCCACGCCGCGAGCGTGCCCATGGTTTGATTGAGCACGATCCAATCGTCGTAGCGGGTCAGGTTCCGTTTCATGATCGCCAAGGCCCCGGCACGCTGCTTGGCGGTCATGTCGCCCGACAGGCGGTTGAAGAGTTGCGCCAGGGTCCATTGCGCGGAGGGCTGATCCAAAGCCCCGATTTCGTCGATGAACCGATCGAGATAGGGGACGAGGAGCGCGTGGTGCTCGGCCTGGACCCGCTTCATGGCATTGGATGTGCGCAGGCGGACGACCTCGTCTTGGCTCCGGTAGCAGGCGAACAATTCATCGATGCGCACGGGGCTGCCGAGGACCTGCTCCACCACCTCGATGGTGCGGCCCAGCGAATTGGGATGACCGCCGGTCAGCATATCTTCGAAACGCTCAGCTATCGGACAGGTCCCGGTCGAGCGTCGCCCTTGCCACCACGCCCCGCATGGCGCGGTCGATTTCGTGAACGGCATGGGCTGCCATGGAGCGGAAGAGGAGTAGCTGCCAGGCCTCGGCGTCCAAGCGGTGGAACAGGGTGTTGATGTGACCGAGCAGGCTGCGGGCGGTGTGGCTCGGCTCGATCGTGGAAAGATCGAGCGGGGTGAGGCGGGCGAGCACGGCATCGGCATCCTGGCCGGACAGGTGGAGCACGACGAAGGCGTCGGATTGGTCGGTGACGGCGATGCCCGGGGCCGGGCTCGGGGCGGGGCCAAGGGCCAGCACTTGGCTTCGGCCGGACCAGAGAAGGGTCGCGTCGCCCAGTTTGGTGGAGCGGTTGGGCGGCGGCAGGTCGAGCGTCGCGCCCTGGAGCAGAGCGAGTGAGGTGATCGCATCGGGCACGGTTTCGGCCAAGGTCACGGTGCCCTGGGTGATGGGCAGGAGGCCTTCGGCAGGAGTGCGGGCGAGGAGGCTAGGCATAGGTAGCTCCGATCCGATCGATGGAAGCCTTTCGGGTTTGGAGTGATATGGGCGGCAGAGTTGTGACGACGCGTGGGTGCGCCCGATTGCCCTTGGTCCTATGTCGATGGGGTTCGATGACCGCACCCAGAGACACTTGATTGACTAGATCATTACCCACGGGCGCGTCCTCCCTCGGGATCGAATTGCACCGCGTCGCAGATCTCCACCTCGCAGCGGTGGTCGCGGACATGGTCGACCAGGCGCAGGCGTTCGCCATGGCGGGACCGGCCGTTCCGGACGAAGCCCAGGGCGATGTGACCTTCCAGGGCCGGGGACCAGCAAGGCGAGGTGACATAGCCCTGATCGTTGCCGGGGCGGATGTCTTCGTCGATCGGGAAAAGATGTGCCCCAGCGGTCAGTCGGTCGGACGGATTGACGGCACGCAGACCGACCAGTTCTTCGCGGTTTTCCAGAAGTGCGGGGCGGCGGCTGGCGGCTTTGCCGATACAATCCTTCTTCGGGCTGATCATCCGGTCCATGCCGATGTCGAATGCGGTGACGCGGCCGGTGATTTCGGCATGGGTGATGAAGCCC
>JBCDCS010000200.1:0-5742 GCA_039181205.1 Pseudomonadota bacterium
GCCGCCATCAGATCGGCGGCCTGCCCGTCATAAAGCACGATCTGATGATCCCGCGTCATCACCAGGATCGCCATGGGGATGTCCGACAGGATCTGCAGAAGCTGCGCCCGGTGCCGCCTTAATCGCTCGGTTTGCTGGGCGATGGTCTCGGAATTCTCCGACGACATCTCGCTCAGCTTCCGATGGATCGCCGCCGCGGCTGGGGCCAGGTCGCCCAGATAGGGGGCCAAGGCCGCGTCGATCTTCTTGTCGATCTTGCCGTGGGCCCGCACCCGCAACGTGGCGGCCAGGGCCTCGATGGGCTTTGATACATGCTCATCGAAAAGGAGCCAGATCCCAGCCGCCGCCCCCAGAATCCCGAGCCCCGACACGATGGCGGCGGTCATGAAGGCCGACATGGCCTCCGGCTGACCCAATTGGCGAAAGCCCAACCAGGCACCGACGGTTATCGCGGCGATGCCGCCCGCCGCGACCAGGCAGAAGAACAGGAAGACCCGCAGGCGGACGGGGAGGTCCTTCATCCTAGATCTCCGTACATGCGGCTTTCAGCACCGGGCCATCGGCCGGCACGTCCCGCCAGACTGCATTCACGATGTCGCCGTCGGGGCCGAATTCAGCCCCATCCACGATGTCAGCCCGTTTGGTGTTCTTGCAGTCGAAGAGCACCGGCACCTTGGCGGTGCGGGTCCAGCGCCCATAGAACACAAGTTCCACGATCCGCTGTTCGGGTTTTGATGGATGGGTTCGGATGGTCGCCTGATCCACCGCCACGAAGCGGCTGACGAAGGGTTTTGCATAGGTCCAAGGCCGGTAGAACGTCGTCTCCTCGATGGTCTGGGCCACGACCATGCCTTCGGGCATCAACGCCTTGGTGCGCGCGAACCACCCGTATTCGCTGGAAATCGTCGCCGCCAACATCGCCACCCCGGCCGATACCGGCACCAGCCAGCCGGGCAGGCGGCCTTTCAGCAGCGTCCGGTTGATCGCCCAGATCAAAATGCCTGCGGCGAAGCCGGCCACCAACGTGCCGATCAACTCGAAAAACACCGGGCTCCTCCTCCCTCGTTTCGCCTACTTATCCCAACACGCCGCGTCCTTGCATCAGGGCCGATTGCATTGTCTTGATTACCACGAAGGCGTCGCGCAGGTGGCTGCGCTCGAAATCCGACAGCGTCGCGGGCGGCAGGAAGTTATCCGGAGCGGCCCCCCGCTTGACCAGATTGGCCTGATGCTGCAGCCGGGTCTCGGCCACCAGATCGTAGGCATCAATCAGGTCGCGCCCGCCACCGGGGCTGACCACGCCCACCGCCAACGCCTCTTCCAGCCGGGCCCGCGTGTTCACCGCGCTCAACTTCCCTTGCAACGCATACATCCGGCCCAGATCGACCACCGGGACCACGCCGCCCATCTTCAGATCGATCGTGTCGCGATGTTCCCCCGATTTGATCGTCGCAAACCCGCGCAGAAGTCCCAGCGGCGTCGCGTGGGTCAGCGCGTTCGATGCCATATGGGCTGTGAAGATCGAGTTTGCCGCCGCCTTCTCCAGCGTCTCCTGCCGTAACCCATCGAACAGGCGTTCGTCCCCGCCGATCGGCCGCAGGTCGAACATGACCGAGGCAAGCATCTGCGCCTCTTTCGATGGGCTCGCGATCCAATGGGCGAAGTAGTCGCGCCAGACCGAGACCGGCTGACACCAGCGCGGGTTCGTCGCCATCATATCGCCGGGGCAATAGACATAGCCGCATTCGTTCAAGCCATTGCTGACGAAGACGGCGAGCTTCTCGAAATACCCCCGCCCCGGTTCATCCACGTCGTCTTCGTAGATGATGCAATTGTCCTGGTCAGACACGCCGGTCTGTTCCTGTCGCCCCTGGCTGCCACAGGCGAGCCAGAGATAGCGCGCGGGCGGCGGCCCCAGAACATCCTCGCCCAGTTGCAGAAGCCGGCGGGTCACCACATCGGCCACGTCGGTGATCATTCGCGTGACCGTGTCGTGCCGGTTTCCGGCGGCGACCAGATGGACCAACATCTGCGGAATGCGCTTCGTCACCTCGGCCAACTGCGCCACGGTGTCGGCGTCGATGGCATCCGCCACCAGCCCGGCCGATTGCATGGTCTGGAACCGGGTCAAATCGGTCTGGGTGACGATGCCGACCAACTCTCCCGCGCCGACAATGGGCAGATGCCCCATCCGGTGCTCGACCATCAGATGCAGCACATCCGAACCGATGGCCGATGGCGGCAAGGTCCGTGGATCGGCCGTCATGATCGCCCGGATAGGCGTCTCGGGCGCCAGCCCCTCGGCCAGCACTTTGCCCACCATATCGCGCAAGGTCAGAAGGCCGACCAAGGCCCCACCCTCGACCACGCAGAGACTGGAGATATGCCGATCCCGCATCAACTCCGCCGCCGCGCTGACGGGCGTGTCGGGCGGGCAGGTGATCGGCGCTTTGGCCATCAACGTGTCCACGCGCACGCTGGCCAAATCGGGGGGCCGGGTGGCATCGCCCCCGCTGGACCGCCCCCGGTCGAAGAAGCGTCGGAACTCGGATTGCGTGTCCCACAGATCGTGGAACAGGGATGGCGGCAGGCAGATCAGGTCCGCATCGGACATGGCTTTGGCCGATGTCACCGCCAACCCATCCCGCAACAGACCCCGCTCGCCGAAGGAATTGCCCCGCTCCAGAAGGGAAATCACAGTGTCGCTTTGGTCGCGAACTTCCACCTGACCGTCCGCGATCACGTAAAGCCCGCGCATGGTTTCCCCGAAGCGGTAGATCGGCTCGCCCGCCGCAACCTTCACCTCATCGACCTGCGCGGCGATGGTCCGCCGCATCGGGTCGCTCAGCCGATCATAGGGATGCTGCCGGGACAGGAACGTCAGGATATTGTCGGTCATTCAATGCGGGCCCTGGACATGAATGCTCCGCCCCGGGTTCCGGACCGGGGCGGAGCGGAGGCGGGATCGCCAAAGGAAACCCCGCCAACCCGGATCAGGATCAGTGATCGACGGCGGCACCGGCGCCAGCCGGCACCCGCACGCTTTCGATCAGATCCTTGATGTCCTGCGGCGTGTCCTTGGTCGACATCGAGACGACATAGGCCACCCCGAAGTTGATCACCGCGCCCACCGCACCGATGGCGGTCGACTGGATGCCCAGCAGGGACCCGTCCACCGTGTCGGCGAAGGAATTGGTGCCCGCGATGAAGAACCAGCCCTTGTGTAGGAAGATGTAGACCAGGGTGAAGCCCAGGCCCGCCAGCATCCCGCAGACCGCGCCCACATTGTTGATACGGGTCGAGAAGATACCCATCATCAGCGCGGGGAAGATCGACGACGCCGCGAGACCGAAGGCCAAGGCCACGGTCTGCGCTGCAAATCCTGGCGGATTGAGCCCCAGGATGACCGCGACGACGATCGCGGCAGCCATGGAGATTCGCGCCGCCATCAGCTCGGAGCGCTCAGACATGTTCGGCGTCAGCTGACCTTTCAGAAGGTCATGGGACACCGCCGAAGAGATCGCGAGCAGCAGACCCGCCGCCGTCGACAACGCGGCGGCCAAACCACCGGCGGCGACGAGGCCGATCACCCAACCCGGCAGGTTGGCGATCTCCGGGTTGGCCAGAACCAGGATGTCGCGGTTGAAGTTGGTCAGCTCATTGCCTTCCCACCCATTCGCGGCAGCCGTGGCGGCCATCTCTTCGTTGGCGTCGTTGTAGTACTGGATCCGGCCGTCGCCGTTCTTGTCTTCCCAATCCAGAAGACCGGTCTTCTGCCAGGTCAGCATCCAGTCATATTCAGGCGCCGTCTCGATGATTTCCACCGAGACCGCTTCGCCCTGCGCGCCATTCGGCCACATCAGCTCGGTGATGTTCAGGCGAGCCATGGCACCAACAGCCGGGGCCGTCAGGTACAGAAGCGCGATGAACACCAGCGTCCAGCCGGCCGACCACCGGGCGTCGGACACACGCGGCACCGTGAAGAAGCGCATGATGACATGGGGCAGACCCGCCGTGCCGATCATCAGCGACAGCGTGAACAAGACCATGTTCAGGTTGTCCTTATGCGCCTCGGTGTAGCTCGCGAAGCCCAGATCGGTGACGATCTGGTCCAGCTTGGTCAGCAGATAGACGCTGCCCTCGCCGCCGGTCCCTTCCACCGTGCCGAACAGGCCCAGGGCCGGGATCGGGTTGCCGGTCAGCTGGAGCGAGATGAACACGGCCGGGATCGTATAGGCCGAAATCAGCACGCAATACTGCGCCACCTGCGTATAGGTCACGCCCTTCATGCCGCCGAACACGGCATAGGCGAAGACCACACAGGCCCCCAGAAGCAGACCCCAGGTGGCGTCGATTTCCAGGAACCGGCCGAAGGCGATACCCACACCCTGCATTTGCCCGATCACATAGGTGATCGATGCGACCAGCAGGCAGATCACGGCCACCATGCGTGCGGTCGGGCTGTAGAACCGGTCGCCGATGAACTCGGAAACGGTGAACTTGCCGAACTTGCGCAGATAGGGTGCCAAGAGCAGGGCCAGCAGCACATAGCCGCCCGTCCAGCCCATCAGGAACGTGGAATTGTCGTAGCCCACGAAGGCAATGAGACCGGCCATGGAGATGAACGAGGCCGCCGACATCCAATCCGCCGCCGTGGCCATCCCGTTGGTGACGGGGTGGACGCCCCGGCCAGCGGCATAGAATTCAGATGTGGAACCCGCCCGGGCCCACACCGCGATGCCGATGTAGAGCGCGAAGGACGCGCCCACAAACAGCAGGTTAAGGGTAAACTGGTCCATGGATCAGTCCTCTTCCACGCCGTATTCACGGTCGAGTTTGTTCATCCGCCAGGCGTAAAAGAAGATCAGCGCGAGGAAGACGAGGATGGAGCCCTGCTGGGCGAACCAGAAGCCAAGATCGGTGCCGCCGACTTCGATGCCGGACAGAAGCGGGCGCAGCAAAATGCCGAACCCGAAGGACACGAGCGCCCAGATGATCAGACTTACGGTGATGATGCGGATGTTGGCCTTCCAGTAACCGGCCCCATCCTCGGCGGCCTTTGAGCCCGCCCTTTTGTCTGCATTGGTGGTCTGTTCCGCCATCTCGGCGTTCCTCCTTCATTGTCGTTCTCACTGTCGGACGAAGCTTGTCCGCGGTCGCCGTCAGGCGATCTCCCCTGCCACACCATCGGCGATCGATTTGCCGACCACTTTGATCTGGCGCATAGCGTCGACCCGCCGGAGCACCTTTTTACCCTCGTAGTAGGCGATCAGCGGCTCGGTCTGTTCGTGGTAGGCATCCAGCCGGGACATCACCGTCTGGGCGGTGTCATCGGCACGGCGGATCATGGTCGTCCCGCCGCATTTGTCGCAGGTCTCCACGATCACCGGTGGTTTGAAGGTCTCGTGGTAGCCTTCCCCGCAATCGGCGCAGGTGAACCGCCCCGAGATCCGCAGAACCATCTTCACGTCATCCACCTCCAGCGAGATGGCGCTATCGATCCGCTGGCCGCTTTCGGCCAGCATCTCGTCCAGGGCTTCCGCCTGGCCCGTGGTACGCGGGAAGCCGTCCAGGACCACCCCGCTCGCGCAATCGGGCTCCGCCAGCCGGTCGCGCAGGATGGCCAGGACGATCTCATCCGTGACCAACCCGCCCGCTTCCATGATCGGCTTGGCCAGCTTTCCGGCTTCGGTCCTATCCGCGACGGCCTTCCGCAGAAGGTCGCCGGTGGACAATTGGACC
>JBCDCS010000201.1:0-5735 GCA_039181205.1 Pseudomonadota bacterium
GGTGGGAGGCGGTTTGGGTCATCGTAGCTGCGTTTGCGCTTGGTCAGGTGGCCTTCGTCCTGGAGTTCCTTGAGCACGCGCTTCAGGTCGATGCGCGCCGCGCCCTTGATGCCGAACGCCTTGGCGATGTCGCGCTTGGAGGTCAGCGCGGGGTTGTCGGAGATCCATTGCAGGATGGCGGATTTGGTCGGCATTTCGGTCATGGGGCGCGACGTAGCACGCGGGACCGGATTACCCCAGTTTGTGCGGAAATTTTCGGGCAGTATCCCAATTCGTACATCTTTCCTGCCGAGTAGAGGGGGCTCTGCCCCCGTCAGCCAGATGCCGACTCCCCCGGGATATTTTGAAAGGAAAAAGGGCGCGGTTAACCTTAACCGTTTCTTAATGCTCGTGGGCCGGATGCCGTGGATAGACCCGGCTAGCCGTGGCGGATGATCGGGGTGAGCTTCGGTTCGTCGGGCACGTCGGGACCGAACTCCACGCTGTCGAGCTTCTGGGCCCGCTTACCTGCCCGTTCCGCAGCCGTGGTCAGGCCTTCGACGTCGCGGCGGGCTTGGTCGAAATGGGTTTCCAGCTTGCCGGCCCGTTCCACGATCAACTCGACGTCCCGGTGCAGCGCGGCCAGCGCGCGGCGGATTTCCCCGGCCTGTTCGCGCATGCGGTGGTCTTTCAGGATCGCGCGGAGGGTGTTGAGCGTGGCCATCGTCGTGGTGGGCGAGACGATCCAGACCCGAGCGGCGAAGGCCTCCCGCACGGTGTCGGCGTGGTTCGCGTGCAGTTCGGCGTAGATCGCCTCGGACGGCAGGAACAGACAGGCGCCATCGGCGGTTTCGCCAGGCAGAATGTAGCGGTCGGCGATGGCGCGGATATGGGTGCGGATCGCGGCGCGAAAGGCGGTGACGCGGCGCGCATCTTTCGGGTCGGCGATCAGCGCCTCGTAGGTTTCCAAGGGGAACTTCGCGTCGATCACCAGGGGGCCGGGCGGGTCGGGCATATGGATCAGGCAATCGGCCCGGCGGCCATTGGAGAGCGTGGCCTGCCAGGTGAAGGCATCGGGCGGCAGGGCCTTGGCCACGATGTCCCGCAATTGGATTTCGCCGAACGCGCCCCGGGTCTGTTTGTTCGACAGGATATCCTGCAGGCCAAGCACGTCCGAAGAGAGTGCTTCGATCTTCGTCTGCGCGGCGTCGATGGTGACGAGGCGGCGCTGCAGGTCGCCCAGGGCCTGGGCGGTCTTGGTGGCGCTGTCGGTCAGGGCGGTCTGGGTCTGGGCTTCGGAGGCGCGCTGGGCATCGCGGAGCGCGGCGAGCGTGCCGGTTAGGTGGGCCTGGCCGTGGGCCATGTCGCGCAGGCGGGCGGACATGGTCAGGATCAGGATGATCAAGGCCAGGACGATCAGGCCGATGATCCCGCCTGCGATGACAATCGGATCGGAGAGGTCCAGGATCATGAGCGGCCGAACAGGCGTTCGATATCCGAGAGCTTGAGTTCCACGTAGGTGGGCCGCCCATGGTTGCATTGGCCGGAATGGGGCGTGCGTTCCATTTCGCGCAGCAGGGCGTTCATTTCCGGCGCCGAAAGACGGCGGCCGGTGCGGACCGAGCCGTGGCAGGCCATGCGGGACAGGATCGCATCCAGGCGGGATTGGAGCGACAGCGGGTCGGCCTCTTCTTCCTGTTCCAGTTCGTCGATCAGGTCGCGGATCAGGGCCTCGGCAGAGCAATTGCCCAGGATCGCGGGGGTTTCGCGAACGGCGATGGTGCCGGGGCCGAAGGCATCGATGGAGAGGCCGAGCCGGGTGAGATCGAGGGACAGAAGACGGTCGGCATGGTCCGAGCCGACATCGATGACTTCAGGGATAAGAAGGGCTTGGGCGCGGATCCCAGTCTCGGCCATCTGGGCCTTTAGGCGTTCATAGACCAGGCGTTCATGGGCGGCATGGGCATCCACGATCACCAGGCCCGTCGCCGTTTGGGCGATGATCCAGTTTTCGTGGAGATGAGCGCGCGCGGCACCCAAGGGGCCCTCTTCGGTTGCGGGCAGCGCTTCATCGGGGGCCTCGAAGCGGGCCGAGGGGCCGTCCGAGAAGCCCGGCATCTGGGCGGTGTAGGCGGCCGCGCGGGCTTGGGGCGATGGCCGGTCCATCTGGTACATAGGGGCCGCGGGGCGTTCGGGCCGCATGGCGCCCAGGGTCGCGTCGGCCACGGTGGTCGAGGTGCGGTGACCGGCATCTGCCAGGGCATGGCGCAAGGCCGAGACAATCAAGCCCCGGACAATCCCGGGGTCGCAGAAGCGCACCTCCGTCTTGGCGGGGTGGACATTGACATCGACGAGCGTCGGATCGCAGGTGACGAAAAGCGCGGCAACCGCGTGGCGGTCCCGGGCCAGCATGTCGGAATAGGCGGCGCGGAGGGCGCCGGTCAGCATCCGGTCGCGGACGGGCCGTCCGTTCACAAAGAGATATTGGTGGACGGCATTGCCGCGGGAATAGGTGGGCAGGGCGGCCAGGCCGGTCAGGTTGATGCCGTCCCGCGCTGCGTCGATCTCCAGCGCATTGGCGGCGAAATCCCGTCCGAGCACAGTGGCCAACCGGGTCGCCCGATCCGCCGCATCGGCGCGGAACAGGACCTTTTCGCCGCCTTCGCTGACATCTCGCAGGGTGATCGCGACCGAGGGTTCGGCCATGGCCAGGCGGCGGATGGCATCGGTGACGGCCATGGTCTCGGATCGTTCGGTCTTCAGGAATTTCAGGCGCGCGGGCGTGGCATGGAAAAGATCGCGCAACTCGACCACCGTTCCGGCCCTGAGCGCGGCGGGTTTCACCGCCTCTAGCCGACCGCCCGAGACGCGGAGCGTGGCGGCCTCGCCGGCGCCTGCCGCGCGGCTGGTGATCGTCAAGCGGCCCACGGCACCCAGGGAGGGTAGCGCCTCGCCCCGGAAGCCGAAAGAGTGGATGTTGAGAAGATCGCGGCCGTCGATCTTCGACGTGGCGTGGCGCGAGAGGGCCAAGGGCAGGTCTTCGGCGGCGATCCCGTGCCCGTCATCGGTGACTCGGATCAGCGTGCGGCCGCCATCGGCGATGTCGACCGTGATCCGTGTCGCGCGGGCGTCGAGCGCGTTTTCGACGAGTTCCTTTACGGCCGAGGCGGGCCGTTCCACGACCTCACCGGCCGCGATGCGGTTCACGGCGCCTTCGTCCAGCTGGCGAATGCGCGGGGGGATCATATTGCGGTCCGGGGCGCCCATGGCACGAGACCTAGCATGCCATGGGTCCGAGTCGGAAGGGGGCACCGGCGATTGTTCCGGCGTTTCTAGGCCCTGCAGATCCCTTGGTGGGGGGGGCGGCGCTGGGGCCTGTGTCCAGGGCCGACAGGATCACTCGGCATCGCGCCATCGACAGGGCATCGCGTGAGGGACGAGATTTTCAACTCGATTGGCCTTCGGCCCGGGCGCGCTCGCATCCCGGCGGCGATCTAGTCGGTAATCGGCTTCGTGGGCGGCTTGACCTTGGAGACCGCCCGCGCCCAAGTCTGCGTATGGAACGGTTCAGCAAATCCTTCACCCGGCAGGAGCCGATCCCGGACGATGCCATTGCGGCCGCTGTGGAGGTCATGCGATCCGGCGCGCTGCACCGCTACGGCGCAGCCCAATCGCAGGTCTCCGCCCTCGAGGAAGATTTCGCCGCCCAGACCGGCGCGCGGCACGCCCTGGCCGTCGCGTCGGGCGGTTATGCCATGGGCTGTGCGTTGCGGGCCATCGGGATCGGCCCGGGCGATCCTGTGCTCACCAATGGCTGGACCTTGGCGCCCGTGCCGGGTGCCATTGCGGCCGTGGGCGCGAGACCGGTCCTGGTGGAGATCACGGCCGATCTGACCATCGACCTGGACGATCTGGAGGCCAAGGCGTCCGAGGCCCGTGTGCTGATGCTGTCCCATATGCGGGGCCATCTGACCGACATGCGGCGGCTGATGGACATCTGCGAGCGCCATGGCATCACCGTCATCGAGGATTGCGCGCACACGATGGGTGCGGCGTGGGACGGCGTAGCCTCGGGTCGCTGGGGCGCGATCGGCTGTTATTCGACCCAAACTTATAAGCACGTGAATTCCGGCGAGGGTGGGCTCATCGTCACCGACGATGCCGATCTGGCCGCCAAGATGATCCTGCTGTCGGGCAGCTATATGCTCTACGCCCGCAACGGGACCGCGCCCGGCGAAGACGTGTTCACCCGGCATAAAGCCCATATGCCCAACGTCTCCGGCCGGATGGACGAATTGCGCGCCGCCATCCTGCGCCCGCAGCTGGGCGACCTGCCCAGGCAGGCCGCGCGGTGGACGGCGCTCTACCATGCTTTGGAGGCGGGGCTAAGGGACGTGCCAGGGCTCTCGGTCATCGAACGCCCCGCGGCCGAGGACTTCGTGGGATCATCCTTGCAGGTCTTGGCCGACGATCCGGCGCGGGTGCCCGCATTCCTGGCGGCCTGTGCTGAGCGGGGCGTGGAATGGAAGTGGTTCGGCCACGCCGAGGCCCATGGTTTCACGTCGGCGCACCGCCATTGGGGCTATGTCCCGCCCCAATCCCTGCCGCGCACCGATGCGCTGTTGGCCCGCCTGCTGGACATTCGTCTGCCGCTGACCTTCGACGAAGCCGATTGTGCCCTGATCGCCCGCATCGCCACTGATGAAGCGGTGCGCCAGCTCGCCCCGTCCGAGGCGCCGGTGGGCGGTTGATGGACGCGGGCGAGCCCACGATCTAAACATCAACGGGCGTCAAAAACGGGAGGTCCATCCGATGTTCACCGCCAGCATGCGCTTCGATCTGGACGACGATGCCGAAGCCCTGCGCGACATGGTCCATCGCTGGGCGCAGGAGCGGGTGAAGCCCATGGCGGCCGAGATCGACGCCAAGAATGATTTCCCCCAAGAACTCTGGGCAGAGATGGGTGAGCTCGGCCTCCTTGGGATCACTGTGCCGGAAGAAGACGGTGGCGCGGGTATGGGTTATCTGGACCACACGATCGCCATCGAGGAAATCGCTCGGGCCTCCGCCTCGGTCGCGCTTTCCTACGGCGCGCACTCGAACCTCTGCGTCAACCAGATCGCGCTGAACGGGACGGCGGAGCAAAAGGCCAAATACCTGCCCAAGCTCATCTCCGGCGAGCATGTTGGCTCGCTGGCCATGTCAGAAGCAGGCTCCGGCTCCGATGTGGTCTCCATGAAGCTTCGGGCGGAAAAGCGGAACGACCGCTACATCCTGAACGGCACCAAGTACTGGATCACCAACGCCCCCGACGCCGCCACCCTGGTCGTCTACGCCAAGACAGACCCCGACGCGGGCAGCCGCGGGATCACCGCCTTCCTCATCGAGCGCGAGATGACGGGCTTCTCCACCTCGCCGCATTTCGACAAGCTCGGCATGCGCGGCTCCAACACCGCCGAACTGGTTTTCGAGGACGTCGAAGTCCCCTTCGAGAACGTCCTGGGCGAGGAGGGCGGCGGTGTCGAAGTCCTCATGTCCGGCCTCGATTACGAACGCGTCGTCCTCTCCGGCATCGGCACCGGCATCATGGCCGCCTGCCTGGACGAGGTCATGCCCTACCTGGCCGAGCGCAAGCAATTCGGCAAACCCATCGGGTCCTTCCAACTGATGCAGGGCAAAATCGCCGACATGTACACGGCCATGAACTCGGCCCGGGCCTATGTCTACGAGGTCGCCAAAGCCTGCGACCGGGGCGA
>JBCDCS010000202.1:0-5730 GCA_039181205.1 Pseudomonadota bacterium
ATGAGCATCAGGACCACGACGAATTGCGCGATCACCCGCATCCGCATCAGGCGGTTGCCGTGTTTCTTATTGAATTCCCCGCCCTTGGCGAAGCCACCGACACCCACCATCAAAATGACGAGGACGGCCAGACATCCAAGGACAACAACGTAGAAAAGGGGGTCGTCGCGCATATCTTGGGTCCTTCCGGTCGGGCAGGCTTCGTGAGCTAGCGGGCGGGATCAGGAATTCGACAGAATTCTATCCATCGCCCACGTCGGCAGCGTGCGTTTCATGACCATGCCCACCTTCGTCGGCAGCGTCACGCGATAGCGGGCCTTGGGACGGCGGACCTCCAGCGCATGGATCAAGACGTCGGTCACCGCGTCCGGCGGCAATTCGAACCGTTGATTGCTGTCCTGATAGAGGCGGCCCATGAGCCGTTCGTAGTCGGCCCGCCGGGCCGAAGCCTTCCAGTCGATCCACCGTTCGAACTGACCCCTTGCATTGGCGCGGAACCGCGACGTGATCGGACCGGGCTCGATCAAGATCGCTTCGATGCCAGAGCCCCGCAACTCCATGCGCAGCGTATCGGTCAGGCCTTCCAACGCGAACTTCGTGGCGTTGTAGGCCCCGCGCCAGGGGGCGGCCGCAAAGCCCAACACGCTGGAATTCTGCACGATCCGACCATGGCCTTGGGCCCGCATGGGCGGGATCACCCTCCGCGTCAGATCGTGCCAGCCGAAGAAATTCGCCTCGAACGTGGCGCGCAGGGCGTCCGTCGGCATATCTTCGACCAGACCGGGGATCGCATAGGCACCGTTGTTGAAGAGCGCGTCGATGCGCCCATCGGTCGTCTCCAGCATGTCGGCCAGACCTTGGGCGATGGTGTCTGGGCGTTCGTAGTCGATCAGAGGCGCGGCCAGACCCTCGCCCCGCAATCTGTCGCAATCCTCGGGCTTGCGGCAGGCGGCGAAGACACGCCAGCCCTTGGTCGAAAGCGCGTGGGCGGCATGGTAGCCGATCCCACTGGAACAGCCGGTGATTAGGATCGTCCGCGTCATGTGCCGCGGCCTATCAGCGGTGCCCGGAAATGAAAACGGGCCCCGCGAGGGCCCGCTGCTTTCTGTGTTTAGGAAGGCTCCAGGAACCGCGCGAACATCCACCCGGTCTGACCGCTGGCCAGATCGCGGATCTGTTGCCAGCCGTTCTGCGGCGCACCGATGGCTTCGGCCACGGTTCCTCTGGGTAGGCTGCCGACGACCTGATTTGCCGAGGACGGCCCAGCCCGCATGTTCACTACTGTCCCAGTTACCCTGAGCAGATCGAGGTCGGGTTCCGCGCTGACTTCATCCTGCTTAGGCACTTCGGTCTGCTCGAGCTCACGCGCAGGTTCCGCTTGTCGGTATAGGCTCACGACGACCGGCTCACCAATCCGTGTCGGTGCGGTGGTCGTGGGCTCTGGCGCCGAGGCTGCGATGACGGCCGGATCGGGCACGATCACATCCTGGGTCGCGGTTCTTGTGACCGCCGCTTCGGGTGCCGACGCATTCCCGAGAATGATCGGGCCGTCGAATTCACCCGTTTGGATCGCCGAAGGGTCAGTGTCGGTTGCCGCCTCGACTTCGGCATAGTTGATGGGCTCACCCCAGATAATGAAAGTCGCATAAAGCGCAACGAGCAGTGTAATCGTCATTTTAATCATTTTTTGTTTCCCCGACGAAGTAATGCATTCGGGACCTAAACTCCAAATTGAGATCATGGTTCCGGTGGGAACCAGAATCGAGATTACCACAGTTTTGCCACTTTCCTTAGTAACTGATTCTTGTGTGACGGAGTTGGCCCCGATACATCCCCTGACATGAGTGACCCGACCGATCCGGATCGCGGCGCAGGGACCGTCGCCGAGCCCTTGAGCCGCGCCATCGGGGAGCGGTATCTGACCTATGCTCTGTCGACGATCATGCACCGCGCGCTGCCCGATGCGCGCGACGGGCTGAAGCCGGTCCATCGTCGGATTCTCTATGCTATGCGGGAACTTCGGCTGTCGTCCACCGGCGGCTTCCGGAAATCCGCGAAGATCAGCGGCGACGTCATGGGCAATTACCACCCGCACGGCGACGCCGCGATCTACGACGCCATGGCACGCCTCGCCCAGGATTTCGCGGTTCGCTATCCGCTGGTCGACGGGCAGGGGAATTTCGGCAATATCGACGGCGATAACCCCGCGGCCTCCCGCTATACCGAAGCGCGCATGACCGAGGCCGCCGAGGCGCTCTTGGCGGGGCTCGACGAGGATGCGGTCGATTACCGCGACAATTACGACGGCACGTTGAAAGAGCCCGTTGTTTTGCCGGCCGCCTTCCCGAATCTCTTAGCCAATGGCGCAGCGGGGATTGCCGTCGGCATGGCCACCAACATCCCGCCCCACAATCTGGACGAGTTGATCGCCGCCTGCCTGCATCTCATCAAGGCCCCCAATGCCCGCGCCGAGACCCTGGTGGAACACATCCCGGGCCCCGATTTTCCAACCGGTGGCGTCATTGTGGAGCCGCGCGAAAACATCTTGGAGGCGTATCGGACGGGCAGGGGGGCGTTCCGGCTCCGGGCCCGGCACGAGATCGAGGATTTGGGCAAGGGCCAGTGGCAGATCGTCGTCACCGAAATCCCGTATCAGGTGCAGAAGGGCAAACTGATCGAGAAGCTCGCCGAACTGGTCCTGCAGAAGAAGGTGCCCATCCTGGCTGATATCCGCGACGAAAGCGCCGACGACATCCGCATCGTGCTGGAGCCCAAGTCTCGCAATGTCGACCCGGATGTCCTGATGTCGACGCTGTACCGCATGTCGGAGCTGGAGACGCGGTTCTCGCTCAACATGAATGTCCTGATCGACGGCGTGACGCCAAAGGTCTGCAGTCTGCGCGAGGTACTGCAAGCCTTCCTCGATCACCGCCGCGATGTGCTGATCCGCCGGTCCCGCCACCGGATGGCCAAGATCGACCACCGCCTGGAGGTGCTGGAAGGCTTCATCGTTGCCTATCTGAACCTTGACCGGGTCATCGACATCATCCGTTATGACGACGCACCCAAAGAAGCGCTGATGCACGAGCCCTGGGGCGAAGGTTATGTCCGCGCCAAGGACGAGGCCGATTACACATCACCCCTGCCGACGGACCGTCAGCCCACGCTGACCGAAGTGCAATCGGAAGCCATCCTCAACATGCGTCTGCGCGCCTTGCGGCGACTGGAGGAGCTGGCGCTTCTGAAAGAACGCGACGCGCTGATGGAGGAACGGGCGGGCCTGGAAGACCTGCTGGAAAACGATGCGGTGCAGTGGAAGGCCATTGCAGACGAACTGCGCGACGTCCGAAAGCAATTCGGCAAGGGAACGGAACTCGGCGCCCGCCGCACCGACTTCGCCGAGGCTGTCGAGGTCGCTGACGTCCCGCTGGAGGCCATGATCGAGCGGGAACCGATCACCATCGTCTGCTCGCAGATGGGTTGGGTCCGGGCCCTGTCGGGTCACCAACCCCTCGATAAAGAACTCAAATACAAAGACGGCGACGGCCCGGCCTTCATGTTCCACGCCGAAACCACGGACCGTCTGATCGTCTGGGGCTCCAACGGCCGGGCCTATACGATTTCGGCCTCTGGCCTGCCGGGCGGGCGCGGCATGGGCGAACCCGTCCGCCTGATGATCGACCTGCCCAACGAAACGCGCATCGTGGACATCCTCATCCACCAGCCGGGCCGCAAATTGCTGCTGGCCTCTTCGGCCGGGGACGGATTTGTCGTGCCGGAAGACGAACTGATCGCCTCCAAACGGGCCGGGAAACAAGTCTTGACCGTCAAGGAAGGGGTCGCCGCCTTGCGCCCCGTCTCTTCCGACGGCGATCACGTGGTCTGTATCGGAGAAAACCGCAAAATGCTGGTCTTCCCTTTGGCCGACCTGCCCGAAATGCCCCGGGGCAAAGGCGTCCGTCTGCAGAAATTCAAGGATGGCGGCCTCTCCGACGTGACCGTGATCACCCTGGCCGATGGCCTGCGCTGGTCCGATCCGGCCGGCCGCACCCGGCACGAAGCCGATCTGTCGGAATGGCTGGGCAGCCGGGCCCAGGCCGGCCGCATGGCGCCGCGCGGCTTCCCGCGTGACAATCGGTTCACCTGATCGCGTGAGCTTCGCTTCCCTGGATAACCTGGACGCCCAAGTCGTCGGCAATCGCGGCGATCTTCTGGGGCTCGCCATCAAGACGACGTTTCTGACCGTCATCACCTGCGGGATTTATTCCTTCTGGTCCCGCACCCGTATCCGCCGCTGGCTTTGGTCCACCTTCCATGTGGGCGGCGCCCCGCTGGAATATCGCGGCCGACCGATGGAAAAGCTCATGGGTTTCGTAATCGCGGCCTGTATTGTCGCCACCTACCTGGGCATCGTCGTGATGGTGCTGATCTTTCTGTCGCTGAACATTTTCAACAATATCTTGGCGGGTATCGTCGCGTCCATCATATGCGTCCTGCCAGTCTACTGGTTCGCCCGTTACCGCGGCATGCAATACCTGATGAACCACACGGAATGGCGGGGCCTCTCCTTTTCCATGGCACCCGGCGCCTGGGGTCATGCTCGGCTTGCCTCCACTTGGACAGTGATCACTCTTATGACGGCCGGTTTGGCCTTGCCCTGGCGCACCCATCACCTTTGGAAGTATCGGGTCGACCGAACATTCTACGGCGACACGCCCTTCCGGCTGGATAACTCCGCCTGGCCATTGGCCCGGGCCTGGCTTCCCAACTGGCTTGGTCTCGTGGCCTGCACGGCGCTTTGGGCCGCCGCTCTGGCCAGCTTCGATCCAACGGGCCCGGTGAACCTCCCCGTCGGGACCGCCGTCCTGATCACGGTCTCCATGCCGATTGCTGCGCTGTGGCTCTGGGTTCGGTGGCGTGTGCGCTCCTACGAGCGATTGATTTCCGCCGTGCAATGGGGGGACGGCGTGCGCATGACAGTCGCGCCCAAGGTCGGTCGGATCGTCGTGATCCATTTGGGCGGCTGGATCATCGTCGGTGCGTTGCTTTTGGGCGCGCTCATCGGGGTTGGGATGGCTTTCGGTTTTCTGGCCTTCGGTGGCGTCGTGCTGGAAAATTTGGAACAGGAAGTTCTCGGCGGGGGCGCCATATCGCCGTACATTTTGTTCGGTGGGGGCCTCCTGATCTATCTGGCGTTTTTTCTACTGCGCGGCACGTTCCGCCTGGCTTTCGTGACCTTTCCCCTGATCCGCCATGTGGGCGAGACGCTTGCCGTGTCCGGCGCGGCCGAGGTGGGCGCTGCGAAACAGGGCGCGCGGCAGCACATGGCCGATGCCGATGGCTTCGCCAATCTGTTCGATCTGGGGGCCGGGATATGACCGCCTTCGCGGACTACTACGACGGCCGGGCTGCCAAACGCCGGCGGGTGTCTTTGCGTATCGACGGCCAGACGCTCCTGATCGAAGAACCGGAAGCCGATCCGCTACGCTGGAACATGTCAGACCTGCGCCAACTGCCGGACCGCGCGCTGGGTGGCATGGTGGTCGTTGCGTTGGGCGCCGGGCCGGAACGCCTGGTGGCGGGCGGCGATGTGGGGGCCCATTTGAAGCGTCTGGTCCCCCGCGAACGCCCTGCCGAAGCTCGACCTCTGTTTCGGGCCGCGATCGTGACGTCACTTGTGGGTACGGCATTCTTGGCTGCGTTGTTTTTCGTGGTGCTGCCCGTGCTCGC
>JBCDCS010000203.1:0-5692 GCA_039181205.1 Pseudomonadota bacterium
GAAGACCCGATGGGAAATACTCTCACCTTGCGCCATGTCGCGGCTGGCGCCGCGGCCCTCGGCGCGCGCCTCCGACAGCGGACCGATCCGGGTGAAGTCGTCGGCTTCCTCCTCCCCGGCGTCGCCACGGTGCCCGTCGTCTTGGGTGCGCTCTGGCGCGAAGGTCGGGTGCCCGCGATCCTGAACTCGACACTTGGCCCGGGGCCGATCCGCGCGGCCCTGACGGCCGCCGGGATCAAGCGCATCCTGTCCAGCCGCGCCTTCGTCGAACAGGCCCAGTTGGAACCGATGATCGCGCTCTTCGAAGATATGGGCGCCGAAGTCATCTGGACCGAAGACTTGCGCGCCGAAATCGGCCCAGCGCGCCGTCTCCTGGCGCTCCTCGCGCCGGGGCGCCCGGCCGCTTCGGGACGGGACACGCCAGCAGTCGTCCTGTTCACCTCCGGGACGGAAGGGGTCCCCAAGGCCGTCGTGCTGAGCCACGGCAATCTCCTCGGCAACGTCGCGCAACTTCGGGCCCGCAGCGATGTGAGCAACTCTGACCGCGTCCTGACCGCCCTGCCGCTCTTTCATGCCCTGGGGCTGACCGCCGGGCTCCTCTTTCCAATGATCTGCGGCGCGCGGCTCATGATCTATCCGACCCCGCTCCACTACAAGGTCATCCCGGAATTGGCCTATTCGCACCAGGCGACGATCATCTTCGGCACCGACACCTTCCTGGCGGGCTGGGGCCGCCGCGCGGACCCCAACGACTTCACGTCGGTCCGGGCGGCCATCGCCGGGGCCGAGCCCGTCAGACCGGCCACCCGGGCGCTCTGGGTCGACCGGTTTGGGGTGCGCATTCTGGAAGGCTACGGTGCGACCGAGGCCTCCCCCGTTCTCAGCCTCAACACGCCGGTGAGCGACCGTTTCGGCACCGTCGGTCGGTTCCTGCCGGCGATCGAAACCCGGCTGGACCCCGTGCCCGGCATCCCGGGGGATCGTCTCTGCGTACGCGGTCCGAACATCATGCTCGGCTATATGCGCGCCGAAAATCCAGGCGTGTTGGAGCCGCTTGAGGACGGTTGGTACGATACCGGCGACGTGGTTTCCATCGATCCGGACGGCTTCGTGACCCTCAGCGGCCGCATCAAGCGGTTTGCCAAGATCGGCGGTGAAATGGTCTCCCTCGCCGCCGTCGAACGCCTTGCCGCCCAGACTTGGCCCGATGCCTCAGTCGCCGCGATTGCCGTCCCCGATGACCGGAAAGGCGAACGGATCATCCTCGCCATTGCCGGGGCCGATCCCGACCGCGAAGCACTGCGGATGGAGGCGCGGGCCGAAGGCGTCGCCGAACTGGCCCTGCCATCGGACGTGATCGCGTTAGAAGAGGTCCCGCTGTTGGCGTCCGGTAAGACGAACTACCCGGAATTGACGCGGCTGCTGACGGAAGACCGGGAATCGCCCGCGGCGTGATCGGGCCGGCAGCACGGCCAAAATCCGGCGTTTCACCTCTGATTTCCGCGTGTGGGAAAAGTGGTGAGCCGGCTCGGATTCGAACCGAGGACCTACTGATTAAAAGTCAGTTGCTCTAACCAACTGAGCTACCGGCCCACGCCCGGGAGGCCCTATCGCCGCCCCTTGGCCCCGTCAAGCCAAGGGTCTTTCAAAAGTGCCGCGCGGGGCGTATCTGCGGCCCGATGATCGAGACGCGCGCAGATGGCCTGCCCTTCATGAAAATGCATGGGCTCGGCAACGATTTCGTCGTGGTCGACGGACGTCAGGGTCTGTCGGTCGACGGCCCGCGCGCGCGGGCCATGGGCGACCGGCACCGGGGCGTGGGCTTCGACCAACTGGCCCTGATCCAGGACGACCCAGAGGCCGATGTCGCGCTGACCTTCTACAATTCCGACGGCTCCACCGCCGGGGCCTGCGGCAACGCCACGCGCTGCATCGCGGCCTGGGAAATGGCGGCGCGGGGCACCGACGCGCTGACCTTGCGGACCGAGCGGGGTCTGCTTCAGGCACGCGCCCTAGGCGATGCGGTCTCGGTCAATATGGGCCCTCCGCTTCTGGAGTGGCAGGACATCCCGCTGGCGCAGGATGTGGATACCCTGCACCTGCCCATCAATGGCGATCCGGTTGGCACCGGCATGGGCAATCCCCATTGCACCTTCTTCGTCGCCGATGCCGATGCCGTGGACCTCGCCACCTTCGGCCCCGCCCATGAATACCACCCGCTCTTCCCCGAACGGACCAATGTCCAGGTCGTTCACCAGATCGGCCCCGATCGCCTCCGCATGCGGGTCTGGGAACGGGGCACCGGCATCACTCTGGCCAGCGGCTCCTCCTCCTGCGCGGCCGCCGTCGCCGCCGCGCGCCGCGGGCTTACCGGTCGTACGGTCGGGATCGATCTGGATGGCGGACAGATTCACATCGACTGGCGGGACGACGGCGTCTGGATGACCGGCCCCACCGCCCATGTCTTCGACGGGGTCTGGCATGGCTGACGCGCCGATCCTTTCGAACCACGGCTGCCGTCTGAACGCCTACGAGGCCGAGGCTATGCGCGACCTCGCCACCAAGGCGGGCCTGGGCGACGCCGTGATCGTCAATACTTGCGCCGTCACCGCCGAAGCCGTCCGCAAGGCGCGGCAGGATATCCGCAAACTCCGCCGCCAGAACCCGGACGCCCGGCTCATCGTCACCGGCTGCGCCGCCCAGACCGATCCGGCAAGCTTCGCCGCCATGCCAGAAGTCGATACTGTCCTTGGCAACACCGAAAAGATGCAGCCCGCCACTTGGCAGGGCCTCACGACCGGCGACACGGAACCAGTTCAGGTCGACGACATCATGTCGGTCACGGAAACCGCCGGTCATCTGATCGACGGCTTCGGCACCCGCTCTCGCGCCTATGTCCAGGTCCAGAACGGCTGTGACCACCGCTGTACCTTCTGCATCATCCCCTATGGCCGGGGGAATTCCAGATCCGTACCGGCGGGCGTCGTCGTCGATCAGGTCAACCGCCTGGTCGATCGGGGGTTCAACGAAGTCGTCCTCACTGGCGTCGATCTGACCTCCTGGGGCGCGGATCTTCCGGGCCAGCCGCGGCTCGGCGATCTGGTCGCGCGGCTTCTCCGGCTCACGGATGTCGTCCGCCTGCGTATCTCCTCGATCGATTCCATCGAGGTGGACGAGGCGCTGATGCGCTGCATCGCGGAAGAGCCCCGGTTGATGCCCCATCTGCATCTCAGCCTGCAGCACGGATCGGACTTGATCCTCAAGCGCATGAAGCGGCGGCACCTGCGCGGCGATGCCATCGCCTTCTGCCAGGCCGCCCGCGCGGTCCGCCCGGACATCACCTTCGGTGCCGACATCATCGCCGGTTTCCCGACCGAAACCGACGCCCATTTCGAAGACTCGCTCCGCCTTGTCGAAGACTGCGATCTCACCTGGCTCCATGTCTTTCCCTATTCCCCGCGCCAGGGCACGCCGGCCGCCAAGATCCCGCCTGTCGCCGGACCTACGATCCGGGCGCGGGCGGCCCGCCTGCGGGATGCGGGCGCGCAAGCGGTCGACCGCCATCTACGGGCTCAGATTGGCCGCACCCACCAGGTTCTGATGGAATCGCCCCACATGGGCCGCACCGAACACTTCGCCGAGGTCAAGTTCGAGACCGACCAACCCGTCGGCGCCATCGTGCCCGCCTGCATCACCGCGGTCGCGGATCGGCGTCTTCAAGCCCGGCCAGCGGCGCGCGCCGCCGCTTGACCACGACCAATAGCGCCGCCGCCGTGATCAACGCCGATCCCATATAGGCCAGCGGCCCCGGCGCATGGGCGAAGATCGTCCAGTCGATGACCAGCGCCAGGATCAATCCGGTATATTCCAGCGGCGCGAGCAGCGTGACCGGCGCCCGCGCCACCGCCTCCGTGTTGAAGACCAACGCCCCGGCGCCCAGGACCCCCGCCCCCAACAGCCACCAGATCAAAGGCCCCTGCAGCGGCACCCAATTGCCGGTGAACCACGTCAATCCGCTGACAACGGTGACGATGACGGAGAAGGACAAGGCGATGGACAGCGTCGTTTCCGTCGCCGTCATCGACCGGATCTGCACCTGGATCAGCGCAATGATCGCGGCGCAGGCCAGACCCGCCAGGGCGCCTATGGTCGCCTCGCGCCCCATCTCCACCGACACGCCCAGAATGAAAAGTACGCCGACGAAGGCGATCCCCACAGCCACGACCACGCGGCCCGTCAGCCGTTCGCCCAGCAGCAGCGCTGCCGCGGGCAGGGTGATCACCGGCGCCAGATAGGCCAGGGTCTGGGCCTGGGCCACGGGCAGGGCCGCATAGGCCACGTAGCTCAGAAACATCCCCACACAGGCCAGCCCGCCCCGCACCAGATGCGGCTGCAGGCGTTTCGGGCGCAAGGTCTCCAACGGAACCGCCAGCAACCCATACACCGCCACGATCACCAGCGAGATCGCCGCGCGCATCGCCATGATCTGCCCGATGGGCGCCTCGGCGGCCGCCGCATGCACGCAGGTGCCCAGGCCCACCACGCAGGCCGCGGCCGCAAGCTTCAACAAAATGGCAGAGGTCGGCGCGTGCATTATCCCTCGACCCCTGCCCGTAGATGCCCAGCCTGGCAACCCGCCTTGCGATCGGGCGGCGATCCAGGCACGACCAGGTCATGCATCCGAACCCAGCCTTCCGCCAAGGCGCCGATGCCGCCACGCTCGCTTTCATCCGCGAACGGTCCTTCGGCATGCTGGCCGTCAATGCCGAGCACGGCCCACTTCTGTCCCATATCCCTTTTCTGCTCGATGCCGATGGGGTCAGCGCCGATCTGCACCTGGTGCGGTCCAATCCGATCCTGCGGGTGCTGCCTTGCGATGCCGTGATCGCCGTGACCGGACCCGACGGCTACGTCTCGCCCGATTGGTACGACGTGCCCGACAAGGTCCCCACCTGGAACTACGTCGCCGCCCATCTGTGCGGCCACCTCGAACGCCTGCCGGACGACGCCATGCACGCCATGCTCGACCGTCAGAGCGCTGGGTTCGAGCAACGGTTGCCGAAGGCGCCCTGGACCACCGCCAAGATGACGCCCGACGTGCTGCGCCGCATGATGCGCCAGATCGTGCCCTGCCGCCTGCGCGTCACCAAGATCGACAGCACCTGGAAGCTCAACCAGAACAAGCCCGATGACGTGCGCCTCCGGGCGGCGGCGGCCATGGAAACCGCTGGCATCGGCTCCGAGACACTGCTCTTGTCGCGACTGATGCACAATGCGGGATCCAAATGATGCAGCTTCTCTCTTCCAGCGCCTCCCCCTTCGTTCGAAAATGCCGCGTCGTCCTCCTGGAAACCGGCCAGACCGACATCGAACTGCGCGATGTCACAGCCAACCCCCTGGGCGGGGATGCCGATCTCAACGCCACCAACCCGTCGGGCAAGATCCCAGCCCTGATCCGCGATGACGGCCCGGCGATCTATGACAGCCGGGTCATCTGCCGCTTCCTGGACCACCGCGCCGGCGCCAATCTCTATCCCGAAAGCCGTCTCTGGGAGGTGCTGTCGCTGGAAGCCAATGCCGACGCCATCCTGGAAGCGGCGGTGGGCATGGTCTACGAGATGCGCTTCCGGGCCGACCACGATCTGGTGTGGGATACCTGGCTCGACGTCCAATGGGCCAAAATCACCCGCTC
>JBCDCS010000204.1:0-5664 GCA_039181205.1 Pseudomonadota bacterium
GGCCCCTCCTGTCGGTCGGGCCCGGTCTAGCAGATCAGGAGGGCGTGCCCAGACTTTCGTCGAATTTGATCGACTCGCCGCATCCGCAGGCATCGACGACGTTGGGGTTGCGGAACTTGAAACCGCTTTCCAGCGGCGAGGTTTCGTAATCGATCTCGGTCCCGAAGAGGAACATCTGCGCCATGGGGGCGATCATGACGCGGGCCTCGCCGACTTCGACAACCTCGTCATTGGGTTCGACCTCGGCCACGTAGTCCATGGTGTATTCCATGCCCGCACAGCCGCCCTTCTTGACGCCGATACGCAGGCCCGCGGCGTCTTGTTTGGCCATCAGTTTGGCGATCTGGGTCGCGGCGGCGTCGGTGACCGTGACGGGGGATTGGCCGGGGATGGCGAACATGGGCAAACTCCTTCAACGCCAAGGTAATCGCTGGGCGGGGCGCGCTCAAGAGGGGGGGCACCCGCCGTACACCCCCTGTACACCCCACGTGCGAACGCGCGTTCGTACGGGTTTGGTAAGGGTATGCTAAGACATCGGGACAATGGGTTCGGTCATTCATCGGGTGAGGTAGGCGGCCAAGGCATCCAGCGCTTGGCGGATCGGCGCGTCGTGGCGTGCGTCGTGGTGGCAGACGAGCCATTGGTCGTGGGTCAGCGCGTCGATGGGGTCGGAGAGACGCTGGAGCGGGCGCGCATCCCCCGCGAAACAGGGCAGGACGACGCGGCCCAGGCCGGATTCGGCGAGGCGGGCGGCCAGGCGCGGATCGTTGACGGTGGTGACGATTTCGTCGCCATGGTTCCGGGCGACCCAGGCGGCGGAGGGTGTCTGGGTGGCGTCGGAACTGGCGCCGATCCAACCCTTCGCGTCGGGTTGGCCATAGACCGCGTAGTGAACCGGTCTGATCCGGCGCCCGGCGAGCCAGGGCTGTTCGGGGCGGCGGTTTCGGATGCCGATGTCTATTTCGCGCCGAGCGATGTCCATGTTTCTATCGTTATGGACAAATTCGGGGACCCAGGGCGCGTCGGACGACCAGTATGCGAGGACGTTTTCGGCCAGCATATCGGCCGTCCAGGTGCCGGCTGAAATGCGGACGCGGGGCGGGCCGGAGGGGGCGCCTTGCCACCCGGCGATGTCGGTGGCGGCGGCTTCCATGCGTTCGGCCAGCGCCAGTAGGTCGGCGCCGTCCGGTGTGACAGCGTAGCCGTGGGGGCCATGGCGGAAGAGACGGCGGGCGAGGCGGGATTCGAGCGCGGTCATGCGCCGCGACAGGGTGGCCGTGGACGTCCCGGTTTCGGCGGCCGCGCGCGCCAGGGCGCCGGTTCGCGCGACGGCGGCGAAGAGCGCGAGGTCGTTCCAGGGGATCGGGTTTTTCATTTGTGGAAAGGTAGTTGCGAGCATGGCGGGCTGCAATCAGAGCGGTGCGGCGGCAGCTTGGGGGGGAGACCCCAAGACAGGAGGCTGCCATGTGGGACGCGGAAATGGAGCGCCTATATCCAACGGCTTACGAGAAAGAGCGGGCACACTTTGCAGCGCTGGAACGTGACTTGCAGAAACGCAAGCGCCCGCGTTGGCGACTGTGGCTTGGCCTGGTGATCGCGGGCCGGCATCGGCGTTTTGACCGGGGGTGACATCCGTACACCCCCTGTACACCCCCCGTGCGAACGTGCGTTCGCACGGTTTTGGCAAGATCCCGTTAGGGATGCCGCATGGCGCCGGGGCCGGGCGCCAGGAAATCGCTCGCTGCAAGAGCCCGCGCAACTGCGCTTGGTCGGCCTGACTGGCTGATACCCAGTCGGACATCGCTTTAGGCCACCATCCACCGCTGGCCCAAGCGAACCACTTCTGGGACCATGGCCCCGTATCGCAAACCCTGCTCTGGGTTCGACGCGTTTCCGGCCGCCGCGCGGGCGCCGACGCCGGCGAGGATGGCCGCGAGCCGGTAGGCGGCGAGCGCGCACCAGACGGGCCAATCGGGCACCGGGCCGCCCCAGACCTGCGCCACGTAGCTCTCGTCTGACGGCAGCCCCAGTTCCGCCCGGGACACGCCGCCGAGCCCCTTGAGCGGCGAGGCATGGGGCAGGCCCCATTGCATCACCTGATAGGCCAGATCCATCGCCGGATGGCCCAGCGTCGATAGTTCCCAATCCAAGACCCCGATCACCCGGGGCTCGGTCGGGTGGAACATGAGATTGTCCAAGCGGTAATCGCCATGCACGAGGGCGGCGCGCGCCTCCTCAGGCGTCTGCTGCGCGAGCCAATCGCCCAGCGCCACCATGTCCGGATCGGGGTCGGCGACGCTGGCCGTGTATTGCCGGGTCCAAAGCGCGACCTGGCGGGCATAGAAGCCCTCGGCCCGGCCATAGTCCCCGAGCCCCACGGCTTCCGGCCTGAGGGCGCCCAATGCGCCCAGCACCTCGGCCATGGCGCCGTAGATCGCCGTCCGGTCGGTCGTGTCGGGCAAGGTGGGGTCCCAGAAGAGCCGGCCGTCCAGATGTTCCATCACGTAGAAGGTCCGGCCGAGGGCGTTCTCCTCCTCGACCAGCAGCACCGTTCGTGGGACGGGGACGGGGCTCCGTTCCAGCGCCCGCATGACCTGGAATTCCCGCTCCACCATGTGCGCTTTCGGCAGCAATTGCCCGGCCGGTTTCGCCCGCAGAACCAGGGGGCCAGCTTCGGTGTCCAGTTTCCAGGTTGGGTTGGATTGCCCCGTTCCGAAGCGCGTCGCCCCTGCGATCCGGGGCCGCCCCGGCAAGCGGTCGGCGAGCCAAGGCCCCAGGTCGTCCGGCAATCCATCCATGCGGATCAGGGTTGCGCGCTGCGGCGTCCATGGCAAGGGTGCCCCTTGGGAGGACTTGCCTTGGACCTGAGCCTTACGTCCCGCGGACGGGAGTTGCGCGATGCCGTTGCCGCCATGGTGGCCGAGCGGATCGCGCCTCTGGATGCCGAATTCCATGCCGAGACCGGTGGTACTGGCAACCGATGGCAGCACACGCCCCGGCAGACGGAGATTCTGGAGGGGCTGAAGGAAGAGGCGCGGAAGCGCGGTTTGTGGAATCTGTGGCGCACCCATCTGCCGGGCGGCCCGGGGATCAATACGGTCGATTACGCCCATATCGCGGAGGAGATGGGGAAGTCCTGGCTGGCGCCCGAAATCTTCAACTGCAATGCGCCTGATACCGGCAATATGGAGGTCTTCGCCCGCTACGGCACCGACGACATGAAGACCCGTTGGCTGGAGCCGCTGATGGCCGGCGATATCCGGTCCGCCTATTTGATGACGGAGCCGGATGTGGCGTCGTCGGATGCGTCCAACATCTCGCTCGCCTGCCATCGCGACGGGGATCACTGGGTTCTGAACGGCGAAAAGTGGTGGTCCACCGGGGCGGGTGATCCGCGGTGCAAGGTGCATATCGTTCTGGCCCTGACCGATGCGGACGGCCCCCGGCACGCGCGCCATTCCATGGTCGTCGTTCCGACCGAGACGCCGGGCATCGACATCCTGCGCGGTCTGCAGGTGTTCGGCGACGACGAAGCGCCCCACGGCCATATGCATATCCGATATAAAGATGTGCGGGTGCCGCTGGATGCGATGCTGCTGGGGCCTGGACGGGGGTTCGAGATCGCGCAGGGGCGGCTGGGCCCTGGGCGCATCCACCATTGCATGCGCGCCATCGGCATGGCCGAGAAGGCGCTGACGCTGGCCATTGAGCGCGGCCATGGCCGCCGGGCGTTCGGGTCGGATCTGCTGTCGCTGGGCGGTAATGCGGAGCGGATCGCGGAGGCCCGTATCCGCATCGACGCGGCCCGTCTTCTGACCCTGCGCGCCGCTGCCGAGATGGATGCCGCGGAGGCGGAGACGGGTGATATGAAACGCGCCGCGCCGTTCATCAGCCAGGCGAAGGTGATGGTGCCGCGCGTCGCCTTGGAGGTCTGCGACATGGCGATCCAGATCCATGGTGGCGCGGGGGTCAGCCAGGACACGGATCTGGCGCGTCTTTGGGGCCATCTGCGGACGCTGCGCCTGGTCGACGGCCCGGATGCGGTGCACCACCGCACGGTTTTCCGGGCGGAGATGAAGGCGCGCAAGTTGCGTTGAGTCGGAGGGTCAGGTGATTTTCGAGGTGCCGGCACGCCCCCGGACGGGCGTGCCAACCTGCCTCAAGACGGGCCGCGCGCTGGCCATGGCCAATCCTTTGCCGACAAACCTTAAAAAAAGGTAACCAAGCCGGCGGCGCTTCAGCCGTAGTGGGTCACCGGGGTTCCGGCCAGGGCGGAGATGTTCAGCAGGCCGCGCGCGGTGATCGATGGGGTCACGATATGGGCCTTGTTGCCCATGCCCATCAGGATCGGTCCCACTTCCAATCCGTCCGCCCGTGTCTTCAGCACGTTGCGCGTGGCCCCGGCCGCATCGGTGCTGGCGAAGACGAGGCAGTTGGCGGCGCCGTCCATTCGCCCTTCGGGCAGGAACCGGGCGCGCAGTTCGGGGTCGAGCGCCGAATCCACATGCATCTCCCCCTCATATTCGAAATCCAGGGCCATCTGATCGAGCCGTTCCAGGGCCGCGCGCATGGTTCGCCCACTGGCGGAATCCAGGTTGCCGAACTGCGAGCCGGAGCAGAGCGCCACCTTCGGCTCCACCCCGAAGCGCCGGACATGTCGGGCGCAGGCGATGACCGTCTCGGTCACCTGTTCGGGGCTCGGCAGAGCATGCACATGGGTGTCGGCGATGAAGAGCGGGCCGCGCTGCTGGATGATCAGCGACAGCGCGCCCACTGGATGCCGGTCTTCGCGCCCGAGGATTTCCGTGACATAGCGCAGATGCCAGAGGAACTGCCCGAACGTGCCGCAGATCATGCTGTCGGCTTCGCCCCGTTCGACCATGACCGCCCCGATCGCGGTGCTGTTCGTCCGCATGACCGCGCGCGCCAGATCGGGCGCGACGCCGCGCCGGGCCATCAAGCCGTGATAGGTTTCCCAATAGTCGCGGTAGCGCGGGTCGTTTTCGGGGTTCACGATTTCGACGTTGCGGCCCGGTTCCAGCGTGAGCCCGGCCCGTTCCGCGCGGGTCGAAATCACCTCCGGCCGGCCGATCAGGATGGGGATATCCGTCGTCTCCTCCATGATCGCCTGGGCGGCGCGCAGCACGCGTTCATCCTCGCCCTCGGCAAAGACGATCTTGCGCTCCGCCTGCGCGGCGGCGGCGAAGACGGGCCGCATGATCATCGACGACCGGTAGACCTGGGCATCGAGCGATGCCTTATAGGCCTTGATGTCCTGGATCGGCCGCCGCGCGACGCCCGATGTCATGGCCGCCTCGGCCACGGACGACGCCACGACGCCCATCAGGCGCGGGTCGAACGGCTTCGGGATCAGGTAATCGGCCCCGAAGGTGAGCTGTTCCTCCTGATAGGCGGCCGCGGCTTCGGCCGATGTGGTTGCCCGGGCCAGGGCCGCGATGCCTTCGACGCAGCCCACTTTCATGGCCTCGTTGATTTCGGTCGCGCCCACATCCAACGCGCCGCGGAAGATGAACGGGAAGCAGAGCACGTTGTTCACCTGGTTCGGATGATCCGAACGTCCGGTGGCGATGATCGCGTCGGGCGCCGCAGCCTTGGCGTCGGCGTAGGCGATTTCGGGGTTGGGGTTGGCCAGGGCGAAGATGA
>JBCDCS010000205.1:0-5656 GCA_039181205.1 Pseudomonadota bacterium
CGCCTCCGTGACCGAGACCCAGGCTGGCAATGTCAGCGTCACCTGCCCATCGGTCCGGCCCACCCGCAGCGTCATGCGCCGGGCCCGCACCGATCTTTTCAAGCGGATCGAGAGATCGGGCTGGCCGGGAACGGACATGGTATCAGTCATGGTCTCGCAAGGCCTTGCCACCCCGTGTCCCCTGTGGCATCCGACCCCAATTCTCGCAAGCCCGGACGATATGAAGGAACCGACATGCCCAAGGAAGAATGGGGCGTCAAGCGGGTCTGCCCGACCACAGGAAAGCGCTTCTACGATCTCAACCGCGACCCCATCGTCAGCCCCTATACAGGCGAGGTGGTGAACGTCGATACCGGCACGAAGACGCGGGTTCTGGTGGCCGATAAGGACGACGTGGACGCCAAGCCCAAGGACGACGAGGACTTGCTGCTCGACGACGATGACGTGGATGTCGAGGTCGAGGATGACGATGATGCCGATGTCGGCGAAGATGACGTGCTCGAAGACGATGACGACGACACGGTTTCGCTCGACGAAATCGCCGTCGGCGACGATGGCGACGACGACGATTGACCGCTCTGCGCGGGCGGATTTTCCGCTTGCGCCATCATATCCGCTGCCGTAGGACGCGGCACGGTCCGGGGCCTTAGCTCAGTTGGTAGAGCGCTTGCATGGCATGCAAGAGGTCAGGGGTTCGACTCCCCTAGGCTCCACCAGTTCATTGCCATAGCCGCATTAACCGCCGGATATGCGGTTCCGGCTGGCAGCTTTGCGGGTCCAGATGCCCGCCGACGATGCATCGCAATTTGCCAATATTCGGCACGGATAGATGCGTCCCCTGTTCATCGGTTTGAGACAGATGACGCAGCCATGGGTCAAAGCAACTGGTCGGACCGTTTAGCCATTGGACGGGTGCCGGCTCAGGGATTTCCGGATGCAGCCTGGTTCCCAGCGGAGGATGATCTGAGAAGATCTTCGGCGGGCAGCCACTCCGGTATCGACGCTGACCTTGCAGCAATGCCTATCGGCCTTCCATTGCTGGACCTTTGATTTCATTCAAGTCTTTTCCCTAGCTGACCAGTCTGCTAGACTTTCGATGTGTCAGCCGAATTGCGGGCACACCTCCTTCATACTGCAACCACCTTGGGGGGCTTTAGGTGGCTGATTTGGGTCTCGAACTGCGTGATCTGAGCGTTGGTGTGGGCGACGCCACGATCCTGCATGACATTTCTTTGCGTGTTCCGCCGGGCGAGGCCCATGTGCTGCTCGGGCCGAACGGATCGGGTAAATCGACCGTGTTGTCCGCGATCATGGGTTTACCGCCATTCGAGGTGACCGGCGGCGATATCACCTATGACGGGGCATCGCTGGTCGGACGTCCGCCGGACGAACGGGCCGCCAAAGGCCTGGGGATGGCGTTCCAACGTCCGCCGGAACTGCCTGGCGTGACGGTTCGGGATTTCGCTGCCGCGCTCGGGGCAGAAGAAGCGCTGCAGCGAGAGGCGTCGGAACTCGACTTGGCAGCCTTCGCAGAACGCGATCTGAACGTCGGCTTTTCGGGTGGTGAGATCAAACGCTTCGAAGTGCTCAAGCTCTTCCTGCAGGGACCCGATCTGCTGCTGTTCGATGAGCCCGAAAGCGGCGTCGATCTGGAACATATCGCGGCTGTCGGCGCGGCCGTGACCCGATTGCTGAAGACGCCCGGCCGTGACGGCCGCCAGCGGTCGGCCCTGCTGATCACCCATACCGGCGTGATTCTCGATCATATCGACGCGGATAAGGCGCATATCATGGCTGGCGGGCGGATTCTGCACAGCGGGCCGCCCCGCGCCTTGTTCCAGCACATCCAACGCAACGGCTATGTCGCGCCGGCGGCCTGAGGGAGCGGAATCATGCCCGAGGACATTCTAAGTTCCGAAGAAACATCGATCCTGACCCCGGTCGGCTTTGGCGCGACACCGGATCGCGCGGCAACCAGCGTCTTGGCGGATCAAGAGATACGCATCTCGGAATCGAACGATCCGAACGTGGTCGTTCTGCCGCTGCAGACGGCGCTGGAACGCTACGACTGGGTGCAGGATCTGATGCTCAATCTGATCCGGCCCGACGAGAACGACCATGTCCAGCAAGCGGCCGAGCGCGTGGAAGACCCTTTGGGACATTTCCTTTGGGTCAAGGACGGCGCCAAAGTGAGGCTTCCCGTGCAGAGCTTCACCTTGCTGGAGACGCCGCAAGCGCGGCAATTCACCCACAATATCACGGTGATCGGTGAGGGCGCCGAGGTGGAGATGATATCGGGCGCGGCGGTTCCAGCCCGGGTGCATGCGGGTCATCATGTGTCCATCGAGGAGACATATATCCGGGCGGGCGCCAAGTGCCGGTCCATCTCGATCGAGAATTGGGGCGAAGGGATGCAGGTGCATTCCTATTCCCGGACCGAGGTGGCGGAGGGCGCCGAGCAGACATCGAACCAGATCATGCTGGGGCCGGTTCGCCACCATCTATCAGACACCAAATCGACGGTCGGCGCCAACGCACGGCAGAACGATCAGGCCATCATCTTCGCGCCCAAGGGAACGGAACGGGTGTTCGACACGGTGACCCATCTGACCGCGCCGGGAGCGCAATGCGAAAGCTTGGCACGCATGGTCGCGGCAGGCGGGATCATCCTGAACCGCGCCCGTCTGGTGGGCGAGGCCAGCGAAACCGTCGGCTTCCTAGGCTGCGACGGCCTGAAGCTGTCGGATGCCGGAGCGCTGGAAGCCGTGCCCAGCCTGACGGCCATCGCAGAGGGTTCGCAACTGTCGCATGAAGCGTCCGTCGGCACGGTTGGCGCGGAAAAGCTGGCCTATCTGATGGCATCGGGCCTATCGGAGGATGCTGCGCGCGACCTGATCGTGCAGGGCTTTCTCAATCTCAAGGATCAGTACCTGCCGGACGAGCTCCGCGCCCAGGTGGCGGAGATGATCGGGGCAGCGAAATCCGGCGGGATGTAGCGGCAACGATCGGCAGAGCGATCCGTCGCTGGGTCGTTAGGACCGACAGACGCCGCGCAGTCCCGCACTAAAGAGACCGGAACGACCAAATCGCGATCCTGGGTCCAGCGACACAGGCCAAGCAAAGCGACCAAAAACCGACGCTGGAGGCGCCCAGATCACGCCAAGGCGTTCGATTCGAACGCGATCCCTAAGGTCGGCTGGGCCCTCCGATAAGAGGCGCGACTTTATGTGCAGATTGTCGCATCCGGGCGGCCTAGCCATGATTGACGGGCTCTCTCTGAACGGAATTTGACAGCTATTCCATGCCCAGGCGGCTTCGGGGGGCTGGTAATGCTGAGTGATTTAGTCAACAATATCTGGAAATCTGCCAGCCGGCGTCATCTTCGACGCCACGCTAGCGTCTTCAGGCACAGACATCGCATATGGAACGACCGCCATGCCCCTGTCGCAGACCCCAGTAAGCGTGGAGGCACCGCTCCGCCCTGATGAAATTCGCGCCGCCATCGCGGAAGCGCCGAACCTGCGAGAACGCGACCTCGCAGCGAGGATCGGCATTTCGGAGGCGGAACTTCTCGCGGCCCGGGACGATGGCTGGCGGGTGACGCGGATCGAGGCCTCACCCGGACGCCTGATCCCCGCTGTCGAAGGCTTGGGGGAAGTCATGGCGCTGACCCGGAACGTCTGGTGCGTCAGCGAAAAGGTCGGCCGCTACACCGATTTCCACGACGGTGTCCACGCAGCGATGACCATCGGCGACGATATCGATCTGCGGATGTTCCCGAAGCACTGGGTCCATGGCTTCCACGTGGAAAAGGAAACCGATGCTGGCCTGCGCCGATCGATCCAGATCTTTGATGCCGCGGGCCAGAGCGTCCACAAAGTCCATCTGCGCGAGGCGTCGGACCTGGGCGTCTGGGATGCCATGCGCGACGGCTTGGCACTGCGAGATGTTCCACCGCTCACCGTGACGCCCGTGCCAGCGACCGAAGGCGCCAGAGTGAACGACGAGAAGGTCGACGCGCTGCGCACCGAATGGGCCCGGCTTACGGACACGCATCAGTTTCTGATGCTCTGCCGGAAGATGAAGATGAACAGGCTGGGCGCCTATCGTGTGGCCGGTGCGCCGTTTGCGCGGCCGTTGGAGCCGAAGGCCTTCGGTAACGTCATCCGCGGCGTTTCCGAATGCAGCGTGCCGGCCATGGTCTTCGTGGGCAATACGGGCTGCATTCAGATCCATTCCGGACCCATGGATCGGATCGAACCCATGGGCCCTTGGCTGAACGTCATGGACCCAAGCTTCAACCTGCATCTGCGGGACGACAAGGTCGCCGAGGTCTGGGCGGTGCAGAAACCGACCAGGCGGGGCCCGGCGATCTCGGTCGAGGCTTTCGATGCAGACGGGCTTCTTATCGCGCAGGTCTTCGGGTTGCGGAAAGAGAAAATCGGCTTGGATGAGACCAAGGCGTTCGCGGCGGTGGTCGACGGTTTGCCGGACGCGGTGTCATGAGACGGACCCTTTCCCTTCGCAACTGGCTGCCTCTGGCCTTCGCCGCTGCCTTTGCATTCCTGGCCGTTGGAACGGTCCTACCGTCCGCGCAGCCCGTTGCGCCGAACGCCACGCGGGTGCTGTCGATCGGCGGGTCGGTGACGGAAATTGTCGTCGCCCTGGGTCAGGCTGATCGCCTGGTGGGGCGGGATACCACCTCCAGCTACCCGCCCGAGATAACGGCATTGCCCGATGTGGGCTACATGCGTGCCCTGTCGCCGGAGGGCGTTTTGTCGGTGTCCCCCGATTTGATCGTCAGTGAGGCAGGTGCAGGTCCGCCGGAAGCGCTGGAGGTGCTAGCCGATGTGGGCATCCCGTTCGTCACCGTTCCCAATGGCCATGATCGCGAAGGCCTCCGGGCCAAGATCGAAGCCGTGGGCGAGGCGCTTGGCACACCGGTCGAAGGCATGGCCTTGGCCGATCAGACCCTCGCACGCCTGGATGACGCGGTCAGTTCCATCGATGGCGATCCCAAGCGCGTGATGTTCATCCTGTCGACCCAAGGCGGGCGGATCATGGCTTCCGGGACGGATACGGCCGCGGATGGGATCATCAAGCTGGCAGGCGCCGAGAACGCGGTCACGGAATTCGAAGGCTACAAGCCATTGACAGATGAAGCGGTGGCCTTGGCCGATCCGGACGTCGTTCTGATGATGGATCGGTCCGGCGACCATGGCACGACGGCCGCCGAACTGTTCTCCATGCCCGCAATGGCCACCACCAAAGCGGCGGGCACCGAAGCACTGGTCCAGATGGATGGCCTGCTGCTGCTGGGCTTTGGACCGCGCACGCCCGAGGCGGTCGAAGCCTTGGCCGAGGCCCTGGCGGACGCGGGATGACGGCTCTCGGCGAGATGGGGGGCCAACGCGATGCCCCGCTCGCCGGGGATCGCAGGCGTCTCGCCCGGCGCACAACGGTCGGTCTTGCCCTGCTTCTGGTCTGCGTCTCGGTCCTGTCCCTGGCGCAAGGGGCGGCTGGCACCTCGCTTTGGTCGGCGCTGAGTTCGATCGCGGCGGGCGAGCCGCTGGAACTGCGCGACCGGGTCGTGCTGCTGGACATCCGTTTGCCACGGCTCGTCATGGGTATTCTCGTGGGCGCGGCCCTGGCCGTC
>JBCDCS010000206.1:0-5616 GCA_039181205.1 Pseudomonadota bacterium
GGTTCACAATGTACAGTTGCCAACGACAACCGTGCTCCGGTCGCGCTGGCTGCGTAAGCAGTCCGCAAGATCGAAATCTTAAGTCCTTGCGCCTAGCCGCGTAAGGCGGGGTTCGCAGGCACCTGGCAACAGAAGCCTGCATTTCATCTGTCCCGCAGCGAAACGGGCCGGGCCCGGAACGCCCGGGCCATCGTTTGGGTCTGCCGATGGATAAAGACAGCTTCGCCCCACCACATCCGGGTCTTGTGACCCCAGGCACCCTCTGGTCTATCATGTCTCCAGCAACGGTTTGGGGCCCGAGGATGGACGACGATCCGTCAGTGACCATCGATTACGGCACGATGATGCACGACGCCATGCGCGGGCTGATCCGGCGCGTGCTCGACCGCGTTGCCCAGGATGGCCTGCCCGGCGACCACCACTTCTTCATCTCCTTCGACACGACCCATCCCGGCGTCGCCATCGCCGATTGGCTCCGCGACCGCTATCCCGATGACATGACCATCGTGCTGCAGCACTGGTACGAAGGCCTGGACGTGCGCGACGACGGCTTTTCCGTCACGCTAAATTTCGGGGATAATCCCGAACCGCTCAGCATTCCGTGGGAGTCGCTGCGTACCTTCGTGGACCCGTCGGTGGAATTCGGCCTACGCTTCGAGGGCCGCGATGACGACCCCGGCCCGGGCGGCGGCGAAGAAGCACCTTTTGCCGAACTCGTTGAGGAAGACGAACCGTCCGCGCCGCGTCAGGAGGCCGAGGTGGTCAGCCTGGACCGGTTCAGAAAGTAGCGACACCGCGGCGGCGGCGATTGCTGACCCAGGCCACGCCCGCCATGCTGAACGCCAAAAAGAAGCCCGATGCCGGGACCGGCACAGCCGGGATATCGATGTTCGGTTGGCCAGCCAGCGTTGGATTGGCACCCTCTAAGGTGGATGTGCGGGTGATCACGCGGCCATTGCGCCGAACTCGAGTGTATTCGAAAATCGCATCCTGGCTGCCATTCCACAGCACCCAAATGGCCCGATTTTGCACACCATTTCGGAACAGCTGATACCCATCGGAAATGTTGTCGAATTCGGACAGGCTTGCATCACGGTTGGCCAGACCGCGACCGGCATAGATGGCCAGAACGTTGGCTGATGTGAACTGGTCGATGATGGCACGGCTAACGAAGTCTCCGGACTCGATCCTCCGCAGCCGGACTAACCCAAGCCGGTCGCCATCGATGTCGTAGATTTGCTGATTGTTCGATCCGCCTTGCGCCTGGATGCGGCCGTCGAAGGTCGACGCCCCCGGTGGGATCGTTGCAGCCACGGCAGGCGCCGCCACAAGGAACAGCAACGCGGTGAATAGGGCGCTCATGCGCATGGCAGGACTCCAGACGGTCTTATTCAACTTTGAAATACCCAGCCGCTCAAGACCGGGTGAGGACGCCAGTAGGGCGATTTCAGGGCATTTCACCATCCGTTGCATTGCGCCCAGACCCTCCGTCACGTTACGTCACGGCCCACGACCGGCCGAGAGGACACTGCAAAATGACCGCCACCCGCACTGAAACCGACAGCTTCGGCCCTTTGGACGTTCCCGCCGACAAGTATTGGGGCGCCCAGACCCAGCGTTCGATCATGAATTTTCCCATCGGGTGGGAACGTCAGCCTGTCGCGATCGTGCGCGCCCTCGGCGTCATCAAAAAGGCCGCCGCCGTCGTCAACGAAGGCTTCGGCGACCTGGATGCCGACCGCGCCCAGGCCATCCAGCAGGCGGCAGGCGAGGTGATCGACGGTCGCTTCGACGACAACTTCCCGCTGGTCGTCTGGCAGACCGGATCGGGCACCCAATCCAACATGAATGCCAACGAAGTCATCGCCAATCGCGCCATCGAGATCATGGGCGGTACCATCGGCTCCAAGGACCCGGTCCACCCGAACGATCATTGCAATATGGGCCAGTCCTCCAACGACACCTTCCCCACGGCCATGCATGTCGCTACCGGCATGATGGCCCGCGATACCCTCCTTCCTGGTCTCAAGAAGCTCCACGCTGCGCTGGCCGCAAAGTCCGAGGAATTCGCCGAGATCATCAAGATCGGCCGCACCCACACGCAAGACGCCACACCGCTCACCCTCGGTCAAGAATTCGGCGGCTATGCCCACCAGGTCGCCAAGGGTGTCGAGCGGGTCGAGGCCTGCTTGCCCGACATCTACGAACTCGCCCAAGGCGGCACCGCCGTCGGCACCGGCCTCAACACCCGCAAGGGCTTCGCCGAAAAGGTCGCCGCCGAGATCGCGTCGATCACCGACCTGCCCTTCGTTACCGCCCCGAACAAATTCGAAGCCTTGGCCGCCCACGACGCCATGGTGATGTTCTCCGGCGCGCTCAAGACGGTCGCCGCCAGCCTCTTCAAGATCGCAAATGATATGCGCCTGCTGGGGAGTGGCCCCCGCTCGGGCCTCGGCGAACTCATCCTGCCCGAAAACGAACCCGGCAGCTCCATCATGCCCGGCAAGGTGAACCCCACCCAGGCCGAAGCGCTCACCATGGTCTGCGCCCATGTCATGGGTAACGATGCCGCCATCGGCTTCGCCGGCAGCCAGGGCCATTTCGAACTCAACGTCTATAATCCGATGATGTCCTATAACCTGCTCCAATCCATGCAGCTTCTGGGCAACGCGGCGGGCAGCTTCACTGACAACATGGTCGCGGGCACCCAAGCCAACACCGACCGTATCGATAAATTGATGAAGGAATCGTTGATGCTGGTGACGGCGCTCGCCCCCACCATCGGCTACGACAACGCCACCAAGGTCGCCAAGACCGCCCACAAGAACGGCACGACCCTTCGCGAAGAAGCCATCAGTCTGGGCCTTGTCGACGAAGAAACCTTCGACCGCGTCGTCCGCCCCGAATTGATGATCGGCCCGAAGGACTAAGCTCCGCGGCTTGCACCATCCCATCTCCTCCGAAGGAAATGGGCCGCCCACTGAACCGCTGACGTGAGCGGCGCCGGCACGCGGATCAGTTCCCGTTAGGCGCTCAGCGCACGCCGATAGGCGCCCGGCGGCACGCCGACGGTATTCCGAAACTGGTTCGTGAAATGCGACTGGCTCGAGAACCCGCATTCATAGGCAACATGCGCGATCGACAAGGACCGATCGCTCAGCATCTGACGACTGGCTTCGATCCGTCGTCCGATCACAAAGGCATGGGGCGTCGCGTTCGTGGCCAATTTAAAGCGACGCATGAAATGATACTCGGACAGGCCAGCCACCTCGGCCAGATCTTCGACGGTGGTCGGTTCGCTCAGATGGGCATCGATATACTCGATAACACGCGCCAACTGCCGGTCGCCCAAAGCAGATTCCCGATGCGAGCCGTCCCGCCCCCAGTCGTCCGAGCCAATCCGCGCGAGCGTCCCCAGAAGCGTCATGAACAAACCATCCACAAGCAACGATGCACCCGGACCATTTCGTTGGCTCTCCTGCCAAATCCGTTCCATCAACTGTGCCACAGATGCGTCGAAGAGTTCGCGTCCATAAAGAGCATCAAGCGGGTCCGCACCGTCCGGGTCACCACCCGCAAGCAGTGAGACAGCGCGCCCACGTGGTAAAGCCAGCAAAAGCAATTGATGATCGCCGTCGGCATGCCAATCGGCGATGGCGTTCGCCGGCGCCAGATAGAAACTCCCGGGGCGTCCCGAAAGCGTCCTGCATCCGTCCCCGCAATCGACGCGCGACGTGGCAAGCGCACCATCAGAGACAAGCCGCAGCACGATATCCTCGATGGCTGGATCCTTTGTCTGATGACTTGCCTGATCGACCTTCAGCATGGTCAGCGCGGACAGGCCGACAGTCTGCTTTTCTTGTGGAAACCGGGCGTAAAGATCGCCATAGATCGATCCGTAATCGCCAGCATCCAACTCTGTCCCGTCCGACCCAAGTCGATGGATCGGATCAGATCGACCATCGGCCGCCTGACGCATCGGATCGCTTTCGAAATTCATCATCCTGTTTGTCCAGGCGAGTTTCACTCGGATCGTAAGTGTAAATTACACTATACATTAATATATGTAAATTATACTAGACATTTTACCTCTGGCCCGTCCCACGCGAACCGCGTAAGGCTTACCCATGGGAAAGGTCATCAACCTCCGAAAGGCTCGCAAGACCCGCGCCCGCAAAGACAAAGCCGCCAAGGCTGATGCCAACGCCGCGCGCCACGGCCGGACAAAGGCTCAGAAGACCGTCGAAGACGCCGCCGCCGCGAAGGCCCGGCGCGATTTGGACGGCCACCGAATCGAATGATCGACGCCCGCCCCCGCAAACGCTCGCTCACGCTCCACGGGCACAGGACATCCGTGTCCCTGGAAGACGCCTTCTGGATTGCCTTCGTCGACATGGCCAGACGCCGTGAGATGTCGATCAACGCCTTGGCCGCCCAGATCGATCGCGACAGGGGCGTCTCCTCGGGCCTGGCCTCCGCGATCCGCGTGGCGATCCTGAAGGACCTCCAGGCGTTAGGTGAGAATTAACCAACTCGGGTCAAAGTCCGGCCATGACCCCAATACTAAGCGACCGCGCGGCCCATTGGCTCACCACCGTTTTCTCCGCAAAGGCCGCCATGCGTGGACACACCGTCCGCCGCTCGATCCGCGATATCGACGCCATGATCCAGCGGGACGTGTTCTTGCAGGAAGTCCGGCGTCGCGGCTTTTCGGCCGTCCAGAATGGCGACCAGATCATCGTGTTCTGCAACAACGAGCCCATCAAGCGCCTCGTCTGAAGAGCTTTCGCAGAAAGCTCTTTTGAGACTTTTCGTTGAAAAGTCTGCCGAGGCGTGTGGTGCCAAGTCTTCAGCGAAGACTTGGGGAAGAGCTTTCAGCGAAAGCTCTTCCTAAGCCGACGCCCGCAGCACTGCCAACACATCCTCCGCCGGAACCGCATCCGTCACAAACGCCTCGCCGATCCCCCGCGCCAAAACGAACCGCAACCGCCCATCCACCACCTTCTTGTCCTGTCCCATGAGCCCCAGCAGGTCCTCAGCCGACGGCAGATCCCCCGGGATATCCCGCAGATTCCGCATCATCCCCATGGCCTGCAGATGCCCCCGAACCCGGCTCGGCGCCTCTTGCGAACACAAGCCCAACCGCGCCGACAAATCAAACGCCAGAGCACAGCCCAAAGCCACCCCCTCACCATGGAGCAACCGCGTCCCGTCATAGCCCGTCGCCGCCTCCAGCGCGTGGCAGAACGTATGGCCCAGATTGAGCAGCGCCCGATCCCCCTGCTCCGTCTCGTCGCGCACCACGATATCGGCCTTCATCTGCACCGACCGCCGCACCGCCTCGGCACGGAGTTCCGCATCGGAGGCCAGCACCCCAGCCTTCTCCTCCAGCCAGGCAAAGAAGCTCTCGTCGCCCAGCAATCCGTATTTGGCCACCTCACCATATCCGGCCAGAAAATCCCGCGCCGCGAGCGTTTCCAAGACGTCCACATCTGCCAGCACCAGCGACGGCTGATGGAACGCTCCCACCAAGTTTTTCCCATGCCGCGTGTTGATCCCGGTCTTGCCGCCGACCGACGAATCCACCTGCGCCAGAAGCGATGTCGGCACCTGTAC
>JBCDCS010000207.1:0-5613 GCA_039181205.1 Pseudomonadota bacterium
CCGAAAGCGGCCTTGTCCGGGTCATTCACGGTCGCCGGATAGCCCCGGTCGTATCGACATGTCGCCTCGACCCCGTAAGCGGCCGCCTGCCCCGCCACGATCTCGGTCATCCGCCGCTCCACCATATCCTGTACCTTCGGATCGAAGGTCCGCACTGTGCCGTTCAGATAGGCCGTGCCCGGGATGATATTGTCCGCGCTGCCCGTATGGATCTGGGTCAGCGACACCACCAATTCGTCCAGCGCATAATGGTTCCGGCTCACGATGGTCTGGATCGCCTGCCCGATCCCCAACGCCGCCACCACTGGGTCTCGGGTTTCGTGGGGCATGGCGCCATGGCCGCCCTGCCCGGTGATGTGGATATGGAACTGGTCCACCGCGGCCATCAGGGCACCGGGCGCCGTAAAGAATTCCCCTTCGGCATAGTTGGGCGCATTGTGGATGCCGAAGACCTGGTCGATCTCGAACCGGTCCATGATCCCTTCTTCGACCATGACCTGCGCGCCGCCGCCGCCTTCTTCGGCCGGCTGAAAGATCAGCGCCACACGGCCCGCGAAATTCCGCGTCTCGGCCAAGTATTTCGCGGCCCCGAGCAGCATCGTCGTATGCCCATCATGGCCGCAGGCATGCATCTTGCCCGATGTCTCCGACGCGTGCGCCACGCCCGATGCCTCTTCGATCGGCAAGGCGTCCATGTCCGCCCGCAGCCCAATCGTCGGGCCCGGCGCACGGCCTTCGATGATGGCCACGATGCCCGATGTTGCAATGCCTTCATGGATCTCATCGACGGCGAACTCCTTCAGGCGCGCGGCCACGAACGCCGCCGTCTCGGGCAGATCGAAGGCCAGTTCGGGATGGCGATGCAGCCAGCGGCGCCACTCGGTCATCTGCGGCTCCAGCGCGGCGATGGAATTGAGGACGGGCATGGGGTTGATCCTTCCACTGGGATGCGCCCATCAAGCCGCAACTTGGAGGACGGGACAATGGCCGAAGATATCTGCACGACGCCTGATGGCGGCCTGCCCCGCCTTCTGGCCATTATGGCGCGGCTCCGCGATCCGGACCGGGGCTGCCCGTGGGATATGGAACAGACCTACGCGACCATCGTGCCTTACACCATCGAGGAAGCCCATGAAGTGGCCGACGCCATCGAGCGGGAGGCATGGGACGAGTTGGAGGGCGAGTTGGGCGATCTGCTGCTGCAGGTCGTCTATTATGCACAGATGGGCCAGGAGGATGGCCGCTTCGACTTCCATTCCATCGCCGAACGGGTGGCCCAGAAGATGGTGGACCGGCATCCGCATATCTGGGGCGACCAATCGCGCGACAAGAGCGCCGCACAGCAGGTTGCCGATTGGGAAGCGATGAAAGCCAGCGAGCGGCAGGGCCGCACGCTGGACGGGGTGGCGCTGGGCCTGCCCGCGCTGACCCGGGCGGTAAAACTGCAGAACCGGGCGGCCAGGGTTGGATTCGATTGGCCGGAAACGTCCCAGGTGATCGACAAATTGCGGGAAGAAGCCGCCGAATTGGTCGAGGCGCGGGATACGATGTCGACACAGGAAATCTCAGACGAAATGGGCGATCTGCTCTTCGTGATGGCCAACCTGGCCCGCCACCTGGGCGTCGATCCGGAAGCCGCCTTGCGCAGTGCCAACGGCAAGTTCACGCGGCGGTTCGAAGCCATCGAAGACGCACTGGCGGCGAAGGGGCGAAGCCCCACGGACTCCGATCTGGCGGAGATGGACGCGCTCTGGGATGCAGCGAAACTAGCGGAGCGGAGGGCGCGTCCATCCTGACGGGCGCTTACATCAAGAACGAGCGACACGGCATTATTATGAAAAGAAAAATCATCATCGACACCGATCCGGGACAGGACGATGCCGTGGCGATCTTGCTCGCTCTGGCGTCGGAGGAATTGGAGGTTCTCGGAATTTCAGCCGTGGCGGGGAACGTGCCTTTGAGCTTAACCCAAGTCAACGCCCGGAAGGTTTGCGAACTTGCGGGCCGGTCGGATGTGCCCGTCTATGCCGGTTGTGACCGGCCCATGGTGCGGGACTTGGTGACGGCCGAACACGTCCATGGAAAGACCGGGCTCGACGGGGCCGATTTGCCGGAGCCGCAGATGGCCTTGGCCGAGAGCCATGCGGTGGATTTTCTGATCGAAACGCTGCGCGCTGAGCCGACGAATAGCGTCACGCTCTGCCCCCTGGGACCGCTCACCAATATCGGAACGGCGCTCGCGCAGGCGCCGGACATCGCCCAGCGGATCGAGCGTATCGTGTTGATGGGTGGCGCTTATTTCGAAGTGGGCAACATCACCCCGGCCGCGGAATTCAACATCTATGTGGACCCGGAAGCGGCGCGGACGGTGTTCACGTCAGGCGTTCCGCTGACCGTCGTGCCGCTGGATTGCACCCATAAGGCGCTGACGACGCGGGCGCGGAACGACGCCTTTCGGCAGATCGGGCCGATTGGCGAAGTCGTCGCGGGCTGGACCGGGTTCTTCGAGCGGTTCGATATGGAGAAATACGGCTCCGAAGGCGCGCCGCTCCATGACCCTTGCGTGATCGCTTGGCTCTTAAAACCAAAGCTTTTTTCCGGCCGCGAAATCAATGTGGAGATCGAGGTGGACAGCCCGCTGACCCGGGGCATGACCGTCGCAGATTGGTGGCGCGTAACGGATCGCAAGCCGAATGCGCTGTTCCTGGGGGACGTGGATGCGGACGGATTTTTCGGACTGCTGACCGAGCGGCTGGCGCGATTTTAGGGGGGCGCCCCCTGTGCACCCGCCGTACACCCCCTGTACATACGCGCGTTCGCACACATCTGGTAACGGGACCTTAACCCTTAAGCTGACGTGAGGCCGCCCTGTTCGCTTTCGACAATTCCTATGCCCGCCTGCCGGAGCGGTTCTACACCAAGATGGCCGCCACGCCGGTCTCCGCGCCCGGTTGGATCGCCCTGAACGAAGGGCTGGCGCAAGAGATGGGGCTGGACCCCGCGGCGATGCGGGATGCGCTGGATGTCTTTGCGGGTAACGCCGTGCCCGAGGGCAGCGCCCCGTTGGCGCAGCTTTATGCCGGGCACCAATTCGGCGGCTGGTCGCCGCAGCTTGGGGATGGTCGGGCGATCCTGCTGGGCGAGCACTTGCAGGGGGATCGGCGCTGGGACGTGCAGCTCAAGGGCTCGGGGCCGACGCCCTATAGCCGGATGGGCGATGGCCGGGCCGCCGTGGGACCGGTCGTGCGGGAATATCTGGTGAGCGAAGCGATGCATGCCTTGGGCGTGCCGACGACCCGCGCCTTGGCGGCGGTGACCACGGGCGAGAAAGTACTGCGCCAGGAAGGCCCCCTGCCCGGCGCGGTGCTGACCCGGGTGGCGTCGAGCCATATTCGAGTGGGCACGTTCCAGGTCTTCGCGTCACGCGACGATGTGGAGGGGCTGCAAGCGCTTCTGGATCACGCCATCGCACGGCACGCGCCGGGGGCCGAGGGACCCATGGGCCTGTTGCGGCATGTGATGGCGGTGCAGGCGAAGCTGGTCGCGCAATGGATAGGGCTGGGCTTCATCCACGGGGTGATGAACACCGACAACATGACGATCTCGGGCGAGACCATCGATTACGGCCCCTGCGCCTTCATGGAGGCCTATCACCCCGAAACGGTTTTCAGTTCCATCGATCAATTCGGCCGCTATGCCTGGAAGAACCAGCCGGACATCGCTTTGTGGAACCTCGCGCAACTGGCCACGGCGCTTCTGCCGCTGATGGGCGAGCGTGCGGCGGCAGTCGATGAGGCGACCGAGGTGTTGGAGGGGTTCCGGGACCTTTATGCGTCGGCGTGGACCGACGTCATGGCAGCCAAGATTGGGATGGACGACATGGCGCTCGCCATGGAGCTTCTGGACATCATGGCCGAGGGCCGGGGCGATTTCACCAACACATTCCGAGCCTTGACGGTCGCGCCCGAGACCGCCCGCGACCAGGTCACGAACCGCGAGCGGTTCGATGACTGGCTGGCCCGATGGGAGGCGTTGGGGCCGGACCGGGCCGCGATGGCCCGGGCGAACCCGGTCGTCATCCCGCGCAACCACCGGGTTCAGGAAGCGATCGCCGCCGCCGAAGCGGGGGAGTACGGACCGATGCACGAGCTGGCGGAGGTACTGACCGACCCCTGGTCGGAGACCGAGGCGAACGCGCCTTACGGGCGGCCCGCAGCAGCGGGCGAGCGGGTAATGGAGACGTTTTGTGGGACGTGAGGGGAAGTGGATGTTGGTTAGCCCCGTTGCCGTGTTTCTATGCAGCAGCGAATGGCGGAAACTCACTCGTGCATCATAAGCACGGCCAACCCAGCTATCTCATCTGGCAGTAGAAGATTGCTGTCCGGAAACGGAAGCATCAGTCGGCCAATGGCGGCCCAATACAAAAGCCTGGAGCGGGGGGCAGCGACGCTCTTCGAGACCCCGCCTCTGATCAAAAGGTCTTCCGCGACCTCGATCCGCAGGTTGTCAACTTTCTCCACTTCTCGGGCAACGCGTGGTTGAACGGTCGCCCATGACCTGATGGCACGTTCCAGCTTTTCTCCCGAACGGAGGGTTTGTTGCAGCAGATCATTCAGGGCCTGTCGCGGATCGCTCGCTTCGACTGCCGCCGTGATCAGAGTTCCACTCGAACGCTTCGACCAGTGTACGAGTACCGCGCTGTGGAAATCATCAAGGCTATCAAAGTGATGGTAAAAGCTACCTCGGGTCACATTCAGCTTTTTTGCCAACGGAAGTGCCTTCAGCGCGCCATATCCATGTTCCTTCAATTCGTTGAGGGCGAGATCTAGCCAGTCGTCAGCGTCAAGTGCAGTGGGTTGCATATTCTGAGCATACAGGTATGTATGCTAACCACAACAGACACATGTGTATGTTTAGAATTAATATGGGGAGACCGGAATGGAGCGCGCCTTCTCCAACATCTTGACCGATAGCGTCGAACAGACAGCACAGTTTTATGAAGGGCTTCTGGGAATGAAACGGGCCGGCGACTTTGGCTGGTTTGTGGTCTTGGCGCACGATGACATGCCCGGTTTCGAACTGGGGATACTCGACAACAACCACGAGACTGTACCTGACGAGCTAGTGAAGGCGCCGGGCGGAAGCATTCTCACGTTCGTGGTTTCGGACCTGCACAGTATTGTCGCAAGAGCCCGTTCGATGCGAGCCGACATCATTCAGGGACCAACGGATCTGCCGTACGGTCAGCGACGCCTGATGCTGCGCGATCCGGCCGGTTCAGCAGTAGATATCAGTTCGCCCACCGCATGAAGTCAGGCCACATTGGCTGAAGCCGGCTCCGTCCACGAACGGGACGACGGAGGAAGTCCCCATCCCCACCTTCCGAATTGCCCCGGCCCGCCTGCCCGGCTAGGACGGCGGCATGTCGACGCCATCCATCCTTGAACGGGCCGAGGCCCACGGCCTGCGGCTGACCGGGCCGCGGCGGGTTGTGGCGGAAGTGTTGGAGGCGGCGCAGGATCACCCGGATGTGGAGACGATCCATGCGCGGGCGGTGGAGACGGATGCGTCGATTTCGATTGCCACCGTCTACCGGACGGTGAAGCTTTTCGA
>JBCDCS010000208.1:0-5611 GCA_039181205.1 Pseudomonadota bacterium
CCGCGACGGTATGAATATCGACGGCCCTGCTTCAGACCGGCTCTGTCTTTCGATCCTACACTGACCTAGCCACGCTGCCACATCCCGTGGGCAGCCCATGAAGGAGACAGACGATGGCCACAGGCACCGTCAAATGGTTCAATGCTACCAAAGGCTTCGGCTTTATCGCGCCCGAATCGGGCGGCAAGGATGTGTTCGTGCATATCTCGGCCGTCGAGCGGGCGGGGCTCACCGGATTGGCTGACAATCAGAAGGTCAGCTATGACATGGAGGCCGGACGCGACGGACGCGAGAGCGCGGTGAATCTGCAGATTCTCTGAACGCGTCCGCCGTCAAGGATGTCCTGGGCGTCCTGATCGGGGCGCCTTTTTTCGTGGGACTCGACGGGGGCGCCCGCCGTACACCCCCTGTACACCCCCCGTGCGAACGTGCGTTCGCACGGTTTTGGTGACCGAACGTTAACCGCTCCGCCCGATTGTGCCCGCCGACGGGTTGGAGGGAAGCGATGGGACAGGTGACGGGCCGCCGACAGGCCGAGCATCAGGGCGACATGATCCGCGCCATGCGGGCGTTCGAATGGGACATGCATTCGGCGATCACCCGGGCGGGTCGGCTGCCCGCGGAATGGCGGGAAATCTGGGAGGCGCGGTCCGCCAAGAAGGAGCGCGTGACGCTGCGGGTGGACGCCGATGTGGTGCGGTTCTTCAAATCCATGGGCGACGGCTATGGCCCGCGGATGAATGCGGTGCTGCGGTCGTTCATGCAGGCCCGGCTGGCCGGGCTGATCGACGGCGAGGATTTGGCCGAGACCTATCGGGCGCGCTGGATGGGCACGGCCCGCCCGTCGCCCGCGACCGAAGCGCAGCAGGAGGCGGAGCGGGCCGACGATTGGGCCGAATGGCAGAAGCTGATGGACAAACTATCGGCCAACCGGGACGCGTTTTCCTCCGGCGATATGGCGCGGTTGGACTACCTGAATATGAAGATTTCCGACCGGGCGCGGGCGGAGAAGGGGTCGTTCGAGGACGTGGCAGGGTCGGCGGATGGGTGATGGCGCCCGATGCGTTCGAGCCATGGGTTTCACCATACCGACGAGGTTCTATGATGTTTTGATGACTGTTTTGCGGACGGAGCTACCATCCAGTCAAATTCCGCTTTGTGTCTTTGTACTCATTTGAGACGCAACGCAGAAATATGCGTCACGAGTGCTGCGCCATTTAGTTTAGGATGGCTTCTCTTTGTCAGTTTCCAGCAATTGGAGAATGGCCCGACCTAGCATTTTGCGTGCGGCACCACTGAATCTCCCATCTCTTTCCAACGTTTCTTCAAAGAAAAACAGAGATGAGAGCGGAATGTCGAACTCCTTTGAGTAACTCTTTAATAGCTCGTATGATGGCGACTTCTTGCCATTTTCAATTTCGGAAACATGAGATTTTGACACTCCAAGTTTGTCTGCGGTCACTTGAACCGTCCAGCCATTGCCTTTCCTGATTCTTTTCAAAGCTTCGCCGATCATTGGCTGTGTCCTAAATGTAGTCCGGGTACCGGAGATCCTCGACACGTCAAGGCCATATTACTGATTATAGATCGGACGGTCCGAAGAGCCGTTCAATCCATCGAATAATCCGGTAGATAAACCATGCAACCGATACCAGGGTTTTGAACAACCGGAGTTTGGACTTCCGGCGTTGTGGGCGGACTTGGGTCGTTTCGGGTTTTTTCGTCATGAGCACCTTCTTTCTGCCTGCCGCAAGCGGCGTTGGCGGCTGCCTGTAGTGGCAAAGAGTGCTCCGGAGACCCGGACCCAGTTGGGTCGTACGCTTAATACGACACTTGGTAGACGCCACGGGAACAACGACAATCGTCTCCGTGGCCAAGTACAAACTTGTCTTTGTACATCATAAGGCCTCCTTTCATTTGGATTGCGATTAGTGACGCCGGTTTCATAAGACTCCAATTTATAACCGGCACCATGAGACCGCTCATCGGTCTCTTGCAATCGGCTGCAAAGCAAGCCCGCTCACACTGGTAGCTTCGATATAGTGCACATCGATTTTGTTCGCAAGGAGCGAACAAATAATATTTGAAAATCTTGAGAAACCGACCTTCGCTGCGCCCCAACAAGTCTACACTTTGGGCTCGACTAGACCTTCTCCGCACTCTACAGGAATGCCCCGGATCTTTTGGGCCGATCGGCAACTGAGATGTTCTGATTTGGCTAAGAGGCGCTCTTGCGTGGGTCGTCAGGACGCTGCTGTCGGGTAGTTGAGCAAACGGCTACGCTGAGGACAGGGCGTGATGCGAGCGATGGTGTTCGAAGGCGTGGGGCAATCGCTGGTGCTGCGGGACATGGCCGATCCGGCGGGGTGCGGACGGCGGTGGAGCGATTTCCGCTGGAAGAGGCGAACACGGCGTTGGACCGGCTGCGCCGGGGCGCGCTGAAGGGGGCGGCTGTGCTGACGATGTGAGGAGCGGCGGGTCGCTAGTATTCGCCGTCCAGTAGGACGTGGTCATGGCCGATATCTTCCAGGCCGGAGGCGATGTGGTCGGCGGCCATGGGATGGGACATCAGGTAGTCGAAGGTCGGGCCCACATGGCGTTCTTCGGCCAGCGCCAGGGTCTCGTCCCAATCGCCGGCATCGGCATCTCCGCGTCCTGTCCAGAGAAGGGCGACGAGTTCATGTTGCTGGGTGCGGGTGAGCGCCTCGATTTCGGCCTGCAACTCGCCCTTTCGCATGTCGGGGCTGCTGTCGCCGTCATCCGCCACCCGGACCTGAATGGCGCGCAATTGTTCGACCAGAATGCGCAGCGTTTCCGGGGGCGTGGTTAGGTCTCGCATCGATCCGATCCTCTTTCTTGGTCGGAGTGAGCCAAGAATCGGGCGCAAATTCAAGGGGCTGTTGGCGCCGAACCGGTCCTGCGGACGTGAACTTGATGTCCGTCAAGGGAAAGGGCGGCCGGTTTGGCCAAAATGCGGTGCGGAACAAGTGAGGATCTTCGCCATGCCCATTGGGACCATATTGACGTGTCTTTTGACCGAGGAGTCGGCGCCGCTTCTGTCGGAGGCGTCCGCCGTGCTGGCGGCGCGGTTCGATGCCCATCTGATCGGCCATCATAGTTTCGAGGCGATCGTGGTTTATCCGGGGGTCGGGCTGCACATCCCGGTGGAGACCTTGGTGACGTTCAACGAGGCCCAGAGCGCCCAATCGAGCGCCATCGAGAAGGTGTTCCAGGAGGTGACCGAGCGCATCGGCGTGCGGGCCGAATGGCGCGAGGTGGGGTCGGGCACGGCGCTGGCCTCGGACCGGATGATCGAAAGCGCGCGGGCTGCCGATCTGGTGGTGATGACCCGGCCGGCGGCCGATTACGACCGGCCGGATCAGCGGTTCGCGCTGGACCAGGTGATCCGCGATGGCGGGCGGCCGGTGTTGCTGGTACCGGAAAACGGCCTGGGCGACGGCGTTGGCAAGACGGTGGTGATCGCCCATGCGGGCACGCGGGAATCGGCGCGGGCGGCGTTCGATGTGCTGCCTTTGTTGGAGGACGGCGCGGCGGTGCATATCGTCCATGTGGGCGACGAGATGGATGAGTTGCGCGACGGGGCGATGACGGCGCTGAGCGCGGCGATCGCCCGCCACGGGCACGATGTGACGATGACCCACCGGAGGCGCCATGGCGGATCGGTGGCCGATACGCTCAGGGCGGTGGCGGCCGAGGTGGGCGCCGACCTGATCGCCGCGGGGGCCTACGGGCATTCGCGGACCTATGCCTTCTTCCTGGGCGCCACGACCGGCGAGTTGATCCGCGAGACGACACTGCCGGTGCTGTTTTCGGCGTGATCGGGCTTCAGGCGGTAAGCCAATCGATGACGGCACGGGTTCGGCGCGGTAGGCCGCTGCGGCTGGGATAGAGCAGCCAGAGCGCGGTGTCGAAGCCCTGCAGCGCGGCGTCCCAATCGGGCAGAAGGTCAACCAGGCGGCCCTGGGCCAGATCGTCTTGGATGAGCCAATCGGCCAGCAGCGCGGGGCCGAGGCCTTGGAGCGCGGCGTCGCGGAGCGCCAGGGGGGATGTGATGCGAAGGCGCCCTGTGACGGGGATGTCGTGGTGTTCGTCGCCGCGGCGGAATTGCCAGAGCGCCTGCAGGCCCGGGTGGTCGTGGATCAGGCACTGACTGGCTTCCAGGGCGGTGGGATGGGCGAGCGGAGGCGTGCCCGGTGCGGCGACCAGGCGGTAGCCGATCTTTGTGAGACGGCGGGAGATCAGGTCGCCCTTGGGCGCGGGGGTCAGGCGCAGGGCGATATCGATGCCATCGCCCACCAGGTCGCGGGGCGTGTCGTCCAGGATCAGGTCCAACGATAGATCGGGGTGGCGGCCGAGCAGGTCCGGCAGGCGCGGGATCAGGGCCCGCGTGCCATAGGCGACCGAGGCCGACAGACGGACTGTGCCGGCGATGCGGCCATCGGAGGCGCGGGCGGTTTCGCGCGCTTCGTCAAGAGCTTGGAGCGGCGTTTCGATGGCGGCGAGATAGCGCCGGCCCGCCTCCGTCGGGGTCAGGTTCCGGGTGTCGCGCTGGAACAGGCGCAGGCCCAGGCGCGCCTCGGCCTGGGCGACGGTGCGGGACACGGTCGATGGGTCCATGCCTTCGGCCCGGGCAGCGGCGGCCAGGCTGCCATGGCGGGAGACGGCCAAGAGAAGGCGAAGTGCGCTGGTGTCCATTCGTGCATGATGCGCATGGGTATGATGGCCAAACAACGGTTTTTCGCATGGGTGTCATGGGCGATCTGCAGGAATGTCTCGACGAAGGAGCGGATCATGGACATCGACGGACGGGTATTTTTGGTGACCGGCGCGAGCCGGGGGATCGGGGCGGCGACGGCGCGGTACTTGGCGGCCCGTGGTGGGCGCGTGGTGTTGGCGGCGCGATCGGGGGCGGAGGCGGTGGCGTCCGAGATCGGCGCGGCGGCTTTGTCGGTGGCCTGCGATGTAGCGGATTGGGGGCAGGTTGCAGCCGCCGTGCAGGAGGCGGAGGCGCGGTTTGGAACCGTGGACGGGTTGGTGAACAATGCGGGGCTGATCGAGCCTATCGCGCGGCTGGAAGACAGCGATCCGGCAGCTTGGGGTCAGGTGGCCGATGTCAATCTGAAGGGCGCGTACCATGCGCTGCGCGCCGTGCTGCCGGGGATGGTGGCGCGGGGCGAGGGCGTGGTGGTGAATATTTCGTCCGGCGCGGCGACGTCGGCTTTGGAGGGTTGGTCGCATTACTGCGCGACGAAAGCGGGGCTGCTGTCACTGACCCGGGTGGCGGATAAGGAATTGCGGGAAAAGGGGATTTCCGTGGTCGGTCTGTCGCCGGGCACGGTGGCCACGGAGATGCAGGAGGCCATCCGCGGATCGGGGATCAACCCGGTGTCGAAGCTGGACTGGTCGGCGCATATTCCGGCCGAGGACGTGGCGCAGGCCATTGCCTGGTTGATCCGCACCGGCGCGGCCCGGCATGCGGGTACGGATTTTTCGCTGAAATCGGCCGAGGGGCGGGCGGAGGCGGGGTTGATGGCGCTGACGTGAGGCGGGGCCGCTAGCGCAGCGGGCCGTAGCTGATGAAGGCTGGCGA
>JBCDCS010000209.1:0-5561 GCA_039181205.1 Pseudomonadota bacterium
CCCCGCGATGGCTTGTGACCGATCCCTTCGATGGGATAGGCACAGGCAAACATTGCCGGCAGCGGGGGAGCCCATGCATGCGAAACAACTAATCCGCGTCGGGGCACTGGCGCTCGGGGCGGCCGCATTGGCCGGCTGTGGCGGAACACTGTTCGGTCAGAGCGCACAGGAACGGGCTGCGCAGCAGCAAACCCCGATGACCCAGGCAAGGGCCGATCGGGCGGCGCGGGGCTCTAGCTTCTTTGATCTCTTCGCCGATCAGGCCGATCCCAACACCACGCTAGAGGTGAACCGGTATCTCTGGGCGGCTTCGCTGGATGTTCTATCTTTCCTGCCTGTCCAGAACGCCGATCCGTTTTCCGGTGTGATCCAGTTCGGCTTCGGTACGCCCCCGGGCGGTGGCCGGGCCTATCAGGCGACGGTTCTGGTGCAGGACCCGGCACTCGACGCGCGCAGCTTGAACGTCTCGCTTCGGTCGCGGAACGGCGCCGTTTCGCTGGAAACCCAGCGCGCCATCGAAGACGCTATCCTCACGCGCGCGCGTCAGTTGCGCATCCAAGACAGCCGCCTCTAACAGCCACGCACCGCCGACGGGCCAGCCCCCGGCGGACCCCACGCCGGGATCAGCCATGAGCGTTTACGACTCCGCCCAGATCGAACCCAAATGGCAGGCCCGCTGGGCCGAGGCCGATCTGTTCCGCGCGACCCGCGATGCGCGTCCGAAGTACTACGTGCTGGAGATGTTTCCCTATCCGTCGGGGCGCATCCATATCGGGCATGTGCGCAACTACACCATGGGCGATGTGATCGCGCGCTACAAAACATCTTGTGGATTCAGTGTCTTGCACCCTATGGGCTGGGATGCGTTCGGCATGCCCGCCGAAAACGCCGCCATGGCGTCGGGCGGCCATCCGAAAGACTGGACTTACCAGAATATCGACGTGATGCGCGGCCAGATGAAGCCGCTGGGTCTGTCGATCGACTGGTCGCGGGAGTTCGCAACCTGTGATCCGGACTATTACGGCCAGCAGCAGGCGCTGTTTCTGGACATGCTGGAGGCCGGGCTGGTCTATCGCAAACCGGCCATCGTGAACTGGGACCCGGTCGATATGACCGTGCTGGCCAACGAACAGGTCATCGACGGCAAGGGCTGGCGGTCGGGCGCAGAGGTCGAGCGCCGCGAACTGACCCAATGGGCCTTCGCCATCAGCGACATGGCCGAGGACCTGCTGGACAGCCTGGGGAAGCTGGACGCCTGGCCCGAAAAGGTGCGCCTGATGCAGGAGAACTGGATCGGCAAATCCCGCGGTCTGGAGATGACGTTCAAGCTGTCCGCCCCCACCCACGGCCATGACGGAATCGAAGTCTATACGACCCGCCCCGACACGCTGCGCGGCGCGTCCTTCATTGCGGTCGCGCCTGAACATCCCTTGGCCAAAGCCCTGGCGGAAGACGATAAAGACCTGGCCGCCTTCTCGGCCGAGGTCCGCAGAGGCGGTACCACCGAGGAAGCGTTGGAGAAGGCCGAAAAGCGCGGCTACGACACCGGTCTGACCGTCGAAAACCCGCTGGGCGGCACGCTTCCTGTCTGGGTCGCGAACTTTGTGCTGATGGATTACGGCACCGGCGCGATCTTCGGCTGCCCGGCCCATGACCAGCGCGACCTGGACTTCGCCCGGAAATACGACTTGGCCGTGATCGACACCTTCGTCGCGCTGGAGGACGGCAAACCGGTCGAGAACGAAGCCTTCGTGCCGCCGAAGACCGACAAAGTGCGTTGGATCGATCAACCGGCGGGGGTGGATATCGCCACGGGGCAGGAGGCCATCGACGTCACCATCGATTGGGCCGAGGCGCAGGGGATCGGCACGGGTAAGACCCAGTACCGTCTGCGCGATTGGGGTCTGTCGCGGCAACGCTATTGGGGTTGCCCGATCCCGGTCGTCCACTGCGAAACCTGCGGCGTTGTCCCTGAAAAGAAAGAAAACCTGCCGGTCAAACTGCCCGACGACGTCACCTTCGACGTGCCCGGCAATCCGCTGGACCGCCACCCGACCTGGCGGGATGTGGCGTGCCCGAATTGCGGGGGGCCCGCCAAGCGCGAGACCGATACGATGGACACATTCGTCGATTCGTCCTGGTACTTCGCTCGATTCACCGCGCCCCATGCGGAGACGCCAACCGATATCGACGATGCCGCTTACTGGATGAACGTCGACCAATATATCGGCGGCATTGAACACGCGATCCTGCACCTGCTCTACAGCCGCTTCTTCGCCCGGGCGATGCAGATCACCGGCCATTTGCCGCAAGGCACCGAGGAGCCGTTCGACGCGCTCTTCACCCAAGGCATGGTCACGCATCCGGCCTATACCACCAAGGATGACAGGGGTCGGACGGTCTATCACCTGCCCGAAGATGTCGATCTGTCTACCAAGACGGTGAAGGCCACCGGCGAGGCCATCGAGGTGCTGCCCGCGATCAAGATGTCCAAGTCCAAGCTGAACGTGGTGGATCCCCAGGACATCATCGCCCGCTACGGCGCCGACACGGCCCGGTGGTTCGTGCTGTCCGACAGCCCACCTGAGCGGGATTTCGAATGGACGCCAGAAGGCGCCGAGGCCGTGGCCAAGCACCTGGCCCGTGTCTGGCGGCTGGCCAGCGATGTGGCCCGGGCTGACCGTGCGCCGAACGACAAGGACGCCGATCTGGAAAAGGCCACGGCCCGCGCGATCCATGAAGTCACGCAGGGCATCGAGGGCTTTGCCTTCAACAAGGCCGTTGCCAAGCTCTATGAGTTCACCAACACTTTGAACAAATCCGACGCCGGTGCCGCGGCCCGGCGCGACGCAATGAAGATCCTGGCCCAACTCATGTCCCCCATGACGCCGCATCTGGCCGAAGAGATCTGGGAGTTGATGGGCGGGGCGGGTTTCGTCGCCCGCGCGCCGTGGCCCAAGGCGGACCCCGCTCTGTTGGTCGATGACACGATCACCTTGCCGATCCAGTTCAACGGCAAGAAGAAATCAGAGATCGTGGTCGCCAAGGACCTGCCGAAACCGGATGTGGAGGCTGCCGTCATGGCCGATGCCACCGTTCAACGGCTGTTGGATGGCAGCCCGCCCAAGAAGCTGATCGTGGTGCCCGGGCGCATCGTCAACGTGGTGGTCTGAGGGGATGTTGGGCCGCCGCACCCTCCTCGCCGCCATCCCAGTGCTCGCCCTGGTCGCCTGCGGCTTCACCCCGGTCTACGGCCCAGGGGGCGAGGCTCTGTCGCTTCGCGGCGCGGTGATCGCGGCAGAGCCGGACACCGACATCACCTTCGCCTTTGTCCGTCAGATCGAACAGCGGCTGGGCCTTCCCACTCAGCCGAGCCTTGGTTTGTCCTACACCTTGGCTACGGCTTCGACGGGTCTGGCCATCGACGAATCCAACAACGTCACGCGGTTCACGGTCGAGGGCCGTCTGACTTGGGCGCTGACGCCGTTGGGCGAGGAGGAACCGACGCTGACGGGGGAAGAAATCGCCTTCACGGCCTATTCCGGCGGTGAGTCGCCGCTGGCCGCGCTGGAATCCGAACGCGATGCCTTGCGCCGCCTGGCCGTCTTGCTGGCCGATCAGGTCGTTGCCCGCCTCTTGGCCGAGGCGCCGTGAATCTGCGTGGTGCCGCGGCGCTCCGCTTCTTTGCCAAGCCCCATCCGGGCACGGCCGGGGCGCTGATCTACGGGGTCGATGCGATGCGCGTGGCCCTGAAACGTCAGGAGCTTATCGCCAACCTTGCCGGGCCCCAGGCCGATGAAGAGATGCGGCTCAGCCGCTTTTCGGCCGCCGATCTCAAGGCCGATCCGGCGTCGGTTCTGGACGGTCTCAAGGCCGTCGGCTTCTTCCCGGGCCCGCGCGTGGTCTTCGTCGACAGCATCACCGAGACGCAGAACGCCCCGATCTTGCGCGCCCTGGAGGCCTGGCAGGACGGCGACGCCGCGCTGGTGGTCACAACGGGTGCCCTGAAGAAGACGTCCAAGCTCCGTAAAGCCTTCGAATCCCATCCCAAAGCTGTCTCTGTCGGGCTTTACGACGACCCCATGGACCGAGCGGAGATCGACGCGGCCATCGCTGCGGAGGGCCTGACCCTCACCTCCGATGCCCGCCGCGACGTGGAGGCCCTGGCCCAATCGCTGGACCCCGGCGATTTCCGCCAGACGCTTACCAAGATCGCGCTCTATGCCGGCGGGGATGAAGCCGATGCCGAGGCAGTCGCCGCCATGGCCCCCGCCACCATCGATGCCGAAGCCGACGAGGTCATTCTGGCCGCCGCGTCGGGCAATGCACCGGCCATCGGCCCGCTGATGCAGCGCCTGGCAGGGCAGGGGGTCGCGCCCGTCACCCTGATCATCTTCGCCACCCGGCACTTCCAGCATCTGCACGGTATCGCCACCGGGACGGCCCAGCCCTACGGTCCCCGCCGCGATGCCATGGCCAGCCAAGCCCGCAGTTGGGGGGACCGGCGGTTGGAAGCGGCCCTGTCGCTTCTGATGGAGACCGACCTGACCTTGCGCTCCTCGTCCCGCGCGCCCCAGATGGCGGTGATGGAACGCGCGCTGATCCGCATTGCCATGATGGCGCGCTAGATCGGGAACCGCCCATGTACCGCCTCCATGGCCAGATCAAATCCCGCGCTTTGCGCCCGCTCTGGCTGCTGGAAGAACTCCAGGTCCCGTTCGAATTCCACGCCGTCGCCCCCCGGTCGCCCGAAGCTTTCGCCCTTTCGCCCCTGGGCAAGATCCCGATCATGGAAACCGACGACGGTCCGCTTTTCGACAGCGTCGCCATGATGACCTACCTGGCAGACAAGCATGGCGCGTTCACCCATGCGCCCGGCACCTATGACCGCGCTCGCCAGGACAGCCTTACCAACACCATTCTGGAAACTTTCGACGCCGTGCTTTGGGGCTATGCCAAGCACAGCTTCGTTTTGCCGGAAGAACAGCGTGTCGGAGCGGTCAAGCCTTCGCTCAGATGGCAGTTCACTCGCCACGCAGAGGCCATGTCCGACCTTCTGGCCGACGGGCCCTGCATGATGGGTGATGATCCCACGATCCCCGACATTCTGCTCGCCCATTGCTGTGGCTGGGCGGCTGGCCTGAAGTTCGACCTGCCCGTTCCTCTTCGCGCCCATATGAACACCATGCGGGCGCGCCCCGCCTTCCGGAGGGCCCTGCAACATGGCTGAGATCGGTATCTGGGGCCTGGGGTCCATGGGGCTTGGTATGGCCCAATCCCTGATCCGCGCGGGTCACGACATCGCCGGGCATGACCCCCGCGACGTGGTTCTGGACGGCGCCACGGATGTGCCGGTCGACCGGATGCAGGCCGCGGTCATCGTCGTGCTGAACGCGGCGCAGACAGAGGCGGTGATCGATCAGATCCTTCCTGATCTGCCGCAGGGTGCCGTCATCGTGGCCTGCGCCACCGTCCCGCCCGCCTTCGCCCGCGCCATGGAGGCGCGTGCCCAGGCGAAGGGCGTCCACTACCTGGATGCGCCGATCTCCGGGGGCGCCGCC
>JBCDCS010000210.1:0-5545 GCA_039181205.1 Pseudomonadota bacterium
CACGTCGACGAAGCCTGCGAGTTGGTCTTTGAGAAGTCCCGTCTCCGGGTCGATTTCGCGCGGCATGTCGAGCCAGCGCGGCAGAGACGCACGCTGGAAGTCGGGGGGACCCACGGCGCCCGCGTAACGGGGATGGCCCGGCACCAGGTCGCAAAGCCCGTAGGAAAGCATCGCGTAGGTTTCGGTGAGGGGGTCGCTCTCCTCCTCGAATTCGTTCTCGTACCAGATGACATCGAGGGCGAGGCCGAGCCGGTCGGCCACCGCCTGCGACATCCTGTAGTCAAATCCGCTTCCGCCCGTCAGCCGCCGCCCGGCGATGACCCCGGCATTCCGCGGCAGGCAGACGGTGACCGCGCCTTCGTTCTTTAGCGTGTATTCCGACGCCGGACCCACCGCGCCCGCGTTGCCAGTCCCGAGCGTCATTGCCGCCAGGGCGACCGCAAATGCCGCGGCTTTGCCCGTCACGACCCGTGTCCCGGAAGATCGGCGAATTCGTCGGCCAGTTCCGGCGGCAAGTCTTCGGTGCCCCCGCGGGTGACGACATAGGCCCAAAGCGCCTCAAGCTCGCCGGGAAAGAGCGCATCGCCCCAGGCCGGCATATCGCCGCGCCCATATAAGACGCTGTTTTGAAAGCGTTCTCGGTCGTCCTGCGGCCATTTTCGCAGGTCGTAGGAGGACGTTCCGGCATTGACCATGTTGATCCCATGACAATGGGCGCAAACATCCTTGTAGACCTGCGCGCCGAATTCCACGGATGGGTGGAGCGGGTCGTCGCTGGCTGGTTCAGAAGCGATTGCTGGCCATACGAAGAGGGCCAGCCCGCTCAGAATGGCGAGGCTATTCCGCACGGATTACTCCCTGAGTGCAAACGTCCAAACGTTCCCGCCGACCGGGTAGTTGGCCAGGCGTTCATCACCGGAGAAGAGCGCGTAGACCGCACCTCCACCGTTGAGGATGGTGACATATTGCATGCCGTCCATTTCCCACGTGACAGGTTGGCCGACGATGCCGGAGCCCGTGTTGAACTCCCACAGCCGCTCGCCCGTTTCGGCGTTGAAGGCCTCGAATTCGCCGCTCTGACGGCCGGTGAAGACGACCCCGCCGCCGGTCGACAGGATGCCGGCATTGCGCGGGAACATGGACGGTTGTTCCCACTTCACTTCGCCGGTCATGGGGTCGAAGGCGCGAAGTTTGCCGCGGTCGCCCTCGGGCCAGGACCAGGCGAAATCGGCGCCGAAGTAGAAGAGACCCGCGCGATAGCGGGGCTCGACAGCGGTGTAGAACATGCCGACGTTGAAGGTATTGGCATAAAGGTAGCCAGTATCGGCCGAAAGCGATGTGGGCGCCCAGTTCTTGCCGCCGAAGGCCGATGGCCAGAATTCCACCTGTTCACCTGATTCAAGCGTCGCGCGCAGTTCTTCGCCGCCCACCGGCCGCCCGGTTTCCAGGTCGATGCTGTCGGCCCAGTCCACGCGATCCACGAACTTGTTGGCCGCGATGGGCATGCCGGTTTCGCGGTCGATCACATAGAGGAAACCGTTGCGGTTGGCCTGAACGATGACCTTCTTGCCGTCCATTTCGGTGAGCACGAGTTCGTTCGTGCCGTCGTAGTCGTAGGGATCGTTCGGGGTGAACTGGTAGTGCCACTTGATCCCGCCCGTCTGCGGATCGAGGGCGAGAAGTGAGTTGGTGTAAAGGTTGTCGCCCTTGCGCACGGTGGGGTTCCACGGCCCGGCATTGCCCGCGCCCCAGTAGACGGTGTTTTCGTCCGGGTCGTAGGTTCCGGTGAGCCAGGTGGGCCCGCCGCCGCGGGTCCAGGCATCGCCTTCGGGCCAGGTTTCCGAGCCCGGCTCACCCGGTTCCGGCACGGTGTAGGTGCGCCAGAGCCGTTCACCGGTATCGGGATCGTATCCTTCCAAATAGCCGCGGATGCCGTATTCGCCGCCGGAGATACCCACGATCAGCACGCCGTCGGCAATGAGTGGCGCGGCGGTCATGGAATAGCCCTGCTTGAAGTCGATGGAATTCGTCTTCCAGAGTTCTTCGCCGGTCTCCATGTCCATGGCCACGACGTTGGCGTCGAGCGTGGTGCGGAAGAGCCGGCCTTCGAGCATGGCCACGCCGCGGTTGACGATGCCGCAACAGGCCACGCGGGGCGCTTCGGCCGGGTAGTCGAGCACCTGCTTCCAGATCTGCTTGCCGGTGCGCGCGTCTATGGCCATCGTCGTGCGGTGGGTGGTGACGTACATCACGCCTTCATAGATGAGCGGGAAGCTTTCCTGCCCGCGGCCATCATCCAGGCTGTAGGCCCAGACCGGGGTGAGGTTGCCCACATTGTCCGGCGTGATCTGATCGATGGGGCTGTAGCGATTTTGCCCGTAGCCCATGCCGTAGACGAGCACGTTTTCGGGCGTGTCCGTGTCGTTGATGAGGTCTTCGGCCGTCTGCGCGAAGGATCCCGTGGTCAAACACATGCCCAGACAGGCCGCTAAAGCGGTGGAAAGTGTCAGATGTTGCATGGTTTTTGCCCTCCCGGTGGTGTGTCGGCCTGTCTTACGGCCCTCGTCTTCGCGCGCCCGTCATGCCGCCTCGCGTTTGAGGTCGGCGACCATCTCCTCGCGCATGATGAACTTCTGCGGTTTGCCCGTCACGGTCATGGGCAGTTCGTCCTTGAAGCGGATATGCGTGGGCACCTTGAAATGGGCGATCCGTTCCTTGCAGAAGGCGCGGATGTCTTCTTCGCTGGCGCTGTCGTCGGCGGCCACGATCCAGGCGCAGACGACCTCCCCGAATTTTTCGTCCGGTATGCCGAAGACCTGGACTTGGCTGACGGCGGGGTGGGTGAAGAGGAAGTCCTCCACCTCTCGCGGATAGATGTTTTCGCCGCCGCGGATGATCATGTCCTTCACCCGGCCGGTGATGTCGCAATAGCCTTCGGCGTCGATGATGGCGAGGTCGCCGGTATGCATCCAGCCGTCGATGATCGCCTCTTCGGTCTTTTCGTCGTCGTTCCAATAACCCTCCATGACCGAATAGCCGCGTGTCAGAAGCTCGCCCTGGACGCCCACGGGAAGGGTCTGGCCCTCGCTGTCGACCACCTTGCATTCGACATGGGGGTGGATGCGGCCCACGGTGCTCACCCGCTTGTCGAGCGGGTCGTCGGTGTCGGACTGGAACGAGACGGGCGAGGTCTCCGTCATGCCGTAGGCGATCGTCACCTCGGTCATGTTCATCTGTGCCTGGACCTTTTTCATCACCTCCACCGGGCAGGACGCCCCCGCCATGATACCCGTGCGCAAGTGGGAGAGATCGAAGCTTTCGAAGTCCGGCAGTCCGAGCTCGGCCACGAACATCGTGGGCACACCATAGAGCGCTGTGCAGCGTTCGTCGGAGACGGCCCGCAGCGTTTCCGCCGGGTCGAAGCCGGCGCCGGGGATGACCATGCAGGCGCCCTTGGTGACGCAGCCCAGCGTGCCCATGACCATTCCGAAGCAATGGTAGAACGGCACGGGGATGCAGAGCCTGTCGGCTTGGGTGAAGCGCATCGCCGCCGTCACGTTGGCAGCGTTGTTGACGATGTTGCGGTGCGTGAGACAGGCGCCCTTGGGGTTGCCCGTGGTGCCGGACGTGAATTGGATGTTGATGGCGTCGGAGGGCCTGAGATCCGCGGTGATCTTGTCGAGCGCCGCGGTGTCCACGCCGTCGCCTTTCGCCATGACATCGGCGAAGGCAAGCGCGCCGGGCGCGGGTTCGTCGCTGATCTGTATGACCCGTTTGAGGTGGGGCAGCTTCTCGGCTGCCAGGTCGCCGGGAGAGGAGTCCCCGAGTTCCGGCGCCAACGCGTTGAGCATGTCCATGTAGTTCGATGACTTGAACGAGGTGGCCGTGATGAGCGTGCTGCATTCGACCTTGTTCAAGGCGTATTCCAGTTCGTGGATCCGGTAGGCCGGGTTCACGCAGACTAGGATCGCGCCGATACGCGCGGTGGCGAATTGCGACAGCAGCCAGGCGCTGTTGTTGGGCGACCAGATGCCCACGCGGTCGCCCCTGCGCACGCCCAGGGCATGGAGCCCGCCCGCGAGGCGATCCACCTCCCGCGCAAAATCCGCGAAGGTCCAGCGGATGCCCTCCTCGACGAACACGGCGGCCTCGCGCGCGCCATATGTCTCCAGCGCGCGGGACAGCACCTCCGGGATCGTCAACTCGAGAAGCGGTTGGCTCCTGTCCCCGCGAACGTGGGAGAGGTTATCGAGTGGCAAACGATCGCTCACACTACCCTCCTGCGATACGGTCTGGCCCATGTCAGGGAAGGGGCCAAACCTATGGTTCGTCGCTGGTCGGTTCACGCGTCGGCGGAGCGCGCGACGTTGACGACCTGCATCTGCGTATACTCGGCGAGACCTTCCACCGATTGCTCTACGCCGAGCCCCGAGCCCTTGAAGCCGGCCATGGGGATATGAGGTCCAATATTAAGCTGCTGATTGACCCAAACGCTACCCGTCTCGATACGTCCGGCGATTTCGGTCGCTCTGACGACGTCTTTGGAGTGGACGGATCCGCCCAGACCATAGTCGCTGTTATTGGCCCGCGCGACGACATCGTCCACGTCATCGTAGGAGACGATGGGTAGGATCGGTCCGAACTGCTCTTCATCCACGATCTTCTGGCCGTCGGTCACATCGCGCACGATGGTGGGCGCGATGAAGTAGCCTTTGCCCTCGCGCACTTCACCCCCGGCGATGATCTTGCCGTTGGCCTTGGCGTCGTCGAGATAGCCTTTGACTTTCTCGTACTGCGCCTTGTTCTGGATCGGGCCGATGGTCGTCCCCTGTTCGAGCCCATCCCCCACGACGGCCTGCGCGGCGATGTCGGCGATCTCGTCGCAGAACGAGTCATAGATCGACGAATGCACGTAGGCCCGCTTGATGGCGAGGCAGACTTGGCCCGCGTTGAGGAAGGCGCCGGCATAGACCTTTTCAGCCGCCTTGCGGACATCCACGTCGGGCAGCACGATCGACGGGTCGTTACCGCCCATTTCGAGCGTCACGCGCTTCATCGTGTTGGCCGCGCTCGCCATGATGCGCTTGCCCGTTTCAGACGACCCGGTGAAGCCGATTTTGGAGATGCCCGGATGCTCGGTCATCTTGGGGCCGAGGTCGTTGTTGTCGGTGATTATGTTGACGAGGCCCGCCGGGAAGATTTCCGCGCAGATTTCTGCAAGGCGCAGCGCCGAAACCGGCGTTGTCGGTGCAGGTTTCAGAATGATCGCATTGCCCGCCATGAGCGCCGGGCCGATCTTCCAGCAGCAGAGCAGCAGCGGGAAGTTCCAGGCGATGATGCCGCCCACAACGCCAAGCGGCTTGTGGCGCGTTTCGATAAAAAAGTCGTCGTCGTCCTGGATCACACGGTCCGGCAATTCGAGTGTCGCGGTATGGGCCAGATAGCCCACCGACCATTGCACTTCGCCCACCGCTTCGGGGAGCGGCTTGCCCTGTTCGAGCGTGATCAGCCGGGCCAGCGCGGCTTCGTTCTCCGCAAGTCCAGC
>JBCDCS010000211.1:0-5540 GCA_039181205.1 Pseudomonadota bacterium
ACTGGCACGGTCCGGCCATCGGGCAACGATCTTGTCGTGGATCTGGACCTGATCGATGCCCAGAGCGGCGCAATCGTCTGGAACCGTCACCTGACCTGTCCGGAAACCCAAGCGGCGACGGCGATTTCCGATTGGCTGTTCGAGGTCGTGCGCGGTGTCGGGCGGTCGATCGCGGATGCGGCGTTGCGCATTGGACGAAACATGGCCGTGTCCGATCTGCCCCACCATGGGCTGCTGATCGCGGGTGCGACGGCGATGCACCGCCGGACCATGCGGGATTTCGTGCGCGCCCGGCAGCTTTTGGACGAAGCCGTGCGGCGATCACCCCACGACGCTGCGACCCGGGCCTGGTTGGGCAAGTGGTACGTGCTGAGCATCTTCAAAGGTTACAGCGCGGACCGGGCGGAAGATACGAAAAGAGCGCGGGATTGTACCGCCCGGGCGCTGGACCTGGACCCGGATTCGAGCTTCGCCATGACCATCGACGGCTTCGCCCATGGCAACATTCTGGGCGATCTGGAGACGGCGGACCGTCGCTATGGCGCGGCACTCGACATTTCCCCGAACGAGAGTCTGGCCTGGTTGCTGCGCGGTTCGCTGATGGCCTTCCGGGACGAGGGCAAGGCGGCGATCCGGGCGACCGAGACCGCCCGGCGGCTGTCGCCCATCGATCCGTTCGGGTATTATTTCGATAGTCTTGCCAGCTCCGCCCATCTGGCGGCCGGCGACTATGGCAATGCGCTGGCCCTGGCCGAGCAATCGATTCAGAGCAATGACAGCCATCTGTCCACCCTGCGCACGCGGATTGCTGCGCTGCATCTTCTGGATCGCGGGGACGACGCGCGGGTGGCGGCGCAGGATTTGATGCGGCGATTCCCGGAATTCAGACTTGAAGAGTATCGCCGGACGCACCCCTCCATGAACCATAAGATCGGCCAGACAATGGTCGATGCTCTGGCGGCGTCCGGATTGAAGTAATTCACCTTAAGGAGACGAATATTGGCACAGTATGGCGGATTGGGCGGCCTTGGTGGCCTCGGTGGATTAGGTGGCCTAGGCGGCCTGGCGGATGCGGCGAAATTTTCGGGGCTCGGCGGCTTCTTCGGCCAGCAGGATCCTGGATCGCATGATCCGATGACGACCCTTGGCCTGCAGACGACGGCCGAGGCGCTGCGCCACGTCACAGAGGGCACCCGGATCGCCGAGACGAAAGAACTGCCTTTCTCGTCGCCGGACACCCTGGATGAATTGGCGGTCTGGGTGCGCGGGTCACTTTACGTCAGCGAATTCCTGTCGCGGATCAGTTCGACGGTCGATCGAACGACAGACAACGAAAGTGTCACTTTGTTGGTCGATAATCAGGCCGCGTTGAAGGTCATGCGGCCGGGGCCGGATTTGCTGCACAGCCAGTGCCGGTTCGTCGCCGATTACGCCAGCCTGCGCGCCGACCGGAGCGCCGAGATCACGTCCCAGCTTGGATTTCCGACGCCATATTTCTCCATGATCCTGGGGCTTCTGCCGGCCCAGCATAGCCATACGCTGGAGCTGATCACCGCCACGCAGGTTGCCGGCGCCCATGCCGCGATGATCGTGAAGCACCATCTGGCCATTCGGCGTCCGGATCAGATGGACCCGCGCTTGATGCCGATGATCCCGACGCCCGGCCATGGCGCCTTCCCGTCGGCCCATGCAACCGAAGCCTATGCGGTTGCGACCGTCTTGGAAGCGCTGATCGAGGAATGGGCCTCGCTGGCCAATCTGCCGGCCCGGAAGAAGGCCCTGCGCGCCCTTGCCGAACGCATTGCGGTGAACCGCACCGTGGCTGGGGTGCATTATCCGATCGACAGTTGGGCTGGCGCCGCACTCGGCACCGTTGTCGCGCAGACCATCTTAGCCCGCGGGGGATACGGCACCGAAGTGGCGCCGATGAAGCTCGCCGCCGCCGATGTGGATTTCTACGACGCCGATTTCCGGGACGATCCGGCTGCGGCCGGTTTGACCGCCAACGGCACGGCGTTCGCCCCCGAGGCGACAGACGCATTCACTTGGCTTTGGAATAAGGCCAAGGGCGAAGGCGTATCGGGCTGATCGCCATGTATGCAAAGCGCCCCACATCCGATCCGATCGCTGATCATGCCGGACCCTACGAACGCTGGATTTTTTCCCAGGAACTCGGGCGGCCGTTCTCCTTTCCGGCAATCGCCTCCGGCATCTCCACGCATTTCACGGCCCTTTTGGACCGGCCCGGCGATCTGCCGACCAAGACCGGCTTGGATATTCGTATTCCGCCGCTTTGGACGACGGACCCGCTGGTCACGCCGTTTGCGATGCATGATCCCGTCGCCATGCGCGTCCACACCGTCCAAAGCCAGGATGCCATGTTATCTGACATGTTGGCCCGGCTGGGAAAGGGGCCCTATCGGGTCAATATGCCCGTCGCGGCTGAAACCTGGCCCGCTGATTATGATCCAGACGCCGCGCTCGATGGGTGGCAACCGCCACAGACCTGTCCGCGCGCAATCGTCGGGGTCATCGACGATGGTATCCCCTTCGCCCATCGCGCCTTTCTGAAGTCGGATGGGACGACCCGGATGGCCTGCTGCTGGCTGCAGGCGGCGCGGGCGGACGGGCACGCAGCGATCCCCTTCGGGCGTGAACTGACCAATGCCCAGATCGATGCCCTGCGGCTGCAATATGGAACCGACGAGCCCGCGCTCTACCGGACAGCGGGCGCTGTAGAAGCGGCGCTGCCGGAACTGGGCTCGATCTTGATGAACCACATGACCCACGGCTCCCACATTATGGGACTGGCCGCCGGGAACGGACCCCAGATGGCCGCCGAGCCGCTGCCCGACGACATCCTGCTGATCGCCGTCCAATTGCCAAATACCATTGCATGGGACACATCCGGCTTCGGCAAAGAGACCACGATGCTGTCGGCAGTCGAATATGTCTTTCACCGCGCGCGCGCCATCGCGGCATATTACGGTCAAGACGAACTGCCTCTGGCGCTGAACTTCAGCTACGGCTGGAGCGCGAGCGGGCATGATGGCGGAACGGCGTTCGAAACGGCTGTGGAAAACCTATTGACCGAACGGCGGAAAATTCAACCGGCGACGGCCCTTGTCATGCCGACCGGGAACAATTTCGAGGACGACATGCACGGCCGGATCATGGCGCGCGACTTCGCCGCCGGTCACCATGAGATCGGCTGGCACCATCCGCCCGACGACCGCACATCAAGCTATCTGGAACTGTGGTTCCCGCCCGCGTTCGACACAACCGGGTGGGAGATCACGTTGGTGCCGCCATCGGGCACCGGGATCGCGCCGACCACGCTTGACATCGGTCCGAACGGGAACGGCCAAACCGTCTACCGGGAGGTGGAATTGGGAAGCCGGAATATCGGCCAGCTCTCGGCTGACGACCAACGCCATGGCCGCCGCCGCTTCATCGCGGCACTGATCCCCACGGCGCAGCGGCCTGGCCAGCGCCGCAGGACACCGTCCGGGGGTTGGACGCTGCGCATAAAGCCGGGGGCCACCCCCCTGGCCCCGGATCAATCCCTGGATATCTGGCTGCAAAGGGATGATGACCCGGTGCAGTTGGCCACCGGCGGACGGCAGAGCCGTCTGGTGCCCCTGACGCCACCCGCCGTGATCTGGAAAAAGCCGAAGGAGCCGTTGCCGACAGTTCGCGGCTTTGGGTCGCTCAACGGGATCGGGAATTCGCCATCCACGATCCGGGTCGCCGGTCGGGTCCAGACGACGGACCGTCCAGCGGCCTATAGCGGCGCGCGGCAGCTTCGGCAGGACGATGACGGAACCCTCACGCTGACCGGCGTAGGGCCGACCGTTGACGCGATTTCCGACCAAGGACCGTTCCGCCCCGGTCTGCCGTCCATCGGCACGTTGAGCGGGTGTTCGGCACGGATCATCGGAACCAGCGCGGCTTCGGCCGCCGTGACCCGGATGATCGCGTTGAACATGGCCGCTGGCGATCAGATCCAGGCTGGAATGAAGAAGCATCCAAAGACCGACGACATGCGCGAAGCCGCACGTCGCGGGGATGTGAAAGTGCCGCCGGTCTGCAGCACCAGAAAGATCGGAAGCTTCTGATTTATATTGGATATTTTTACCTTTATTAACTTTCACACCTAACTCACGGGCATTCACGCGACCGTTGAGTCACCATCTCCTGACAGAAGCGCCGCAGCGTCGGCCGATGCCAGGGGGACGACATGACACTCAAGGATCCAATGGGTTACGGGATCGACCATCTCTGCGAAGAGTTGGTCGGCGGCCCGATCCATCCGCAGCGTCCACTGGGCAAGCGACGGGGCACGTCGCGCCCCGCCGTCGCCCGGAACACGGATGGCGACCGAGTGACAGACATCATGGCGATGTTCCCGATGGCCGTCGACGCTTACGCAGCCCCTTCGGTCAATCCGTTATCGCATGTCGAGGCGGATATCCTGCAGATCGGGGCCGCAGGCGGCTCCAGTATCAGTAACCAGTTTCACAGCGCGTTTTCCGGCTCATCTCGGCCTGACGCCACGCCCCAAAGCAGCCTTGACGGCATGATTGGGGACGACGGCTCGGTTTGGGAAGCGGCCCGGCGCCCTGTGATCCGTTGGGGGTCGGTTTCCTCCTCCCCACCTCCCCGGCCGACCCCCAACGACGAAACGCTACGGAAAGGATCAGAGATGACGATTGCACCGATGATCAAAGGACGTCTCAGCCAAACCGATGATCGCCCGGTGCGCGGCGCACGCGTCACGGCGCGCAGTGCCGACGGCACCCGCTGTGGCGCGGCCATCACCGACGACCATGGCCTGTTCAACCTGTCTTTGTCGTGCCTCGGGCTTGGCGATCCGGCCCCGATCGAAAGCGTTGTCTTTGAAATCGAGGACGCGCTGGGCGAGGTGCTCGACACAGTGCCGGAGCGGTTTGCCAACATATCCCAAGGCGTGATCGAACTTCGCGTGCCGTCGGAGATCGGTGAACGATTGATCCCGGTCCAGCCCAGCGAAGATCCTCCCTTCGACCAGAAGGAAATGGAAGATCATCTCGACCGATTGCTGAGCGCCGAGAATGCCGCTTGGGACAGTGTTCTGCTAGAAGAGTTGAGCCGACCCGATAGCGGTGATGGCAGCGGTCCAAAAACACTGCGGCCCCTGTGATACCGCCCGGCGGACCGCAGATCGCACAGTGAAGCAAAGGCCGATGCGGGGGTCCCGGCATCGGCCTTGTCATTGGGCTCAGCGACCATTCACCTTCTTCAACCTCCGCCAAGTTCACCTTCCTTACCCTCGGAGCGGGAAGTAGTGACCAATGTCCTGGCCGTTGCCGAAGATGGCGGGCACACCCGGTGCGCCGCATGCGGCTTACCCGTACGTTAACGCCGCCGTCAGCCCATCCGATCGCGCACAATCTGCCCATCTTGGATCACCAGGCGGACGGTCCGCGCGCTGTGCGTGAATACCGAAAGGTCGGTCATCGGATCGCCTTCCACCAGGATGAGGTCGGCCAGGGCACCGG
>JBCDCS010000212.1:0-5540 GCA_039181205.1 Pseudomonadota bacterium
GCGTCGGCCGAAGATGCGCTTGGCCTCTGCGCCTCCCCGGCTGGTCAGGATATCCGCATGATCCTGAGCGACTGGCAGATGCCAGGGATGGATGGGCCCGCGTTCTGCAAGGCATTTCGCGCTCTTGATCGGGAAAACTATTCCTATTTCATCTTGATGACGTCTGCGACCGATCGATCCGCGAAGGCCTGTGGGTTGGAGGCTGGCGCCGATGACTTTCTGACCCGGCCTGTCGATCTTGCGGAATTGCGTGCCCGTATCCGGTCAGGCCGCAGGATCCTGGAGATGCAGGAACAGTTGGTGGAGCGGCACCGTGAAGCGCGGATGGCCTTGGCCGATTTGCAGGCGATCCACGACAGCATCGACCGCGATCTCGTCCAAGCGCGGCGTATCCAGCGGGCCTTTCTGCCGCCCCAGCATTATCACGCCGGCACGTCCGAACTGACGCTTCGGTTGCTTGCCTGCAACAAGGTCGGTGGCGACCTCGTCGGCTACTTTCCCCTTCCGAACAATGGAATAGCTTTGTTTTCCATTGACGTATCCGGCCATGGCATCGCATCGGCGTTGCTGACGGGGCGGATTTCTGGGTTGTTCTCGGCCCATTCGCGGCATCGGAACATCGTCTATCGCAGCGATGGCACCGTGATCCCGCCGGACCAGGTCATGACCCAACTCAATGACGCTATGCTCCGAGACCTGGATTCGGATATCTACTTCACGGCCGTGCTTGCCTATGTGGACCTGGCCACCGGAGATGTAACGCTCTGCCAAGCCGGGCATCCCCATCCGTTGCTGCGCGCGGCTGACGGGACGGTGCGGCCGCTGGGCAATGGCGGCCCACCGGTCGGCCTGATCGACGGTGCGGAATACGAGACCGTGGCATTCCGGCTGCGCCCGGGCGAGGCCCTCCTGACCTATTCCGATGGCCTGACGGATTGCATGGGCATCCGGGGCGATATGCTGGAGGAGGAGGGGTTGATGTCGCTTCTGTCGACTGTGTCGACCGGCACGGAGGCGGCCATAACGGAAATCGAAGATGGTCTGCGCGCCCATGTGGGGGCTAACGGGTTCGAAGATGATGTGTCGATGCTGCTTCTGCGCTTTGACCAACCGACGAAAGCGGCGGTTGCTGCCTGCTGATAGGCTACCGCGGCTTATCGCCAACTCCGCAAGGGCCGTTTCCGCCTGACTGGACGCATGGCCGATCGAATTTGCTAAAGCGTTTTGCCTTAAACCTGAGACATCAGCTCGAGGCAAAATGCGTTCAACGTCAGAGTGTTGCGCCCGCGTTATCGCACAAATCTGATTCAGGTTTTGTGCGAAACGCCTTAGGCCAGCCTCGGTCATCGCCGAAGGAGCGTTGTTTTGGTTAACCCGCGGGGCCGAACGAGTAGCCGGCGAAAGTGACCACAGCGGCGCGTCCGCCATCGCCTTTGGAGCGCTTTTGCTTACCGGGAAGCGCGACCGTCTCGGAAGCGCAGGCGGTGTCCCCTCCGCAGCTTTCCCGCGACTTTGACGACTCTAGACGCGTCTCAAGGGGTCCGGCGGGTGCAGCCCAAGCGTCCGGGCCAAAAACCACTGATTTCCCTTGCTTGCCAAAGCCCCAACCGCATCCAGGCCCTGCATCCAGAGCGCTCGGTGTCCCACTTCGAGCGGTGGCCCCACCTGGAGCCCGGGTCTCGCCAGATAGACGTGACAGACCTTCTCAGCATGCAGCCCATATTCGGGCATCCAGGTGAAATGGCGGAAAGTCCCCAGATGGCGCCCCACTTGGCAGGTCCATCCTGTTTCCTCCAGCACCTCGCGAGCCAGGGCGGGTCGGGCCGATTCCCCCGGATCGACGCCGCCACCGGGTAACTGGACCTCCTGCAGATCGGGCGTCGTTTGTTCGGTCAGCAGGACCCGTCCGTCCCGGATCAGAATCGCGTAGGCCCCCGGACGGCGGCGATAGGCGACGTTGGCGCGGGGGGCGCCCCCGATGCGGCGGATCATGGGGTTGGTCCTTCCTGGGAGGTCCCTATATGACGCGGGGTATGCCAGTCCCCGCCGGGGCGGCACAACCAAGAGGTCCCCACCATGACCGACGCCACAACCCATCTCTGGGACGATACCGTGTTGCCGTTCCAACTGGACGTCTCCGACATTCGCGGCCGCGTTGCCCGCCTGGATGGCGTGTTGGAGCAGGTGTTGGAACAGCATGCCTATCCGCCCGCCATCGAGGCGCTGGTGGCCGAAATGTCGCTGCTGACCGCGCTGATCGGTCAGACGGTGAAGCTGCGCTGGAAATTGTCACTGCAGGTTCGTGGCGACGGTCCGGCGCGCCTGATCGCGACCGACTATTACGGCCCCACTGAGGACGGCGCCCCGGCCCGTGTTCGCGCCTATGCCAGCTATGATGCGGCGCGTCAGGCCGAGATGACCTTGGCCGGTGCGGAGCCGTTCGATCTTATCGGTAAGGGTTACTTCGCGATCTTGATCGATCAGGGGCAGGGTATGGAGCCCTATCAAGGGATTACGCCCATCGCGGGCGGCTCCCTTTCGGCCTGTGCGGAAACCTATTTCGCCCAATCCGAGCAGATCCCGACCCGGTTCGCCCTGGCCTATGGCCGCAGTCAGGTTCCCGGTGGCGCGGAGGGTTGGCGTGCGGGTGGCGTGATGTTGCAGCACATGCCGAAAGCCTCGCCATTCGCCACGGGCGGTGGGTCGGGGGAGGGCGGGTTGCTCACGGCGTCTGACATCCTGGACGAAGACGACGGTGAAAACTGGCGCCGGGCCAATATCCTGCTCGACACGACGGATGAGATGGAATTGATCGGCCCGTCGCTGGCGCCCACCGACCTGCTGATGCGTCTCTTCCACGAGGAGGGCCCCCGCGTCTTCGACCCCCAACCGGTACGGTTCGGGTGTTCTTGCAGTGCCGATAAGGTGCGGCAGAGCCTATCGATCTATTCGGCCAAGGATATCGGTCACATGACCACGGATGAGGGCAAGGTGACCGCCGATTGTCAGTTCTGCGGCGCGCATTACGAGTTCGACCCCGACACACTCGGGTTCGAGGCGACCAAGGGTGCGCAAGGATGATCGACCGGATCGAGGCCGCGCTGCAACAACCGGCCCCGGCCTCGTCCGATTTCGATCTGAACCCGGACGTGATCCTGCCAAGCCGCCGCGTTCTCCGCGATGCGGCGGTTTTGGTTCCGTTCGTCGAAACGGAACGGGGTCTGCGCCTGTTGCTGACCAAACGGTCGTCTCGTCTGAAGCACCATCCGGGTCAGATCGCCTTTCCCGGAGGTAAGGTGGAAGGTGACGAGACACCTGAAGAGGCCGCTATCCGTGAGGCCCAAGAGGAAGTCGGTTTGCCCGATGGCGTGGTTCGCCTGCTCGGTCGCCTACCGCCCCACGAAACGGTCACGAGTTTCACGGTCACCCCGGTTGTCGCCCATGTGCGGTCCTTCGAGCCCGAGCCGGAACCTGGCGAGGTGGAGGAAGTCTTCACCGTTCCGTTGCGCCATATCTTCGATTCGGCAAACTACGCCGTCGAAGCCCGCCGCTGGCGCGGGGAATGGCGCCGGTATTATGCGGTGCCCCACGGTCCCTATTACATCTGGGGCGCGACGGCCTGCATCCTGCGCGGTTTGGCGGATCGGGTCGCCCTCTAGCCTTCACGGCGAGACGGGTCTTACCTTGCCTTGCCGGAGTGTATTTCCCACCAGCGGCAGTAGCGTTTCCAGACGGTCTCCCCCATACACCCGCCCCATGACGACGCGCATCGACGACGATTGGCTCCGCAGCGCTGCCACGCAGACCGTCATGGGGCTGTTGGCGGAGGCCGGGCACCTGGCCCTGGCCGTTGGGGGGTGTGTGCGGAATGCGCTGCTGGGGGTCCCGGTGAGCGATATCGACATCGCGACCGATGCGCGGCCCGATCGCGTTCTGGCGCTGGCAGAGGTCGCCAAAATCCGCGCGATCCCCACGGGCATCGATCACGGCACGGTCACCCTTGTCGTTGATGGCGTCCCTTATGAGATCACGACTTTCCGGCGAGACGTCGAGACCCATGGTCGTCACGCGACGGTTGCGTTCTCGGACGATCCGGGCACCGATGCGGGGCGGCGCGACTTCACCATGAACGCGCTCTATGCCGACCGCGATGGTCTGGTCGTCGATCCGCTGGGCGGGCTGCCCGACCTACGGGCCCGCCATGTGCGTTTCATCGGCGATCCGGGCGCGCGCATCACAGAAGACTATCTGCGCATCCTTCGCTTCTTCCGGTTCACCGCCTGGTATGGCGATCCCGATCTGGGTCTGGATGCCGAGGGTCTCGCCGCCTGTGCCGCGCATCAGGAAGGCCTTGATACGCTGAGCCGCGAGCGGGTGGGTCACGAACTTCGCAAGCTCCTCGCCGCGCCCGATCCGGCGCCGGAAGTGGCGAGCATGGCGCAATCCGGGATCCTGGCCCGCATTCTGCCGGGCGCCGACCCCACGGCCCTTGGCCCGCTGATCCATCTGGGTGAAACCGACTGGCTTGCTCGTCTCGCTACACTGGGTGGCGATGCAAGTCATCTGCGCCTCTCTAAACAGGAGACCAAGACGCTCCACGATCTGGCCACGTCGGCGCGGGATGGGACCGATCCGTTTACCCTGGGGGATACGCTTGGTCCCCGCGCCATTGATGCCCTGATGATCCGGGCCGCCTTTTTGGGTGAGCCGCTCGAACCGGGTGCGATTGACGAGGCCCGACAAGGGGTCGAGCAGGCCTTCCCGGTGACGGCAGCCGATCTCATGCCGGATCTCCAGGGTCCGGAACTCGGTCAGGCCCTTGCCAGGGCCCGGACGCTCTGGCGTCAGAGGAAGGGCGCCATCGACAAACGCTCCCTGATCCAGGCAGCCAAGGCGTGATCGACCCGCTTTATCTGTTCGTGTTCGCGGGCCTCTTCACACCTGGCCCGAACGTCATCTTGCTGACGGCCTCCGGCGCGCGGTTCGGGTTCAAGCCGACCATCCCCCATGTCCTCGGCGTAGCCTTCGGCGTCGGCGTGACATCGGCGCTCACTGCGCTGGGGATCGGCGCCCTCCTGCTTGCGCTTCCTGCGGTCAAGCTCGGCCTCCAGATCATCGCGGTCGCTTGGATTCTCTGGATGGCCTGGAAGCTGTTCCGGTCCACGGGCGGCGCGGCGCCCGGCGAAAAGGACCGGCCCTTCACCTTCGTAGAGGCGGTCCTTTTCCAGTGGGTGAACCCGAAGATCTGGATCATCGCCTTGGCCGCGGCGTCCGGCTATGCCAGCGATCTGCCGGCGCACCTGGAGGCCGCCCGTATCGGCAGCGCCTTTTCCGGCATCAACCTCTTAGTCTGTCTTTTCTGGACCTTTGCCGGAACGCTGCTTGCCTACTTGCTGACGAACCCGACGGCCTGGCGTGTTTTCACGACCGTCATGGCGATGGCACTTGCCGCGTCTGGCCTCATGGTATTTTTCGCCTGAGCCGTTATATCGAAAGCTCAGCCCGAAAGGCCGAGTCCCATGTTCCGTTATTTCGAAAAC
>JBCDCS010000213.1:0-5517 GCA_039181205.1 Pseudomonadota bacterium
ATGTCGTCGATGACCGGCCCGTATTCATCCACGGCGGACATGGAATAGGCCTGCCGCGCGGCGGCCCGGCGGCCGGACCGGCCCATGGGCGGCAGCACAGGCTGCGTCGGGTCCACGTTCCGGGCGACCAGGTAGAATTCCATTTCCGGAGCCACGACCGGAGCCCAACCCTGCGCTTCGTAAAGGGCCACGACCCGTTTCAGCACGTTGCGCGGCGCGGTCGGCACCGGTTCGCCCGCCTGGTCGGCCATGTCGTGGATCACCTGCATGGTCCAATCGGCCGTCCAAGGTGCGGCGCGGGCCGTGTCGAAATCGGGCGTGAGCACCATGTCGGGTTCCAGGAAGGCCGCGTCGCCGTCTTCGGCCCAGTCGCCGGTGATGGTCTGCTGGAAGATCGAATTGGGCAGGTAGAACCGCGCCTGCTGGGCGAATTTCGCCGCCGGCATGGCCTTGCCCCGCGCGATGCCGGACAGGTCGGCCACGATGCATTCCACCTCGTCCAAGCGGCGGCCGTCCAGATAGGCGCGGGCGTGGTCGGGGATGCGCGTGATCCAATCAGACATGGGTGTCCCGGGTCTTGAAGAAGCGCGCGATGGCGTCGGCCACGCGCCCATTGTCGGTCGGTTGGCCGGTCGCGGCGCCCGCCTTTTCCATGCGGTCGTCCGGGTAGGTGCCGGTGCCTTTCCGCATGGTCACGTAGTCGGCGATCAGGTCGCCGTTGAACTCCGGATGGGGCTGGACGGTGAACGCCCGGCGGCCGTGGGCGACGATGGCGTGTTCGCAAAATGCGTTCGACGCCAGTGTCTCCGCGCCGTCGGGCAAGGCGGTCACCTGATCCTGGTGCCAGGCATTGAGCGCGATGGTTTCGCCGCCGTCCAGTTGGTAGTCCCGGCGGCCCAAAGACCAGCCTTCCGGCCACTTCACCACCGTGCCGCCCAGGGCCTGCGCGACGATCTGATGCCCGAAGCAGATGCCGACCAGAGGCCGGTCAGCGGCATGGGCGCCGCGGATGAATTGTTCCAGCGGTGGGATGAAGGCGTGGTCCTCATAGGCGCCGTGTTTCGACCCGGTGATCAGCCAGCCGTCGCAGTCCAGCACGCTATCGGGGAAGACCATGTTTTCGACGTCATAGGCGCGAAACGTGAAGCCATGGCCATCCAGGAGCCGGGCGAACATGGCGTCGAAATCCCCCCGTTTGGCGCGTAGCTCTTCGGGGGTGTGTCCGGCCAGGAGAATGCCGATCTGCATGGGGGGCTCGTCGTCTGACAGTCGCGTCCAGCCATACTCTTGCCGAATTGGCCCGACAAGCGATGTTCATCTTTCCTTTATGGCTGCCCTGCGAAAGATAGCGCAGTCCATCCGCCGGGGGCTTCCAAGATGCGTGCCATATTCCTTTGTCTTGCGCTCACCGCCTGCGTCGCCGCGCCGATGCCGGACGTTCAGACCCGGTCGGCCATCGCCGGGGATGCCCTGTCGCTTGCGTCGCAGGAACGGGTGGCACGGGGTCTGCCGCCCTTACGCCCCGACCGGCGCCTGGCGATGGCCGCCAGGGAACAGGCGGCGTTCATGGCGCGCCGGGGCCGCCTGGGCCATGACGGACCGGGCGGGTCCAACGTGCTGCAAAGGGTGCAGGCGACCGGGGTTCAGGTGTGCCATGTGGCCGAAAACGTGGCCGCCGGTCAGACGGACGCGGCGCAGGTGCATGGTGACTGGATGGGCTCGGCCGGGCACCGGTCGAATATCTTGAACCGCAATATGGATTCGGGTGCCGTTGTGTCCGTTGAAGACAATGGCACGACCTGGTGGGCGATGGTGCTGTCTGGTCCCTGTTGAGGCGTCAGACCGTGTCCAGGTAGAGATCGACCCGTTCCTGCTCCGTCAGGTCCTCGATGTCGCGCAGTTCCTGCCGCTTGGTGCGCACCATGTTTTCGATCAGCGCCGCCGGAAGCAGCCGGGCCGTCCAGGCATCGGTTTCGAACCGATCGATCGCCTCGTCCCACCTGTCCGGGATGCGCGGCAGGTCGATGGCATAGGCATTGCCCGTGACCGGCTCCGGCGGGTCGAGACGGTCTTCGATCCCCGCGAGCGCGGCGCCCAGGATCACGGCCAGCAGGAGATAGGGGTTGGCGTCGCCGCCAGACATCCGGTGCTCGATGCGCCGCGCCGCGTTGGGTGAGGCGGGGATGCGGATCGCGGTGGTGCGGTTCTCGTACCCCCAGGCCAGGCCGGTCGGGGCATGGGCCTCGGGCACCAACCGGTCATAGCTGTTGAGATGGGGCGCGAAGATCAGCGTGGAGGCACGGGCGGCCGCCAGCAGGCCCGCCACGGCATGGCCCAGGGCCTGGGTGCCGGTGGGCGAGCCGTCATCGAAGATATTCGCGTCGCTGCGATCCAGGATCGAGAAATGCACATGCATGCCGTTGCCCGAATAGTCCGGGTAGGGCTTGGCCATGAAGCTGGCGGCGAAGCCGTGTTTGCGGGCCAGACCCTTCAGGAGCAGCTTGAACAGCCAGGCATCGTCGGCGGCCTTCAGCGCGTCGGGTTGGTGGGCCAGATCGATTTCGAACTGGCCAATCCCCGCCTCGGAAATCGCCGTGTTGGCCGGGATGTCCATGGCTTCGGCGGCGTCATAGAGCTGGGTGAAGAACCCGTCGAAGGCGTCGAGCTGGCGCATGGCCAGCGTCTCGGCCCCCGGCCGCCGCTTGCCGGACCGGGGCGAAGGCGGCACGCGCAGTTGCCGGGTGCTGTCGTCGATCAGGTAGAATTCCATCTCGGTCGCCACGACGGGCGTTAGTCCGTGCCTGGCATAGCGCTGCAGGACGGCGGCCAAGGCGTGGCGCGGATCGCCCGCGAAGGGGAGCCCATCCTGGGTGTACATCCAAAGTGGCAGAAGCGCCGTGGGCGTGTCGAGCCACGGCATGGGCAGGAAGCCCCGGCCCGTGGGCTTCAACAGACCATCGGCATCGCCGCTGTCGAACAGAAGCGGGCTGCCTTCGATATCCTCGCCCCAGATATCCAGGTTGAGGACGGAGAGGGGAAAGCGCGTGCCCTCCTGTTCCAACTTATGGGCGAAGCGGCGCGGGATGCGCTTGCCACGGGCTTGTCCGTTCAGGTCGCAAGCGGCGGCGCGGACCGAATGGATATGCGGGTTGGCGTGCAGCCAGCCGACATCCTCGCGCCCCACTGCCTCGTCGCTCATCGGATCATCTGCGGCAGGAAGCGCGGGCGGCTGGGTGCTTGGGGCAGATGGCGATTCAGGCGCCGATTGATCGCGCCCATGGTCCCGATGATGCAAAGTGTCAGGCCGATGAACCAAAGCGCCAGGATCGGGTAGGGGACGAAGGGGTTGAACGTCTTGTCCGCAAAATACTGGGCGTAATAGAGCGCGTCGCCCATTTGCTGCCGCGCCGGGAAGCCCGAAAAGAAGACCAGGGTCGTGGACTGGAACAGGAGGATGGCCTCGTTGGTATAGGCGGGCCAGGCCAGGCGCAGCATGGTGGGCCAGGTGATCCGCCGGAACTTGCGCCAGCCAGTCATGCCATAGGCCTCCGCCGCCTCCAGATCGCCCTTGGGGACGGAGCGGAGCGCGCCATAGAAGATCTCCCCGGAATAGGCGGCGGTGTTCAGAAACAGCACGACCAGCGCGCCGAGTGCCGCACCGGCAAGGGGTTCCATGGCGGGGACGGCCTGCTTGAGCGACAGGAAGACGAAGTAGCCGAAGAAGAACTGGATGAAGAGCGGTGAGCCCCGGAAGACGAAGATGAACCATTCCGCGGGTTTCCGCGCCAAGGGGTTGGCCGACGCCTTCCCTACGGCCAGAGCGGTGGCGAACAGGAACCCGGCCGACAGCGCGATCAGGCCGAAATAAACGTTCCAGATCATGCCCGAGCCGATCAGCGTCACCTGTTGGCACAGGGTGAAATCGGTCCTCGGCAAGAGCCGTTCGCCATAGCCCAGGGACCGCAGGCCGTAATCGGCGATGGTTTGCAGGCAGCTCACGCCCCGAGCCTCCGCAGGAGGTTCGGCGTGCGCGAAAGCGTCCGCTCTGCGGGCGCGTGCGGCACTCGGCGAAGCCAAGAGAACACCGGTTTCATGCCGCCGCCTTCCGCAAAGCCTCACCCGCCGCCGTGGCTTGGCCGTGGGACAGGCGGGTGGTCAGGCGCGCGATCACGATCTCCGAGATCCGGGTGAAGGCCAGGTAGAAGATAAGCAGCGCCAGGAAGTACCACATGCGCCAGTCGCCATGGGGGTAATCCGAGAAGCGGGGGGTTTTCGCCGCGCCCAGTTCCCGCGCCCAGAAGACGATGTCTTCCACGCCCAGCAGGAACAGAAGCGGTGTTGCCTTGATCAGCACCATCCAAAGATTGCCCAGGCCCGGCAGCGCGTAGATCCACATCTGAGGCACCACGACCCGGCGGAAGGTCTGGCGCGGTGTCATGCCGTAGGCCTCGGCGGTTTCGATCTGGGCGCGGGGCACGGCCCGCATGGCGCCGTAGAGCACGTTGGCCGCGAAGGCGCCGAAGACGATGGCGAATGTGAGGATCGCCAGTGCGAAGCCATATCCTTCGTGGATCCATTGCGGCGCGGAACTGAGCGGCAGTTTGGCGTCGGGGCAGACGATGAAGTCGGTGCCTTGGCGCACCGGGTCGGTCCATTCGGGGCACAGCACCTGATGGCGCAGGTATTCGAAACCCTGATCCAACGCGATCACGAAGAACAGGAAGAACGCGATATCGGGCACCCCCCGGACGATGGCGATGTATCCATTGCCCAGCCAGCGGAGCGGCGCGATCCGAGACCGAGCGGCGACGGCGCCACCGAACCCGAAGGCCAAGGCGGTGGGCGCGGTAATCGCGAGCAGCACAAGGACGGTGCCGAACGCGCCGTAGAACGCGATATGCTTGCCCGTCGTCAGGTAGCAGGACAGCCAGACGAGGCCATCGAGCGTTTCGGGGGCGGAGCAGTAGGAGAACATCAGGCCCCCCCGGCCGACGTCGCACGACCCACGTACCGGCGGATCACCAGCCGAACCCCTTGTTCGGCTTTACGAAGCCGAAATGGCGCCGGGGGCCGATGCGCGGGCCGCACCAATCGGCCGGGATGTCGCGGCGGTCCGCCTCGCGCATGGCGACGATCTCGGCGCCGGGCTTCAGCACCTCGTCGATCAGCCGGTTCGCCTCCCGCAGCGCCTCCAGCGCATCCGTCCCGGGGATGCACAACGTCCGTTCTTTGCCGGTCATCTGGGGCTTCGGACTTTTGCCGAAGGTGCGCATGAGATGCACCTGCGGGCCGTACTCCCACCGTAGGAGGAACACCCATCCCACGGTGGGCAGGGGCCGCAGGCGACGGCGCAAGCGGGTCAACGGCCCCCACACAAGTTTACTCGAAGGTCGCGGCGTCGTCGCCGAACCACTTCACGATCAGCGCGTTCAGCGATCCGTCTTCTTTCATCTCGCCGATGATCGTGTCGAAGGTGTCCTTCAACTCACCGTCGGTTTCACGGATGCCCATGCCGAC
>JBCDCS010000214.1:0-5507 GCA_039181205.1 Pseudomonadota bacterium
ACAATACGCCCTCTTCCGCCGCTACCTGGAGAAGCGCCACGCCGATGGCGGCATGGCCGATATGGATATCTTCGAATTCGCCGCGATGATCGAGGAAACGCCGATCCGCACCCGCGTGATCGAATATTGGGACGACCGCCCCCAGGCGGACGGGCAGCCTTCGATCCTGCGCGCCGTCTGCCTGACGGACGTGCTCGATGACGGGCTGTCCATGGTCTACTCGTTCTACGACCCGGATTGCCGCCAGGACTCACTGGGCACCCAGATCATTCTGGACCACGTGGAGATCGCCCAGGAGGCGTCGCTGCCTTATGTTTATCTGGGCTACTGGGTCCCAGGTTCGCCCAAGATGGGCTACAAGGCCAGCTTCTCGGCGCTGGAAATCTACAAGAACCGGGAATGGCTGCCCATCGGCGCCCCCGAAGCCCACCGGGAGGAAACCCATCCCCTGTCCGTGGAGCCAATCGCGGAGCAAGTGGCGCGTATCGACCTGCCCGACGGGCCGAAGTGATCACTCGACGCTTGCGCGCAGGACCTCGCTGACGGGGACCACGTCAATGCTGGCGAACCGATTGCCCAGCATCCAGGATGAAATCGCCTCGACCATTTCCGGTGTCGTGCGGCCGACCACGATCGCGCTGCCGTCCTGCACGGCCTCGAAAGTGGCGCGATCCAGGAAACGGGTGATCACCGTGGCCCGTTCGTCGCCGTCATCCAGCACGCGGTAAAGCTGCGCGGCCGGAACGCCTTCGCGCAGAGCCGTGGCGACGCCCGAGCCAAGGCCGCCAGGATAGGTCACCAAGCCCATGCCGTTATCTTCTAACGACGGCAGCAGTGCGCGCAGCGCCGTGGGACGGGCCGCGAAGCCAAGGCGCGGGCGATCCAGGACACCGACGGCTTCCGGGACCGTCGCCTGTGCCCCCGCAAGCGCCACCTCGATATCCTGGGCGGCCCCATCGGGCGCCAGCGCATCGGCCAGGAGCAGGACCTCATGGCCCGCCCCCCGATAGATCGCCATTGCTTCCGCCGCATCGGTGGCCGTCGGGTCGATGGCAATGGCCACCGGGAAATCGAACGTGGTCACCGCGTCCCTCGGCAGCCCGGCGGCCGGATCATCGATCAAAACGATGGAAAAGACGGGCGTGCCCGGTCGCCGTTCCACGGGGACAGCAAAGGCCTCCAGCGCGCGTGATGACGGGTCGGTAGCATCTGGCGTGACGTCCTCCACTGTCTCCGTCGCCGGTTCTTCCTCCTCGGCAGCCTCGCGCTCGCTGTCCAGGACGATCCGGCGCGGCAAGACGACCGGTCCCGCGGGCTCCGGCTCGGCAGCGCCTTCGGCCGCGGCGACCTCCGGCTCATCATCACTCGTGCGATCGGGTACGACAATCTCATCGGAGGCCAGGATCCGAATGCGCGGCGCAGGCGTCTGGGTCGGCGCATCGGATACGGCCGCGACGGTCACGTCGCCATCTGTTGTGCCGTCATCCGGCAGGGTGGCGGGCTGCTCGACTGGCTCTTCCGGTGTCGGGATCGGGGCGGCCTCCACCACGATATCGGGTTGATCCGCCTCCGGCACGACCGGCGCTTCGGCCACGACGATGTCGACGGAACCATCTGCCTGGTCCGATACGACGGGTTGCTGGCTTTCCTGCGGCAAGACCGGTTCCGAGACGGCTTCGGCAACCGAGGGACCGGGCCCTGGCAAGGGCTCAGCCGGGTCTTCGATCACCGCGACGTTTGCATCGGCCCCTTGATTCGCCGGCGCGGCGGGGACTTCTGCGACGACCTCGTTCCCCTCGCCAGATGCGGCCGGTTCCTCTGCGACGCCAACCTCCCGAAAGGTCAGGGGCGCGGCTTCGTCCACGGGCGCGGGCAGATCGGGCGAAGTGCCATCCACCGGGGGCGGCGCCAGGCCAGTCACGCCCGCCGTATCGGGGATGGCCGCCGATTGGGTATCGGCCACCGGGGCCCCCGGCGGCGTGATCACCACGTCCGGTGCCGGGGCATTGGACAAGCGAGGCCGGGCGTCGCGGTCCGGCGTGACGACGGCGGTATCTTCCCGGGGCCGCGAAAATTGCGATCCGGCGGGAAGTTCGACGCCGTCGGATGCCACGGCGTCGCTTGCGGGCGCCCCCGCGGTGCTGACGGGCGCTGGGCGCACGGGACGTTGGGGCAACGGATCGGGCCGGACCACGGCCGATTCCCCAGGGGCTGGCGGCGCCACCGCGCCCGGCCGGTCCGGCACCCTGGCCGACAATTGCGCGACCGGCGGCGGCACGATCAGCGACACGGACACCAATAGAAGACCGGCCAGCGACATCCCGGTCAACGATCCCAAAACGACTCCGCGCAGCATGTCCTGCCCTCCGAACGCGCCTCTGCCCAGGGATGGCTGACGGTCCACGCCGCCTTGACCCCGCCCCCGGCTCTTAGGCATGTATAGCTCGGCCAATGGACGCGGATAACCCCCGTCGAAGCGCTTCCGGAGGGTTTGGCTTGCTTCTGCTGATCGACAACTACGACAGCTTCACCTGGAACCTGGTTCACTACGTCTCGGAACTGGGTGCAGAGGTCCGGGTTGTCCGCAACGACGCGATGGACGTGCAGCAGGCCATGGGCCTAAATCCTGCCGGTGTGTTGCTGTCGCCTGGGCCTTGCGACCCGGACCGCGCCGGGATCTGCCTCGCCATGGTCGAGGCCTGCGCCGAAACCCGGACACCGCTGTTCGGGGTCTGCCTCGGGCACCAGGCCGTCGGTCAGGCCTTTGGCGGCCACGTCGTCCGGGCTAGGGATATCGTCCATGGCAAGCTCGGCCGGATGGAGAATGACGGAACCGGCGTGTTCCAAGGCCTGCCGAATGCCTTCGACGCCACGCGCTACCATTCTTTGGTGGTCGAGCGGGAGACGTTGCCCGATTGCCTGATCGCCAATGCGACCCTCGCCGACGGTACCATCATGGGCCTCCGACACCGAGACCTGCCGATCCACGGCGTTCAGTTCCATCCAGAAAGCATCGCATCCGAGCACGGGCACGCCCTCTTGCGGAATTTTCTCGATTTGATGCCGGTCCCCGCATGACGGATTTGAAACCGCTCTTGAATGCGGTGCCCGACCGTCCCTTGATCCGTGCCGAAGCCGAGGCGGTCTTCACGGCCTTTTTCGAGGGCGAGGCGACGCCCGCACAGATCGCCGGCATCCTCATGGCCATGCGCACCAGGGGTGAAACCGTTGACGAAATCGCCGCCGCCGCCGCCGCCATGCGCGCCAAGATGACCCGCGTGACCGCCCCGCAAGATGCGATGGACATCGTCGGAACCGGGGGCGACGGCAAAGGCACACTCAACATTTCCACCGCCACGGCCTTCGTCGTGGCTGCTGCCGGGGTGCCCGTGGCCAAGCACGGCAACCGAAACCTCAGCAGCAAATCCGGCGCGGCCGATGTCCTGACCGAGATGGGCGTCAATGTCATGGTCGGCCCGGATGTGGCCGAACGGGCCCTGGCTGAGGTCGGCATCTGCTTCATGATGGCCCCGATGCATCATCCGGCCACGAAGCATGTCATGCCGGTTCGCGGCGAGTTGGGCACGCGGACGGTATTCAACGTGTTGGGCCCGCTGACGAATCCCGCCGGAGTCCGTCGACAGCTGACCGGGGCCTATTCGCCCGCCCTGCTCCGCCTTATGGCCGAAGTCCTGGGTGCCTTGGGCTCGACCGATGCCTGGCTTGTCCACGGGTCCGACGGCACCGATGAAGTGTCGATCTGCGGCCCGACCAATGTGGCGATCCTCAAAGACGGCGCGGTCACGGAAGCCCAGATCACGCCCGACGATGCCGGTTTACCGACCCACCCCTTCGACGCCATCCTCGGTGGCACGCCCGAAGACAACGCCAAAGCGTTCCGTGCCGTTCTGGACGGAGAACATGGCGCCTATCGCGACGCGATCCTTCTAAACGCGGCTGCGGCCCTTATGGTCGCGGGGGTCGCGACGGACCTGCCCGACGGTGCCGCGCAGGCGGCGGCCGCTATCGATGGCGGCGGCGCCATGGCAAAGGTCACGGCCCTGGCGGCCCTCACGTCGGAGGCCGCATGACCACGCCCAGCATTCTCGACCGCATCAAAGCCTACAAACTGGAAGACGTGGCGACCCGCAAAGCCGACCGCGACATGGCTCAGATCGAAGCGGATGCCCGGGCCGCCCCGCCGGTACGCCCCTTTGCCGAAGCGCTCCAAAAGGCGTCGATTTCAGGATATGGCCTGATCGCCGAAATCAAGAAGGCCAGCCCGTCCAAGGGTTTGATCCGGTCCGACTTCGATCCGGCCGGCCTAGCCAAGGCCTATGCCGATGGCGGTGCGGCGTGCCTGTCCGTTCTGACCGATGGCCCCTCGTTCCAGGGCGATGATTCCTATCTGACCCAAGCGCGGGCGGCCGTCGAGCTGCCGGTTCTGCGGAAAGACTTCCTCTACGATCCCTGGCAGGTGGTCGAAAGCCGGGCGCTCGGGGCCGATTGCATCCTGATCATCATGGCGAGCGTCGAAGACAGCCAGGCGGTCGAATTGGAAGCCGCGGCCACGGACTGGGGAATGGACGTTCTGGTGGAAGTCCACGACCGGGAGGAATTGGACCGCGCAGCCATTCTCAAATCGTCCCTTCTGGGAATAAACAATCGCAATCTCAATACGTTCGAAACCGATCTTCAAGTGACGCGCAACCTGTCCCGCATGGCCGACAGCGAGCGATTGTTGGTCTGCGAAAGCGGGCTGTCGACGGCCGAAGACTTGGCCGACATGGCCCGCCATGGCGCCCGGTGTTTCCTCATCGGGGAAAGCCTGATGCGGCAAGACGATGTGGCCGCCGCGACCCGCGCGCTCCTGGCGGATCCCCTGGTGTCCGGCCGATGACGGGTCTGACCCATTTCGACCAATCGGGCGCGGCTCATATGGTGGACGTGTCCGAAAAGGCTTCAACCAAGCGCGTAGCGGTGGCTGAGGGTCACGTGAAAATGTCCTCGCAAACGCTTGAAACCATTCAATCGGGACAGGCAAAAAAGGGCGATGTAGCCGCCGTTGCCCGCCTAGCGGGGATCATGGGCGCAAAACGGACGGCGGATCTGATCCCCCTGTGCCACCCCCTACCGTTGTCCCGCGTGGCGCTGGAGATCGAACCGGACACCGCGCTTCCCGGTTTGCGCATCTGCGCGACGGTCGCGACGACCGCGCCGACCGGAGTTGAGATGGAGGGGCTCACGGCGGTCTCCGTCGCCTGTCTGACCGTCTATGACATGGTGAAGGGGATCCAGAAGGATATGGAAATCGGCGGAATTCGCTTGTTGTCCAAGACGGGGGGCAAATCCGGCGATTGGACAGCACCTTGATTTCGGTCGAGGCGGCGCTGGCGGAACTTCTATCGCTCGTCGCGCCGTTGGAGCAGGAACTGGTGCCTTTTCGGGAAGCCGCTGGACGCGTGCTCGCCCGCGATATCCGCGCCACCCACGCCCAACCGCCTTTC
>JBCDCS010000215.1:0-5444 GCA_039181205.1 Pseudomonadota bacterium
CATCACGGTCGCGGCCACGGCCCCGACGGTTGTCACGTTCTGCCATGCGGCATCTCCTTTTCGTGGGGATCGACCCCAATTCGTCCAATCCTGGTGACGCCGTTTTTCCGTTCGGAGTAGGCGCCCCGGATCATCGAGGGGACCCGAGCGGCCCCCTTCACCATCATCAGAACTTCAGTCCACCTTCGCGCGCGGCGTCGGCCAGGGCCTTCACCTTGCCATGGAACAGGAAGCCGCCGCGGTCGAAATAAACGTCTTCCACGCCGGCCTTTTTGGCCCGTTCGGCGATCGCGGCGCCGACCTTGGCCGCCGCTTCGACGTTGTTCTTGCCGACCACGCCCAGGTCCTTTTCCAGCGTCGATGCCGAGGCGAGCGTCTTGCCCGCCACGTCGTCGATCACCTGAACCGAGATGTTCTTGTTCGAGCGGTGCACCGACAGGCGCGGACGCCCGGCGGCCATCTTGCGAAGCTTGTTCCGGACGCGCAGGCGGCGCTTGAGGAACAGATCCCGTTTGCTGTTTGCCATGTCTCCGGTCCTTACTTCTTCTTGCCTTCCTTGCGGAAGATGTACTCGCCTTTGTACTTGATGCCCTTACCCTTATAGGGCTCGGGCGCGCGCCATTCGCGGATATTGGCCGCGACCTGGCCGACGAGTTGTTGATCGGTGCCTTCGACGACCACTTCGGTCTGCTTGGGCGCCGTGACGGTGACGCCTTCGGGCACCTGGAACTCGACGTCGTGCGAATAGCCCAAGCTCAGCTTCAGGGTGTTGCCCTGCATCTGCGCGCGGTAGCCGACGCCGGAGATTTCGAGCTCTTTCTTGAAGCCCGAGGTCACGCCGGTGACCAGATTCTGCACCATGGTCCGCGACATGCCCCATTGCTGGCGCGCACGCTTGGACTTGCCGCGCGGTTCGACCACGACGGCATTGTCGTCCATACGCACGGAGACATGGTCGCTGGCCGTGAATTCGCGTGTGCCCTTGGGGCCCTTGACGCTGACCGTCTGGCCGGAGACCGACGCTTCTACGCCAGAGGGCAGGTCGACGGGTTTCTTGCCGATACGAGACATGAAGCCCTCCTCAGAATACCGTGCAGAGCACTTCACCGCCCACATTGGCGGATCGGGCTGCTGCATCGGACATGACGCCCTTCGACGTCGAGACGATCGACACGCCCAGGCCCTGGCGGACCAACGGGATGTCGCCCACGCCCAGATACACGCGGCGGCCCGGCTTGGAGACCCGCTTCACTTCGCGGATGACCGGGGTGCCTTCGTGGTACTTGAGCTCGATTTCCAGCGTCGGGTGGCCCTGGCGGTCCGAAGAGGATTCGTAGCCGCGGATGTAGCCTTCGTCGGCCAGCACATCCAGGACGCGCGCCCGGAGCTTGGATGCCGGGGTGGAGACGGTGCCCTTCCCGCGCATCTGCGCGTTCCGGATACGGGTCAGCATATCGCCGATGGGATCATTCATACCTGGACCTCCTCACCAGCTCGACTTGACCATGCCGGGGATTTTCCCCTCGGAGGCCAGTTCGCGGAGCATGATGCGGCTGAGCTTTAGCTTCCGGTAATAGCCGCGGGGGCGACCGGTCAGCTGGCAGCGGTTGTTGAGACGCGTCGCGGACGAATTGCGGGGCAGTTCGGCCAGCTTGAGGGTCGCCTTGAAGCGCTCCTCCATCGGCTTCGACTCGTCGCGGATCACTTCCTTCAGCGCCTCACGCTTGGCAGCATATTTCTTCACCAGACGCTCGCGCTTCTTCTGGCGTTCGACCATGGATTCTTTTGCCATGTCTCAGTCCCTCACGAATTGAACGGCAGGTTGAAGTGCTTCAACAGCGACTTCGCCTCTGCGTCCGTTGCAGCCGTGGTGCAAATGATGATGTCCATGCCCCAAATCTCGTCGACCTTGTCGAAGTTGATCTCGGGGAAGACGATGTGTTCCTTCAGACCCATGGCGTAGTTACCGCGGCCATCGAAGCTTTTGCCGTTCACACCGCGGAAGTCGCGGACGCGGGGCAGCGCGATCGTCACCAGGCGATCCAGGAAGTCGTACATCCGGTCACCGCGGAGCGTCACCTTGGCGCCGAGCGGCATGCCTTCGCGCACGCGGAAGCCGGCAATGGATTTCTTGGCCTTGGTCACGACGGCCTGCTGACCGGCGATGGCCGACAGATCATCCTGAGCTGACTTCGCCTTCTTCGAGTCCCGAACGGATTCAGCGCCGGCACCGATATTCAGGACGATCTTGTCCAGGCGCGGGATCTGCATGTCGTTCTTGTAGCCGAATTCTTCCTTCATCGCGGCCTTGATGCTGTCGCGATAGGCCGTCTTGAAGCGGGGCGTGTAGGTTGCAGTGTCGAGCATCAGATCACGTCCCCTGTTGTCTTGGCGAAGCGGACCTTCTTGCCGTCTTCCACGCGGAAGCCGACGCGGCTGGCCTTGCCGTTGGCATCGACGATGGCGAGATTCGACAGATCGATGGGCAGCGCCTTCGGGATACGGCCGCCTTGGCTCGCCTGGCTTTGGCGGGTGTGGCGGATGGCCATGTTGAGGCCGCCGACCACGGCCTTGCCGGCCTTCGGATCGACGCTTTCGATCTCGCCTTCCTTGCCTTTGTCCTTACCGGCGAGGACGACGACCTTGTCGCCTTTGCGGAGTTTCGCAGCCATTACAGCACCTCCGGGGCGAGCGAGATGATCTTCATGAAGTTCTTCGCGCGCAGCTCACGAACGACCGGCCCGAAGATGCGGGTGCCGATGGGCTCGTTGTTGTTGTTGAGGATGACGGCGGCGTTCCGGTCGAAGCGGATCGCGGTGCCATCGTCGCGGCGGACTTCTTTGGCGGTGCGGACGACGACGGCCTTGCGGACATCGCCCTTTTTGACGCGGCCGCGCGGAATGGCTTCCTTCACCGACACCACGATGATGTCGCCGACGGAGGCGTATTTCCGCTTGGACCCGCCCAGCACCTTGATGCACTGCACACGGCGCGCGCCGCTATTGTCAGCAACATCCAGGTTGGTTTGCATCTGGATCATTGGTTTCTCCCGACCTTTGGGGGGCCGATGCGTGGCCGTATCCCCAGGGTTTCGATCTCTTCGGCCCGCCGATTATTCGGCGATGACCTCCCACCGCTTGGTCTTCGACTTGGGCGGGCATTCCTGGATGCGGACCACGTCGCCAACCTTGAATTGGTTCTTTTCGTCGTGGGCGCGGTATTTCTTGGACTTCCGAACGGTCTTCTGCAGCAGCGGGTGCTTGAAGCGCCGCTCGATGGAGACGGTGACGGTCTGGGCGTTCGTGTCCGAGGTGACGACGCCCTGCAATATCCGCTTAGGCATCGGCTTCCCCTTTGGCCTTCTCGTTCAGAATGGTCATGACGCGTGCGGTGTCGCGGCGCACCTGGCGCATGCGCGCGGTGTTTTCCAACTGGTTCGTGGCCTGCTGGAAGCGGAGGTTGAAGGCCTCTTTCTTCAGGTTGGTGAGCTGCGTGCGCAACTCATCGGGGGTCTTCCCCCGAAGCTCGGTGGCGTCCATCGCCTGGTCCTTTCAACATCACCGGAAGGCCCCTCGCGGGTCACCCTGGGTCCGGTGGAGTGGGTAGAGCGCGCTGGATAGACTATGGGCGGGGGGATGGCAAGGGCAAGCTCTTCGGTTATTTTCCCACTTGCGTCTGCAGGAAGTATTCGAGCGTAGCGCGCATTTCCGCTGCCAGGTCATCCGACCCGCCCCCTTCGAGATTGTTTTGCTGACTCTCACAAAACCGCACGATGAATTCGCGATGCTCTGGAAATTGTCTCATTTCATAGATAGCGGCTAGCTTTCCCGCGATCGTGCCCCTGTCATCCATACGCGACACCAAATTGTCGAATCTCTGCTGCCGCCGAAGCGATTTTTCTCGATACATCGAGACGACATAAGCGAGCGCTGAACCGGCAATTGTCAGCAGCGGTATGAGAAGCGCAACGGACCCAAGTATTTCACTCATTGCCTGTCACCACCCGATCGGGGCACGCCACGAGACCTTGGAAGATTCTTGATCCTCTCATCCAATCTCTACGGTTTCGTCCCGCAACCATCGCGCAAAGTCCTCTTCACGAACCTCCCCACTCGCCAGCCCTTCCATCATCCGCAACCCCTCCACCGGCTCGGGCCGAAACGCCTGGCCGTTTAGCCGCAGGAACGTCACTGCAGTCGTGAAGGCGGTCCGCTTGTTGCCATCGACGAAGGCATGCGCCTTCGCAATCCCAAAGGCGTAGGCGGTACCGAGTTCGGCGAGGCTTGGAGCGCCGTAGGCGTTGAGGTTCATCGGACGTCCGCACGCAGACTCCAAGAGGGTGACATCGCGCATCCCCGGCGCCCCGCCGTGGCGGGCGATCTGGCGGTCGTGGATGATGATGACGGCCCGGAGCGGGACCCAAATCATGCAAGCGCCTGGAGCAGATCCCTGTTCTCGTCCATCACGATTTCGGCTGCCTCCAACGCGGCAGCCACCTCCGGATCCTGCGGCGTGATCTTGAGCGATCCATCATCGGCGCGGACGACATAGAGCGTGTCGCCCTCCTTCGCGTCGAGCAGAGCCAACATCTCCGCCGTCAGCGTCATGACGGACGAATTGCCGACCTTCCGGATCTTGGCATGCATGGTCATGGCGAAACCTCCAAAGTAGGCATGCACGCCCAGGCGTGCATAACTCGGATATACAGTCGTATGTCCAACCTGTCTAGGGCGCCAAAACAGAAGCAGCAATTGCACGACTCTACGGGCAATGCGGTCATCCAGACTTGACGCATTTAGATGGACGACGGCACAGACTTCCGTTCCAAGTCGCTCCATGACCACCATCGCCGACCACTACGACGCCTACCCCTACCCCGCCCGCGATCCGGCGGATGAGGCGAAGCGGCTGATTATCGGCTCACCGTCGCGCCCGATGGAGATGGATCATTTCCTCTGGGGTGGGCAGAGGGATTGGGCGCGGTCGCTGAAAGCGCTCGTGGCCGGGGGCGGGTCGGGGGATGGGTTGGTGCAGTTGGCGCAGATGCTGACGGATGCGGGGCGGGATTACGAGATCACCTATCTGGACCTGTCGCCTGGCGCGCGCGAGGTAGCCGAGTCGCGGGTGGCGGTGCGGGGTCTGACCGGGATCACGTTTCATACCGGGTCATTGCTGGACGCGGCCGAGTACGGGACTTTCGATTACATCGATTGCTGTGGGGTACTGCATCACCTGCCCGACCCGGCGGAGGGGTTCGCGGCGCTCGCCCGGGCCGTGGCGCCCGAGGGGGGCATGGGGTTCATGGTCTACGCGCCCTACGGCCGGTCGGGGGTCTATCCGTTGCAGGAGGCTTTCGGGGCGCTGCTGGACGGGCTCGCGCCGGAGGCGCGGCTCGCGCGGGCGCGGGAGATTTTCGCCCGGGTCCCCGAGGGACATCCGTTCAA
>JBCDCS010000216.1:0-5435 GCA_039181205.1 Pseudomonadota bacterium
CCCTGGACCCGGCGGGTCGAAGGCAGCCGGGACGCACCGGACCTGTCCGCCGAAGGCTTCCGGGACGGCTGGTTGCGGGACGAAGCCACGGAGGGGACGCGGCCCGTCTGGGTCTGGGGCGCGGGCCATGTGGGCGCCGCCCTGGTGAACATCCTGACACCCCTGCAAGAGGTTTCGGTGGTTTGGATCGACGATGTCGAGAGCCGCTTCCCCATGGTTCCGGAATCCGTCGAACGCCTCGTTGCCGCGGACATGCCGCGCGCCATGATTCACGCACCGGACGACGCCCAGCACATCATCCTGACCTATAGCCACGACATCGATCTTGCCCTCTGCCACGCCGCGCTCACCCGTGGTTTCGCCACCTGTGGCGTCATCGGCTCGGCCACGAAATGGGCCCGCTTCCGGTCGCGTCTGCAGGCACTGGGGCACGCGGACGCCGAAATTGCGCGCATCCATTGCCCGATCGGCGATCCGGCCTTGGGCAAGCATCCCCAGGCCATTGCTGTTGGCGTCGCCGCCGCGCTACTGTCAATCGGCGCGTGAACGGGGGCCGCGACGAAGGGGAATAACTTGACCGCATTGCTCGACCTGCAGGGGCTGACGAAGGCCTATCCCGGCGTGGTCGCAAATGACGGCGTGTCTTTCTCCATTGCGCCGGGCGAGGTGCACGCGCTGCTTGGCGAAAACGGTGCCGGCAAATCCACCCTGGTGAAGATGGTCTACGGCCTCGTTGCGCCTGATTCCGGGACAATGATCTTGAGCGGCCAGCCGTTCAACCCGCCCGATCCGCGTGCCGCCCGTTCGGCAGGCGTGGCCATGGTATTCCAGCATTTCTCGCTCTTCGAAGCGTTGAGTGTGGCGGAGAATGTGGGGCTCGGCATGGAAAACCCGCCGCCACTTCGGGATTTGTCCAAGCGGATCAAGGACGTGTCCGAGGCCTATGGCTTGCCGCTGGATCCGGCGCGCCGCGTTGGGGACCTGTCGGCCGGGGAGCGGCAGCGGGTGGAGATCGTGCGTTGCCTGCTGCAGGACCCGCGGCTTCTGATTATGGACGAGCCGACCTCCGTCTTGACGCCCCAAGAGGTGGAAATCCTGTTCGCGACCCTCAGAAAGCTGTCCGAAGAGGGCACCGCGATCCTCTATATCTCTCATAAGCTGGAAGAAATTCGCGCGCTCTGCGATGCCGCGACGATCCTGCGGCACGGGAAAGTCGTTGGCGAATGCGACCCACGGGAGACGTCGGCGGCGGAATTGGCCGAGCGGATGGTGGGGTCGAAACTGGCGACGCCCAAGGCCGGAAATGCGACGGCGGGGGACGAGGTTCTGCGGGTCGAAAAACTGTCTCTGCCGCCCGCGTCCCAGTTCGGCACGCCTTTGCGGGATGTGACGGTGTCGCTGCGCGCGGGCGAGGTATTGGGCGTCGGCGGTGTGGCCGGGAACGGGCAGGACGAGCTGCTGGGCGCGCTGTCGGGCGAGCGGGTGTCGGCGCCCGGGACGGTGCTGCTGGACGGCCGCGATCTGTCGCGCGAGGGACCTTCCGTGCGGCGGGCGGCGGGACTGCTCTGTGGCCCCGAAGAACGGTTGGGCCACGCCGCCGCGCCCGATATGAGCCTGACCGAAAACGCCGCGCTGACCGGGGCCGGGCGCAAGGAGATGCTGAAAAAAGGTTTTCTGAACTGGGGCTTGGCCAAGGACTTCGCGGAAGAGATCATCACCGCCTTCGACGTGCGGACGCCGGGCCCGGAGGCGGCAGCGCGGTCGCTGTCGGGCGGCAACTTGCAGAAGTTCGTCATCGGGCGCGAGGTACTGCAGGCGCCCCGGGTGCTGGTCGTGAACCAACCGACTTGGGGTGTCGATGCGGCGGCGGCAGCGGCCATCCGGCAGGCGCTTCTGGACCTGGCGGCGGGCGGTGCGGGCGTCATCGTGATCAGCCAGGACTTGGATGAATTGCTGGAGATTTCCGACCGGTTCGCGGCGTTGAACGAAGGCCGCCTCGGCGCCTCCTTGCCCGCCACGGACCTGACCATGGAGCGGATCGGGTTGATGCTGGGCGGGGCGCACGGGATGGAGGTGGCGCATGTTTGAGCCTGCGCAAATGCGGGGGCACCCCCTGTACACCCGCTGTACACCCCCTGTGCATACGCGCGTTCGCATGAATTTCTTTACCTTTTCTTCATGCCCTGGCGGTCCGGGAGGCGCCCGGTGATCCGGCTGGAACGCAGACGGGCGCCATCCCAGACATGGCGGGCCGCGTCGCCCTTGCTGGCCGTGGCGCTGACCATGGTCGCGGGTGGGCTGATGTTCGCGGTGCTGGGCAACGATCCACTCGTGGCTTTGCGCACGATCTTCTGGGACCCGCTCTTCGGCGAATTCGCCTGGTTCTTCCGGGCGGAGATCCTGGTCAAGGCCGGTCCCCTGATCCTGATCGCCGTCGGCCTCGCGCTGGGGTTCCGGGCGGGCATCTGGAACATCGGAGCCGAGGGCCAATATATCGTCGGCGCGATCTGCGGGGCCGCGGCGGGGCTCGCCTTCTACCCGGCGGAGACCCGGCTGATCTTCCCGCTGATGGTGATCTGCGGCGCCTTGGGCGGGATCGCCTGGGCGATGATCCCCGCACTTCTGAAGGTGCGGTTCGGGACGAACGAGATCCTGGTCTCGCTGATGCTGGTCTATGTGGCGGAGAACTTGCTGGCCTCGGCCGCCGTGTCCTGGCTGCGAAACCCCGATGCGGTGGGCTTTCCGGGGTCGCGGAACCTGTCGCGGTGGGAGGCCTCGGCCAATCCCGAACTGATCGCTGGGACAGGCGCCCATTGGGGCATCTTCGCCGCCATCGCCGCAGTGATCTTCGCTCAGATCATGCTGACGCGGCACCTGACCGGGTTTCAGATCAGGCTGGCCGGGCAGGCACCCAAAGCCGCGCGGTTCGCCGGGGTGAAGCCCGGGCGGCTGGTCGTGGTGTGCTTCGGGATCGCCGGGGGGTTGGCGGGTTTGGCGGGGCTCTTCGAAGTGACGGGACCGGCGGGGCAGGTCTCCATCGACTTCGCGAGCGGCTACGGGTTCACTGCGATCATCGTGGCGTTTCTGGGCCGGTTGAACCCTTTGGGAATCGTGGCGGCGGGTTTGCTGATGGCGCTGACCTATGTGGGCGGGGACAACGCGGCGACCAACCTGGGCCTGCCCGTGGCCGCGATCTCAGCCTTCCAGGGGATGCTGTTGTTCTTCCTGCTGGCGGTGGATGTGCTGACGAATTTCCGGATCCGCGTCGGACGCGTGCGTCGCTCCGCCGAAGGCAGCGCACCTCGCTTAGTCGGGGAGGCTGCGGAATGACTGTTTCAAAGCAGTTGTCCCCTAGGACCCGACGAGGCGCCATGGCGGTTGCGGCCCTGTGCTCATTGGTCTTTTGGATGTTCTTCTTCAATGGACGCCTCGGCCTGCCGGACCCTCCAAGCGGCTTCCAGGCTTTCGGCAGTGCAATCGGAGTCATTTTGATCGGGAACCTGATAAGGCGCGCTCGCCGTTTGGCGGCTAAGGCGCATTCGTCCGCGGGAGAGCGCCCATCCTTGTTACATCGGGACCTTGCCTGGGCGCTCAACGAGGGCTTCGCTGTTGGTATACTCTTGTACCTTACTCTGACTCTGTTTGTCTGGCTTATCTGATGGACCTAAGCACCATCTCCCCCACCCTCCTGATCGCCTCGCTCATCGTGGCCTCCACCCCCATCCTGCTGGCGGCCCTGGGCGAGATGGTCGTGGAAAAATCCGGCGTCCTGAACCTCGGCGTCGAAGGCATAATGATCATCGGCGCCATCACCGGCTTCATCGCGGGCGTCGAGACCGGATCCCCCTGGCTGGGCTTCCTGGTGGCGGCGGTCGGCGGTGCCGCCATGGCGCTGCTCTTCGGGTTCCTCACCCAAATGCTCCTCTCGAACCAAGTCGCCACCGGCCTCGCCCTCACCCTCTTCGGCCTCGGCCTCTCCAGCCTGCTTGGCCAAGGCTATGTCGGCATCAAGGCCGAGAGCCTCGGCCGACTCGACATGGGCCCGCTCTCCGACCTGCCTTTCCTCGGTCGCGTCCTCTTCGGCCACGACCCAATCGTCTACCTCTCCATCGCGCTGGTCATCGGTGTCTGGGCCTTCCTCAAATTCACCCGCGCGGGCCTTATCCTCCGCGCTGTCGGCGAAAGCCACGACGCTGCCCATGCCCTCGGCTACGACGTCGTCAAAGTCCGCCTGGCTGCCATCGCTTTCGGCGGCGCCTGCGCCGGCCTCGGAGGGGCCTACCTCTCCCTAGTCCGCGTCCCGCAATGGGCCGACGGCATGACCGCCGGTGCCGGTTGGATCGCGCTCGCCATCGTCGTCTTCGCCTCCTGGAAGGCGGGCCGCGTCCTCATCGGTGCCTATCTCTTCGGCGGCATCACCGTGCTGCAGCTTAATTTGCAGACGGCCGGCGCCACGATCCCCGTCGAGCTTCTCTCGGCCGCGCCCTACCTTGTCACCATCCTGGTCTTGGTATTGATATCCATGCGTGCCGGGCGCGGTGGGGACGCGCCCGCCGATCTCGGCAAACCATTCCACGCCTCCGGATGAGAGGCGATCCAACTGGGGAGACATCCATGAAACTGAAGACACTGCTGGCCTCCGCGCTGGCCCTGGGCCTGACTGGCCCGGCCATAGCCCAAGACGAACCGCTCACCGCCGGCTTCGTGTACGTCGGGCCGATCGGCGACGGCGGCTGGACCTTCCAGCATAATGAGGGCCGCCTCGCGGTCGAGGAAGAATTCGGCGACCGCGTCACCACCGTGTTCCAGGAGTCCGTCCCCGAAGGCGCCGATGCCGAACGGGTCATCACCCAGATGGCGCTCGGCGGGGCCGACATCATCTTCACCACCTCCTTCGGCTACATGGACGCCACCAACAACGTCGCCGCGCGCTTCCCGGACGTGAAGTTCGAACACGCCACCGGCTTCAAGCGCGAGCATCCCAACGTCTCCACCTATGACGCCCGCTTCTACGAAGGCCGCGCCGTCATCGGCCACATCGCGGGCCACATGACCGAGACGAACAAGATTGGCTACATCGCCTCCTTCCCGATCCCCGAGGTGATCCAGGGCATCAACTCCGCCTACATGCACGCCGCCAAGGTCAACCCCGATGTCGAGATGGTCGTCACCTGGGTCTACACCTGGTTCGATCCCGCGAAGGAGGCTGACGCCGCCCGCGCCATGATCGACCAGGGCGTCGACGTCATCATGCAGCACACCGACTCGACCGCGCCCCAGGCCGCCGCCGCCGAGGCCAACGACAACGGGGCGAGGGTCTTCACTTTTGGCCAGGCCTCCGACATGTCGGCCTTCGCACCCGTGCCGCGCATCGCGTCGATCATCGACGATTGGTCGCCCTACTACATCAAGCGCGTGGGCGAGCTTCTGGACGG
>JBCDCS010000217.1:0-5412 GCA_039181205.1 Pseudomonadota bacterium
GCGTCACAACGGCGCCTGCCCCAATGATCGCCCCATCACCAACCATGACCCCCGGCATCACGATCGCCGCACCGCCAACCCACACATCGCACCCGATTGTCACAGGACGCGCCCGTTCGATCCCCTCGGATCGACGGATCGGATCGCGATGATGATCCGCGCAATAGATCTGCACGCCGGGGCCAAGCATGGACCGGTCGCCGATCTCGATCCTGGCGCTATCCAACAGGGTGCAGTTCGCATTTACATAGACTCCGGCCCCCAGCACCACGTTCACCCCGTAGGAGCAGTGGAACGGCGCTTCCACAAAAGCGCCAGGTCCAATGGAACCGAAAAGATCGGCCAGCGGTTCTGCGATGGCGCCCCGGTCCGCCGGATCCATCACACGGTGTGCGTGGCAGGCTTCGCGGGCCCTTTCCCGCATCGCCGCAAGCTCGGCGTCGAGGCAGCTATACCATTGCCCCGCCGCCATCTTCTCGCGTTCGGTCAATGCGCGGCTTGGACCGCCCGCGCCGTCATCACCTTGACCAGATGGGCCCGATACCCGCTGTCGCCATGGAGGTCGGAGATCATGCTTGCGGGGTCCGGAACGGCCAGCGTCTTGATCGCATCGGGGCTGAAAGTGTCCGACAGGGCGGCTTCGGCCTCGGTCCAGCGGAAGACGCCATCCGACGACGCGCCCGTGATCGCCACCCGCACGCCGTCGGAAAACTTCGCCACGAACGCCGCCACCAGCGGAAAGCGGGAGGCGGGCTGCAGAAATTTCTCGTAGGCGGCTTTCTCCGGCACGGGGAACTTCACTTCGGAGATGAGTTCGCCCTCCTCCAGCGCCGTGGTGAACATGCCCTGGAAGTAGTCATCGGCCGCGATCTCGCGCGGGCCACCAGCGCCTGTCGCGACGATGGTCGCGTTCGAGGCCAGCGCGCCGGCGGGGTAGCAAGCCGATGGGTCGTTGTTCGCCAAGCTGCCGCCAATGGTGCCACGATTGCGGACGGCCGGGTCGCCGATGCGACCCGCCAGCGACGCCAAGGCTGGGTAGGATGCCGCGCATTCCCGGGCGACGGTGGCATGGGTGGTGGCACCGCCGATGCAGACGCGGCCGTCATCGTCGATGCAGACGCCCTTGATCTCGTCCACGCCCGACAGGGCGACAAGTTGTTCGGACATGGCCAGCCGCTGCTTCATCGTCGGCAACAGCGTCTGGCCGCCACCCAGGGCCTGCGCGTCGTCCGATTGCAGGGCGGCCACGGCTTCCTGGAGGGTCTTGGGGGTTTTGAGCTCGAAATCGTACATGTCTTTCTCCCGGTTGGGGCGGAGGGAGCGAGGGGCCAGCCCCTCGCGCTCCCCGAGGTATTTCTGGCCAGAGGAACGGGGGTTCGCTCTGGCTTCCGGCGGCTCAGCCTTGCATGGCGGCCCAGACACGGGGCGCGGTGAGCGGCATGTCGATATGCTGCACTTCGTGCCCGCCGGAATTCAGCGCGTCGATGACGGCGTTGACCACCGATGGCGGCGATCCGATGGCGCCGGCCTCGCCGCAGCCCTTCACGCCCAGCGGGTTGTGGGTGCAGGGGGTGCGGCAGGAATGGTCGACCTGGAACATGGGCACATCGGATGATCGTGGCATCGAATAATCCATATAGCTCGCCGAGAGCAGTTGACCGTTTTCATCGTAGGCGCAGTTTTCCAGAAGCGCCTGGCCGATGCCCTGGGCGATGCCGCCATGGACCTGGCCTTCAACGATCATCGGGTTGACCACGTTGCCGAAATCATCGGCGGCCGCGAAGCTCTGGATCTCGACCTGTCCCGTCTCCGGATCCACTTCGACCTCGCAGGCATAGGCACCGGAGGGATAGGTGAAGTTGTTGGGGTCGTAGAAGGCAGTCTCCTCCAAGCCGGGCTCGATTTCTTCCAGCGGATAGTTGTGGGGCACATAGGCCGCCAAGGTCACATCGCCCCAGGCCAGTTCCTTGTCGGTGCCCGCGACAGTGAACTTGCCGTCCTTCAATTCGATGTCGCTCTCGGAGGCCTCCATCAGGTGGCTCGCGATCTTCTTGGCCTTGGTGATGATCTTCTCGGTTGCTCTCACAAGGGCCGAGCCGCCGACCGCCAGGGACCGGGAGCCATACGTCCCCATGCCCATGGGCGTATTGGCGGTGTCGCCATGGACGATCTCCACCTGGCCTTCATCGATGCCGATCATGTCGGCCACCACCTGGGCGAAGCTGGTCTCGTGACCCTGGCCGTGGGAATGGCTGCCGGTCATGACCACCAGCCCGCCGGTCGCGTTCACCCGCACCGTCGCGCTTTCATAAAGACCGGCTCGTGCGCCCAGCTGACCCACCAGGGATGACGGCGCGATGCCGCAGGCCTCGATGTAGCAATTCACGCCCAAACCACGAAGCTTGCCGTTCGCCTCCGATTGCGCGCGGCGGGCTGCAAACCCATCCCGGTCGATCATGGTCATTAGCTTGTCCATGGTCGCGTGGTAGTCGCCGGTGTCGTATTCCACGGCCACCGGGGTGGCATAGGGGAATTCCGTGATGAAGTTTTTGCGCCGCAGTTCAATCGGGTCGACGCCCAACTCCCTGGCCGCCTTGTCCACCACGCGTTCCAACTGGAACGTAGCTTCCGGGCGGCCGGCCCCGCGATAGGCATCTACCGGCACCGTATTGGTGAACACCGCCTTCACGTTCACGTATATCAGCGGCGTCTTGTAGTTTCCGGCCATCAGCGTGCCGTGCAGCCAGGTCGGGATCGACGGCGCGAAGGTGCTGAGATATGCGCCCATGTTGGCGTAGGTTTCAGTGCGGATCGCGGTGAAGTTGTGGTCCGAATCCAAGGCCAATTCGATCTTTGTGACGTGGTCGCGGCCTTGGGCGTCGGACATGAACGCCTCCGACCGGCTGCATGTCCACTTCACCGGGCGCCCGATCGCCTTGGCGGCGAAGGTGCAGAACGCCTCCTCGGCATAGTGGAAGATCTTCGTGCCGAAGCCCCCGCCCACATCTGGAGCGACCACGCGCAGCTTGTGTTCGGGAATGCCCAGCACGAACGCCCCCATCAAGAGCCGGATCACATGCGGATTCTGGCTTGTGGTGTAGAGCGTCGATTCATCGTTGTGCGCGGCGTAATCGCCAACCGCCACCCGCGGCTCCATCGGGTTGGCCACCAAGCGCTGATTGACCAGTTCAAGGGAGGTCACATGGGCCGCATCGGCAAAAGCCTGATCAACGGCTTCCTTGTTTTCCTGAACGAACCCCCAGTCATAACAGAGGTTTCCAGGTAAATCTTCATGCACTTTCGGGGCGCCGTCGGCCACGGCGGCTTTCATGTCGATCACCGCCGGCAATTCTTCGATATCGACCTCGATGGCCTCGCAGGCATCGCGCGCGATTTGCGGCGTCTCGGCCACCACGGCGGCGATCGGATCACCTACATGGCGCACCTTGCCCTCGGCCAGAATGGGATGCTTCGGCTCGTGCATCGGATTGCCGTCGATGGACGTAATCTGCCAGCCACAGGGAATGCCACCCACGGCCTCTAGATCGGCGGCGGTGAACACCCGCACCACGCCCTCTAGGGCTTCGGCGGCAGATGTGTCGATCCCCTTGATCGCCCCGTGGGCCACGTCCGACCGGAGGAACGCCACATGGGCCTGTCCCGCCACGTTGATGTCGTCGGTGTAGCGACCTTTACCGGTTAGAAAGCGCAGATCCTCGCGCCGTTTGGGGCTGGCACCAATCCCGGTGTCTTTCGGCATGTCTCTCTCCCTGTCTGGCTATCGGAGCGGCGGGCCGCCCGATCTAAGCTGGATGGTGGGGACGCGGCTCCTCCCTTCCGCGTCCCCGGGGGCGTGCGAGGGTCGCTCTTTCACACCCCGATCTTCTGCGTGAGGCCTACTCGGCCGCCACCGGTGCAACCTCCTGCCCGGATGCCGCCATTACCGCCTTGACGATGTTATGGTATCCCGTACAGCGGCAGATATTCCCCTCCAAATAATGCCGCACCTCGGACTCGCTGGGATTTGGGTTCTCCTTCAACAGCGCGGCCGCCGACATCACCATCCCAGGCGTGCAGAACCCGCATTGGAGCCCGTGATAATCCTGGAACGCCTGCTGCACCGCAGAAAGCGAGCCATCGGCCTCGGCCATTCCTTCGATGGTGGTGACCTCCGCGCCGTCGAGTTCCTGCGCCAGAACGGAACAGGCTTTCACGGCCTCACCGTTCACATGCACCACGCAGGCGCCGCATTGGCTGGTATCGCAGCCCACATGCGTGCCGGTGAGACGCAGCCCTTCGCGCAGCCAATCGACCAGTAACGTCCGGCCCTCGGCCTCGGCGGAGCGGGCTGTCCCGTTCACCGTCATCGTGACTTTCGTCATCGCAATCCTCCCTATTTTGCGCATAGCAAAGCACGAGCCCGCACGCGGGGGAAGCATCAATTTCATTGACCTTGGGCCACGAGAGCCTTGTCTTTTCTGACTATTTTTCTCGGGGTTGGGGCCGCGTGGGGATTTCATTGAGCAATCCGCCGACCCCCATCCCAGCGATCTCCCCATGGCTGACCGCCAGGCCGCAGACGATCCGTTCAAGGATCCAATCGGCCCCGTTCAACGCGGGCGAGCGGGCGCAGCCGGGCAGCCCGATCACCTTTGTATCCCCTAAATCGCCCAAAAACAGAAGGTTGCCGGGATCGACCGGCATCCCGAACCGCGTCAGCACACCCCCGGCCGCAACCAGAGCCGCAGGCCCCACATCCCGCCGGTCGCTGGTGGCCGACGCCGTCAGGATCAGCCGCAGAGGCGCCCGCCCCTGTCGCAATGCATCGGCCAGCGCGGCGGCCTCGTGCGGCACTTCGATGACCCGATGGGAAACGCCCAGTCGATCCAGCCGGGCCAACACAGGGGCGATCTTCTCCGGTGCGCCGTCCAATTTGGTGACGATCAAGTCGGCTTCATCCACCACTGGTCGATGGAGTCGCAGGGCCCCATCGGCCGCCTCCAGCCTCTCCGCGAAGGCCCGTTCATTGGCGAAAAAGGAGATGATCTTGACGGTCGCCACCATCATACCGGCCGTCACCCGCTGCCATTCCGGCAAGGTGGCGACCGTCACGTCATCGGTCAGCCGGTTCAGCGCGTCGATCTTGGCCGTCGAGACCTCCAGCACCCCGGGCGCAGTGGCGTGCAGATTGCAGCGACCGGTGAACGGGGCCCGCATCTCGATCCCGTCGGTCGCGAGCGCGGCCGCGACCTGGGCCGCAGCCTCGTCTTCGGGCAAATCGCCGTCTTCCGGTTTGCAGGCGATGACGTCGGAATAGCCCGCCGCCTGCAGCCGCTCGACCACTTTGTCGTCGATCCGGGTGCCTTTCCGCAGCCGCCCGTCTGCCGTGGCGAGCGAATGGGCCAGCACGCC
>JBCDCS010000218.1:0-5412 GCA_039181205.1 Pseudomonadota bacterium
CGCGGGAGCGGGTGCCAGTGCTGTGTGCCGGGGCGACGGGGGAGGCCGGGCTGATCGGGTTCGCGGATGTGGCGGCGACGATCTGTGCCCATCTGGGCGTGCCGAGCGTTGGGCCGGGGAAGAGTTTTCTATGACCTTCTCACCCAAGGTCGAGTTGCATCTGCACCTGGAAGGGGCCGCGCCGCCCGCGTTGATCCGGGGAATGGCGCAGGAGAAATCCATCGACTTGACCGGCGTGTTCGGTCCGGATGGATCATATGATTACAGAGACTTCCGGGGGTTTCTTCAAGTCTACGAGGCAGCGACCCAAGTTCTGCGGACGCCCGAGGACTATGGAAGGTTGACCGAGGCCGTGCTGGAGGCTTCGGCGGACCATGGCGTGATCTATACCGAAGCCTTTCTGAGCCCCGATTTCTGCGGCGGGCGCGATGTGTCGGCTTGGCAGGACTATCTGGCGGCCATTCAAGAGGCGGCGGCCGGGCGACCGGATATCGAGATGCGCGGGATCATCACGTGCATCCGGCATTTCGGCCCCGACAAGGCGAAAGAGACGGCGATCTGCGCCGCCGAAACGGCCGGGGCGTTCATCACCGGGTTCGGCATTGCGGGGGATGAGAGCGTGTTGGCGCCCAAAGATTTCGCCTGGGCGTTCGACTGCGCGCGGGAGGCTGGGCTCAGCCTGACGGCCCATGCCGGTGAATTCGGCGGGCCAGACAGTGTCCGCGCCGCGCTGGATGACCTGGGCGTTACCCGCATCGGGCATGGCGTGCGGGCCATCGAAGACTTCGCCCTAGCGGATCGTCTGGCGGAGGATGGCGTGGTGCTGGAGGTCTGTCCGGGCTCGAACGTGGCGCTGGGCCTTTACCCGAAGATCGATGCGCATCCCATTGAGAAACTGAGAGAGCGGGGTGTGAAGATCACGGTGTCCACCGATGATCCGCCGTTCTTCCATACGGATATGAGCGCCGAATACGCGGCGCTGGAACGGGCGTTCGGCTGGGACGAAGACATCTTCCGGCAGATCAACCGCACGGCGCTGGAGGCGGCGTTTTGCGACGAGGCCACACGCGAAAGACTGCTCAAGAAACTGGACTGACCCATGGATCACCTCACCGTCGTTACCCACCCTTTGGTGCAGCACAAGCTGACCCTGATGCGCGACCGGGCGACATCCACCGCCGTCTTCCGCCAGCTTCTGCGGGAGATCAGCCAGCTTCTGGCCTATGAGGTGACGCGCGAATTGCCGATGACGACCCGGCAGATCGAGACGCCGCTCCAGACGATGGACGCGCCCGTTTTGGACGGGCGGAAGATGGCGTTGGTGTCAATCCTCAGGGCGGGGAACGGGTTGCTGGACGGGATCCTGGAATTGGTGCCGTCGGCCCGGGTTGGGTTCGTGGGGCTCTACCGGGACGAGGAAACACTGCAGCCGGTCCAGTACTACTTCAAGGCGCCGGATCATTTGGATGACCGCCTGGTGATCGCCGTCGATCCCATGCTGGCCACGGGCAATTCGTCGGCCGCCGCCATCGACTTGCTGAAGGCCCAAGGGGCGCGGGACATCCGGTTCTTGTGCCTGCTGGCCGCGCCCGAAGGGATTGCCCGCATGAAAGAAGCGCATCCCGATGTGCCCGTGGTCACGGCGGCGGTGGATGAGCGTCTGAACGAGAAGGGCTACATCGTTCCAGGGCTTGGAGATGCGGGCGACCGCATGTTCGGCACCAAATAAAGGGTCGGGAACCTGCGCCACCACTTTACTTGGTGTCCTAGGCCGTGCAGATTACGGGGTGTGGGAGCGAGCCTTCCAGGCCAGCGGCAGGGGGATGCGATGGGATTTGTCAGAACGCTATCGCTGGCGGTGATTGCCGCGTCGATGACTGCAATCGGCCTATCGGCCGCGGCAGAGACCCAGCGCACCGGTGACACGACCAATTCGACCGAAGCGGCTGTTGAGGTTCAAAATGCTTCCGCGGTCGTCTTATCAACGCGGGACGCCATCCTTAGGCCTTCGGTTCCAAGACGCGGCGTCTTCCTTTCGAAGGTCGGACAGACGGTGCCCGTGACGCGATATCGTCCGGTCTGGGAAGATGGGCGGCTCAACCCCGAGCGGGGGCCGCGGACAGCCGAGGGCAATCGGCAGCAGGCGCAGATCTGGACATCGACCGTGCCGAGCACGCTTGTCCGGCCCTGAGGGGCGTCAACCCGATCTTAACCACGCGCCACGGTCTGGCGAGACGGGGAAACCTGACAGTCTGTCAGATCGAGGCCCAGTCGGTGAAGCGAACCGGCGCGGGGCGCGGCTCGACGGGGGCGGGTTTGGCTGGCTGGGGCTGTGGAGTGGGGGTCGCTGGCTGCATGGGAAAATCCAACATTCGAGAAATGGCGATGATTGGATTGATACACGCAACAATGATCTTTGATTGTTCGGACCTGGGCGAGATTGGGACTTATCTGGACAAGTCGAGTCTTAGTGCGACAAAAAAGCCACATTGCGTCAGGCGTTTAGGGGAGGGCAGACCGCGACCCCGTCCAGGGAGGAGGAAAGGACGGGGCCGCTTCGTCTTGCGACGCGACGTGACCAGGGAGGAGGAGAGGTCTCGCCGTATCGATACTTCGAATTTAAGCTGCAGTGCAGAACGGTCAATGCTGCATATGCACAAATACTACCACTGATGGAATTTAGACGGATGCTTGCGCAACCTGTTGTGTCTAAGCAACTTATGGGGTTCTCAGAGCGCTCAAATCCTGGGCGCAGCGCATGGGCCTACGGCAGATAATACTGACATCCGCCGTGTAAGCTGTGGAAGACTCACTCGGCGGCGCGGAGGGGTGGATGCGGCTCGTCATCGTCGGGCGCCGGCTCGTCTGGTTCAATGGCGACGCTGGCGGCCGCCGGCAGCGGCGTCTGGGTTGACCCGTCCGCTTGGGTCGGCCGCCCCAGTCCGTCTTCGTCCCAGATCAGCAATGGCGCGGGGATGCGCCGTGCGGCGCGGCGCAGTGCCCAATCCTGTCCGGCCTGGCTCGCCCGACCGAAGCCCAAGCGTCCGATCAGGCGGAACAGCCCCACGGCATAGGTGGAGACCCAGACACGGGCGGCCAACATGGCGGGGGTGAAGAGCAGTGTCAGCACCGTCGCGATGCCCAGGCCCCAGACGACCGCCGTGGCCAGTTGGATCCACCAGAGCGCCGTGGGCGAGCCGATGGAGTAGCCGCCGCCGAAGAAGTTGAAGGACAGGCCGAACATCATCGGCGCCAGACCGGCCATCGTCGTCAGCGTGGTCAGCAGGACGGGGCGGATGCGGTCTTCGGCGGTGCGCGTGATCGCTTCGAGCCGGGGCATGTAGCGGGCATAGTCCTGATATGTGTCGATCAGGACGATGTTGTTGTTCACCACGATCCCCGCCAAGGCGACGATCCCGGTACCGGTCATGATGATCGAGAACGGCTGGTTCATGACCAGCATCCCGACCAAAACGCCCGTGGTCGACAGAACGACCGCCAGGAGAACCAGGACCGCGTTGTAGATCGAATTGAACTGCGCCAGCAGGATGATGAACATCAGCCCCAGCGCGCCCATGAAGGCGGTCTGCAGGAAGGCCGCGCTTTCCGCCTGTTCTTCCTGGTCCCCTGTCCATTCCCAGCCGATCGTATCGGGCAGGGCGTCGTCGACCACGGCGGTCAGCGCCTCGATCCGCTCGCTGGCGGTGACCGGAACGACGGTCAGATCGGTGCCTTCGGCCTGGTCCGCCGGGACCACGGCCTGCACGCTGCCGTCGCCGTCGACGAGCTTGACCAGGCCCGGTGCCACATCCGCCTTCACGTCGAAATAGCGTTCGCCATCGACCCGGTCGATTTTCGCCAGTTGGGGCACGGGACGCCGTTCGATGAAGTTGTCGAGCGGGACAAGGCCGTCGGTGGTGCGCACCTTCAACGTGTCCAGGGTCGAGAGGACCCGGTCTTCTTCGGGCAGCCGGACGCGGATTTCGATTTCTTCGTCCGAGCTGTCGACCCGCATCGTGTCGAGCAGGATGCCGCGTGTGACGAGCTGCACCATGGCGCCCACGGTGGCGACATCGGCGCCGAAGCGGCCAGCCTTTTCCACGTCCACATCGATTTCCCAATCGATGCCCGGCAGGGGCAGCGTATCGTCGATGTCGATCAGGCCGGGCGTTTCGGCGAAGAGCGCGGACATGTCTCGGGTGACGCGCTGCAGTTCATCCCAGTTTTCGCCGCGCAGGCGCAGATGAACGGGCTTGCCCTGGGCCGGACCGCGATCCTGTGCGCTCAGATCGACCTTGATGCCGGGGATCGTGCGCAGTTGGGCCAGCACAGTGTCGCCGATCATGTCCCCATCGAAGGACGGATCGACGATCTCCCGGTGGATGGTGCGCCCGAACAAATCGAACCAGGGTTCTAAGATCGTGGGCCGATCTTCCCAAGGGACCATCTCGACCTGGATCTGACCGATGGTGTCCACAGGTCCGCCCGCGCCGCCGGGGCCGCCGGTGCTCAACCCGCCATCGCCCGCAAAACTGAAGGCGGATTGGATGCCCGGCGTGGCCAGCACGATCTCCTCGGCCTGCAGGAGCAGGGCGTCCTTTTCCTCTAGCGACAGGTTGCCCCGCGCGCGGATGTAGATGTTGGCGTTCTCCAACTCGCTTTCGACGAAGAACTCCACGCCGTTATTGTTGGCCGCGAAAATTCCGAAGGTGGTCACGACGGCGAAGCCGACCGCGCCGATGGCCACGACGGGACCTATGGGGTTTCCGACGATCAGATTGACGAATTGGCCGAACGGAGACCGGCGATACCCTGCCCGGACCTTCTTCGGGCCCTGGCGCCGCCCGATGGCACCTAAGGTGATTGAAAGCGCGAAGGCGGAGATCAGGAAGCCCAGCGCGCCCAGGACGTAGCCAATCATGCCCCCACCGGGGACCAGGTAATCCGGGTTCAGAACCTGCAGGATCGAGACGATCATCGCATAGCCCGCCCCAGCCGCGAGGCCTGCGCGCACGATCCAGGGCAGAGGGCGTATGCGGGCGGAGCTGTTTTCGAGCACGCGGGACACGCGCCCGGACACGCCGCCCAAGACGGGCAGATAGACCAGCGCGACGATCAGTGAGGCCGACAGCACGAAGATCAATGTGACCGGCAGCATGCCCATGAACTCGCCCGGCACCCCGGGCCAGAGCAGCATGGGCAGGAAGGCGCAGAGCGTCGTGGCGGTGGACGCGACGACGGGCCAGAACATGCGTTTGGCCGCCTCGGTATAGGCCTTCATGGGCCCCGAGCCTTGGGAGATGCGCCGATCTGCGTATTCGACGACGACGATGGCGCCATCCACCAGCATGCCGACCGCCAGAATCAGGCCGAACATGACGATGTTCGAGATCGTGAGGCCCAGGGCCGCCA
>JBCDCS010000219.1:0-5401 GCA_039181205.1 Pseudomonadota bacterium
GCGGTGGCGGATCCATTGGCGGGCCACGAAGACGGGCAGCTTCACGTGGAGCTTGATCTCGCACATCTCGAACGGGGTCGAGTGCCAGTGGCGCATGAGGTAGCGGATCAGGCCCTCGTCGTTGGAAACCGATTTGGTGCCCTTGCCGTAGGAGACGCGGGCGGCCTGGGTGATGGCGTTGTCGTCGCCCATGTAGTCGATGACGCGGATGAAGCCGTGGTCGAGGACGGGGTGGGCCGTGTGCAGGTGTTTTTCCATGCCCGGGGCGGTGGCGCGGAGGGTCTGGGTCGGCTCGGACCGGAGGGCGTCGATCTCGGCCTGTTGCTCGGGTGTCAGCGGCATGGGATGTCTCGTGCGGATTCGGGAACCACGATAGGTTGGACCGAGCGGGCGGGGAGACGCAACATGCTGTGTGATTTGTGACCGAGCGGACGGATCGCAAGACGGAATTCCTGGAGCGGCGGCTGGGCGATTGGGCACGGGCGCGGCTGCCGGGTTGGGCCGTGGATGTCGTGATGTTCGGGCTGAAGCAGGGCTGGGCGGCTTTGTTCGGCGGGTTGTTCCTGATCGCCATCATCGGGACCCGGATGGTGTGGCAGGACGATTGGGCCGTCACCCGATACGACGCTTTGTTCCTGTTCGCTGTGGTCACGCAGGTGGCGATGATCGCGACCCGGCTGGAAAGCTGGGCCGAGGCGAAGGTGATCTTCCTCTTCCACCTGACGGGCACAGTGATGGAAGTGTTCAAGCTGGCCCAGGGGTCGTGGGATTACCCGGATACCGGGGTATTCGAAGTGGCGGGCGTGCCGCTGTTCAGCGGTTTCATGTACGCGGCGGTGGGGAGTTACATCGCGCGGGTGATCCGGGTGTTTCGGATGAATTTCGCGCCCTATCCGCCGTTCTGGGTGACGGTGGTTTTGGCGGCGGCGATCTATGGGAATTTCTTCTGGCACCATTTCTGGTGGGATATCCGGTGGGTTCTGTTCGCGGCGACCTTGATCCTGTTCGGGCGGACGCGGGTCTGGTTCCACATCTCGGAACGGGCGTTCTGGATGCCGATGCCCGTGGCGGCGTTCCTGGCGGCCCTCGTGATCTTCGGGGCGGAGAATGTGGGGACGTTCACCCAGACCTGGGTCTATGCGGGCCAGGATGCGACCGACCCGGTGCCGTGGGGCAAGCTTGGGTCGTGGTACCTGCTGCTGTGGGTGTCGTTCGTTACCGTCACGCTGGTGATGCGCGGGGCGCTATCGCGGGTGCCGATCTCTCCTATCGGCGCGGGCGGGGTTGCGGGCGCGTCGGGGGCCGCTACCCTTCCGCGGACTTGAGAGGAGATCGCCATGCCCATCACATATCTGCACACCATGGTTCGGGTGAAGGACCTGGAGAAATCCATCGACTTCTACAAGATGCTGGGGCTCGTCGAGCGGCGGCGGACGGAGAATGAGGGCGGGCGCTTCACGCTGGTCTTCATGTGCCCGCCAGACCAGGCCGATGGGCATGCGGATGTGGAGCTGACCTACAATTGGGATGGCGATGATGGGCTGCCATCGGACAGCCGGCATTTCGGACATCTGGCCTATACGGTCGATGATATCTACGAAACGTGTCAGATGCTGATGGACAATGGCGTGACCATCAACCGGCCCCCGCGGGATGGGCATATGGCCTTCGTGCGGTCGCCCGACAACGTGTCGGTGGAGCTTCTGCAGAAGGGCGAGGCCAAACCGAAGCAGGAGCCCTGGGCCTCCATGGAGAATACCGGGCACTGGTGAGGCGCGATGGGGTGAAACCCCATCCTACGCGACGGGAAGGACGGCGGCCGCGACGCGGCGGCCTTCCCCGATGAGCACGTTATAGGTGCGGCACGCGGCGGGGCTGTTCATGACTTCCAGCCCGACGCCCACCCCTTCGACCGCGGCGCGCAGATCGCCCGGCACATGGGCGATCTCGGCGCCCGTGCCGACGAAGATCACATCGACCTCCGGCGCGAGGCGCAGCAGGGGCTTCGTATCGCCGAAGCCCGCCCAGCCGGACAAGCCGCCGGGATGCAGGATCAACGCGCCTTCGACCACCTCTCCCCCGACACGAAAGAAGCCTGGCCCATAGCCATCGAAGGGCCGGGCATCGTCAAAGGTGACTTCGATCAAGTTCATGGGCGGGCCCCTCTCGGTTCGCGCCCTCGCAGGTAGGCCAGGGCCGCGCACCGGGCAAGTTTTGGGAAAGCCTCAGAGCCCGCGCGCTTCTTCCCGCAGCCGGACCTCGAACGCCTTCGACAGATGGTCGCGCAAGGCCTGCGAGGCCCGGTCGCCGTCGCGCGCCGCGATGGCGTCCACGATCTGCCGGTGCTCGGCCAAAGCCAGCTCGCCCCGGCCCTCGGCCGCCAGCGACGTCGTGGCCATCAGCGCCATGGACCGATGCACCAGGCCAAGCTGCTGCACCAGATACCGGTTGTGCGAGGCCAGGTGGATCTGGCTGTGGAACCGCCGGTTCGCCCGGCTCAACGCTTCCGCATCGCCGAGCAAGGCCTGATCTTCATCCACCATGGCCGACAGCACGGCGATTTCTTCCTGGGCGGCATGCTGGGCCGCCAGCCGCGCGGCCAACGCCTCCAATTCCGTGCGCACGGCATAGAGTTCGGCCATCTGATCGTGGCTCAGCGACGCCACGATCAACGACCGCCCATCGCGCGTCAGGAGCGCTTGCGTCTCCAGCCGCTGCAACGCCTCGCGCACCGGGGTGCGCGACACGCCGAACCGCTCGGCCAGTTCGCTTTCCACCAAACGGTCGCCCGGCCGGTACACCCCCCGGTCGATGGCGTCGATGATCAGGGCATGGGCGTCGATCGACGTGGGACGATCCATGAAACCTCCGGTTGATTAAGGCCGTCGATAGCCGCCCAAGCCCTTGCAGATCAAGGCCGATCGCGTCACCAGAGCCCCATGGCATTCGACCACATCACCACCTGGGTCTTCGATCTGGACGAGACGCTTTACCCGCCGTCGACCCCGCTCTTCCCGCAGATCGAAGCCAGGATGACCGGCTGGATCATGGCCGAGCTCAAGGTCTCCCGAGCCGAGGCGGACCGCCTGCGCGACAAGTGGTGGCACGATCACGGCACCACACTGGCGGGGTTGATGGAGGATCACGGGGCCGATCCCGACCCATTCCTGGCCGATGTCCACGACATCGATTTCAGCGTGCTCAGCCCCGATCCCGATCTGCGCGCCGCCATCACCGCGCTGCCCGGCCGCCGGGTGATCCACACCAATGGCACCGCCGATTATGCCGGCCAGGTGCTTGCCGCCCGCGGTCTCGACGGCCTTTGGGATGCGGTGCACGGGATCGAACATTCCGAGCACCACATCCCGAAGCCCCACGCCAAGAACTACGCGGCCACCCATGCCCGCGACGGGCTGGACCCCACCCGCGCCGCCATGTTCGAAGACAGCACCCGCAATCTGGCCGTGCCCCATGACCTGGGCATGGCCACGATCCATGTCGCGCCCCAGGCCGTTCCGGAACCGCATATCCACCACCACACCGCCGACCTGACGGCGTTTCTGCGCGGCATCGTGACCGCTGGCTCCTGATCGCGGCGGGTCCTACCTCAAGGTCATGATCGAGACCGACATCCTGATCGCCGGTGCGGGCCCTGCGGGTCTTTCCGCCGCCTGCGCATTGGGCGCCGAAGACCACCGCGTGATCCTTGTCGATCCGGCCCCACCGATCACCGGAGAGGATGATCCCGGCGCCGATCTGCGCACCACCGCGCTGCTGCAACCGGCCCGTGACCTGCTCGACCGGGCGGGCGCGTGGGCGGGTTTGGCCCCGCACGCGACCGATTTGCAGGTCATGCGCATCATGGATGCCAGCGGGGCCACGCCGGTGACCCGGGATTTCGTAGCTTCCGATATGGGCGATCTGCCCTTCGGCTGGAACTTTCCCAACTGGCTGTTGCGCCGCGAATTGCTGGCCAGGGTCGAGGCGCTCGACACCGTGGAAACGCACTTCACCGCCTCGGTCGAGCGTCTGCTGACCCGCGAGGCCCATGCCCGGGTGACGCTGTCCGATGGGACGAAGGTCGAGGCCCAACTGGTCGTCGCCTGCGATGGCCGCGACAGCCCCCTGCGCCGCATGGCAGGCATCGGGGCGCGCAACGTGGATTACGGCCAGACCGCCATCGTCTTCGCTGTCGCCCATGACGCGCCCCATGACGATGTCTCCATCGAGGTGCACCGCTCGGGCGGGCCCTTCACATTGGTCCCGTTGCCCGATGCCGATGACGCCCATCGCTCCGCCGTCGTCTGGATGGACATCGCCGCCGAACAAGACCGCCGCATGGCCCTGCCCGATGACGCCTTCGAGGCGGAGGCCGATGAACGCTCCGCCCAGGCGCTCGGGCCCCTACGCCTGGTGTCGCGCCGCGCGGCTTGGCCGATCATCTCGCGCCGCGCCGACCGGATGACGGCCCGCCGGCTGGCGCTCGCGGCCGAAGCCGCCCATGCCATGCCACCCATCGGCGCCCAGGGTCTCAATACGTCGCTGAAGGATATCGCCGCGCTGCGCGATCTGGCCGCCGACCACCCCTTGGGTGGGCCACGCATGCTCGACGCCTATGGGCGCGCACGCGAAGCCGATGTGATGCTGCGGATGACCGGCATCGACCTGCTTAACCGGGTTTCCATGGCGGGAAGCGGCGTGATCCACGCGATCCGAGGCACCGGCATCGCCGCCCTGCACGACATGGCCCCGCTCCGGCAGATGGCGATGCGCCTGGGGCTTGGGGCGGCGCCGGTCTGACCGGCCCTGGACCATTCACCTTCATCGTAACGCAAGGGTGCCAGAACCAGCCTCCCCCTAGGCGTCCGCCAGCACGTCCTCCAGCACCGGCTTCAACCGCGCGACCGTTCCGTCCACGTCCTGCAGCTTATCCAGGCCGAACAACCCGATCCGGAACGTCGCGAAATCCGCGGGCTCATCGCATTCGAGCGGCACGCCCGCCGCGATCTGCATGCCCCGCGCCGCGAAGGCCCGGCCCGACTGCACGTCCGCATTGGGTGCGTAGCTGACCACCACGCCCGGCGCGCCATAGCCCTCGGCCGCGACCGATCGGATGCCCCGTTCCGCCAAAAGCGCGCGGACCTTGGTCCCCAATTCCCACTGGGCCGATTTCAGCCGCTCGAACCCGTAGTCCCGCGTCTCGACCAGGGTATCCCGGAACGCCCGCAAGGCATCCGTCGGCATGGTCGCGTGATAGGCATGGCCCCCGCCCAGATAGGCATCCATGATTGACAGCCATTTCTTCAGATCGATGGCGAAGCTGTCGGACTTGGTCGCCTCGACCCGCGCCCGCGCCCGGTCCGACAGCATCACCAGACCCGCGCAGGGCGACGCACTCCAC
>JBCDCS010000220.1:0-5380 GCA_039181205.1 Pseudomonadota bacterium
CCCGCCAGGCGGCCGACCGGCCGCGACAGTCGTTCCGCAAACCACAGGCCGACCCATGTGGCGGCCAGGATCAGGATCAGCGCGAAGCCCAGATAGATCAGCCCGAAGCCGAAGAGCAGACGCCCGCGTTCGGCTTCCAATTGTTGGTAGAGTTGGACGGTGGCTTCGGTTTCATCCAGGAGCTGGAGGATTTCGCCGTCTACCATGCGCGTCACATAGAGATAGCGGTCCGTATAGGCGTTGAGCTTCAGCAGCGCGCGGAATTCGTTGATTTCCTGATCTTCGATCAACAGGACGGCGCCCTGAGCGGCCTGGTCCAACTGACCTGATGTGACCGGTTCGAAATCAAAGAGATAGCTGCGTTCGCCCCGGGCGCGGATTTCGCCAGCGCCGTCGATGACGAAGGCCTCTGATAGGCCCCGCTGCACCAACTCCTGGCCCTGGGCTAGAAGCTGCCGCAGATCGCCGTCGTTCATGAAGAAACTGGCCCGTTTCGCCACGTCCAGATAACCGCCCAAGGCGCGCGCATCTTCGGAGAGGTCGTCCCGCTGTTCCTGGGCATAGGCCTGTGCGGCCTCGACCGAATTGCCGAGCGCGCTGCGCACCCGGTCGGAGAACCAGCCTTCGAGCCCGATATTGATGGTGATGGTGGCAAAGACGGCCGTCAGGATCGTGGGGATCAGCGCGATCCCGGTGAAGACGCCCGTCAGCCGCAGGTGGAGTTGTGACCCCGCCGATTTTGCGCGGCGCGCGGCGATCATGGCGGTCAGGCGGCGCAGGACGAGCGTGGCGACGACCAGGATATAGACCAGGTCGGCCAACAAGATCGCGCGCACGCCGTTCCGATCGAAGGCGGTCGCCTGCTGTCCGATGATGATGAAGGTCAACACAACGAGGACGGGGCCCAAACCCACAAGGGTCAGGGTCAGGATGGTGTTAAGCTGGCGCCGCCCGCTCCACAGGAAGGTGCGGGACGACACGCGCTGACCAAGACTGGCTGGGGCCCGCAACGTCGCCTCGTTTCAATGTCTTACCTAGCGTCAGACTCGCCGGGGTTGTGCCCGATCCGCAACGCCTGTGATGCATTTACATCAACTTCCGGCGCCTTGTCACGGGAATATCGAGGTCGGTAATGCGCTTTCGCAACGTATTGCGATTGATGCCGAGCAGATCGGCGCAGCGCGCCTGGTTGCCACCGGTCGCATCGAGCGCGATTTCGATGAGCGGGGCTTCGACTTGGCGCAAGATGCGCTGGTAGAGCCCCGCGGGCGGCAATTGCCCGCCCTGGAGTTCGAAATGGCGGCGCAGGTGGCGTTCCACCGCATCGCTCAGGTTTTCGGTGGCGGCCAGGCGCGGGTTGGCGGTGGCGGGGCCAAGGACGGCTTCCACCTCCGATTTGGCGATTTCCTCGGCCGGGGAGGTGACGACGAGGCGGCGGATGACGTTTTCCAACTGACGCACATTGCCGGGCCAGGGGTGGGATCGGATCGCGTTCATCGCGGCGTCGGAGAAGCGTCGCAGGTTGGCGCCTTCGCGCTCGCTGCGCGTAAGGAAATGATTGGCGAGCAGCGGGATATCGTCCACCCGTTCGCGCAAGGCAGGCACGTCGATCTGGGCCCCGGCCAGGCGGTAGTAGAGATCGGAGCGGAAGCCGTCGTCGAGCGAGGCCGAGAGATCGGTCTGGGTCGCGGCCATGATCCGCGGGCCGCCAGAGGGCAGCGCGTCGAGCATGCGCACCACGCGGGCCTGGGCCTCGGGCGACAGGTCGCCGACTTCGTCGAAGAGGATCGAGCCGCCCTTGGCCTGTTCCAAGAGGCGCGCGGGGCCGTCGAAGCCCTCCATGTCGCCGGGCCCGGCGACGATGAACGGCAGGGTGCGGCGGTCGCTGAAGTCATGGATGGCGCGGGCGATCAGGGACTTGCCGGTGCCGCTTTCGCCGGTGATGAGCACCGGGAGATCGGTGTTCATCACCCGCGCGACCAAGCGATAGAGCGCCTGCATGCGGGGCGTGCGGCCGACCAGGGGAAGGTCGTCATTGGTGGTGGTCGTCGGTTCCTCGGGCGTCGGGATATGCCGCTTCTGTTCCAATGCGCGGGCGGCGCGCTTCATCAGATCGGGCAGGTCGAAGGGTTTCGGAAGGTAATCGTAGGCATCGGCCTCGGTCGCCTGGATCGCCGTCATGATCGTGTTCTGGGCCGAGATCACGATGACGGGCAGGCCCGGCCGTTCATTGGTGATCTTGGGGAGCATGTCGAGGCCGTTGCCATCGGGCATGACCACGTCAGAGATGACGAGGTCGCCCTTACCTTCCTCGACCCACCGCATGAGCGTCATCAGAGAGGCTGTTGCATGGACCTTGCAGCCGGCCCGCGTCAGCGCCTGGGTCAGCACGGTGCGGATGGTTCGGTCGTCGTCGGCGACGAGAATGGTTCCGTCCATTTTGTTATCCTTCCGTGGCTTGCGGGTCGGTCTTCGTGTTGTTGAGGGGCAGCGAGACGCGCACGGCGGTGCGACCGGGCACGCTGTCGACGCTGATCCAGCCGTCGTGGTCGGCGATGATCTTGGCAACCAGAGCAAGACCCAGACCGGTGCCGTTTTCGCGGCCCGAAACGAAGGGTTCGAAGAGGGATCCGATGAGTTCCGGGGGCACGCCGGGGCCGTCATCGATGATTTCGATCTGCAGCGGGACCGAGCCGCCGGTGCCGTCCGGCCGACGCACGCGGAGGGACAGCTCGTAGAAGGTGCGAATGGTGATTTCGCCACCCTGTTCAGCCACTTGGGCGGCGTTCTTCAACAAATTCAGGAAGACCTGTTGCAGCTGGTCCGGATCGCCGAACGTGGGCGGAAGCGATGGGTCGTATTTTTCGGTGATCGTCATGTGCGCCGCGAAGCCGACCATGGCGGAGCGGCGGGCGCGATCGAGCACGTCGTGGATGTTGACCGCCCGGCGCTCCGGCGGGCGGAGATTGCCGAATTGTTCGACCTGTTCCAAGAGTTTCACGATCCGGCGGCTTTCGCCGACGATAAGTTCCGTCAGTTCAAGGTCTTCGCCGCTGAGGTTCATGCTGAGCAATTGCGCGGCCCCGGTGATGCCGGCGAGCGGGTTCTTGATCTCATGGGCGAGCATCTCGGCCATGCCGATGGCCGACCGGGCGGCTTGGCGGGAACTGGTGGCGCGGTCGACGCGCCCGGCGATGTCGCTGGGCGATATGGCCAGAAGAGTGCCGTCTTCATGGGGCGAGAGATGGGCTTCGCAGCGGATCGCCGGGGCCGGGCCGACGGCCAATGCGGTGCTGTGCAGCGTGAGCGGCGCATCGGTGCGGCGGACGCGGGCCGTGGCGTCGGGCAAACCGGTTTCCATGGTCAGAAGGTCGGTGATCGGCGCCCCGGCCAGGGCCTTGGCGGAGCGGTTCAGGAAGCCCTCGGCCGGGCCGTTCACGGCGCGGATGCAGTCCTCGGCATCCAGGAGAATGAGGGGGATCGGAAGGCTTTGCCAGATCGCGGGGTCGCTCATGCGGCGTGGGCCTTGCTGGGGGCCAAGGCCTCGGCCAGATGCGCGCGGACGATGTCCGGCGTGCCCGTGAGAATGGTGCGACGCAGGCCTGGGGGCGTGCCTGCGTCGTCCATGTACCAGCCCAGGTGCTTGCGGGCGACGCGGGCGCCGAGCGTGGGGCCGTAGAAGGCGAGCAGGCGGTCGTAGTGGCGACGGACCAGTGCCAATAGCGCGGCGCCGGTGGGGGCGCCGGACCAGATGCCGTGGCCGAGACCAGCGGCGATCTGGGCGCAAGCCCAGGGGCGGCCCTGGATGCCGCGACCGACCATGACGCCCGCGGCACCGGAAGCCCGGAGCGCGGCGCGGGCCGTGGGCAGATCGGTGATATCGCCATTGGCGAGGACGGGAATGGACACGGCCTCGACAATCGGGCGGATCGCGGCCCAATCGGCCTGCCCCTTGTAGAACTGGCAGCGGGTGCGGCCGTGGATGGTGAGCATGCGGATGCCCGCGGCCTCGGCCCGGATGGCGAGGGCGGCCGTGTCGCGGCTGTCATCGTCCCAACCCAGGCGGGTCTTCAGCGTGATGGGGACCGAGACGGCGGCCACAACGGCCTCGATCAGGCGCAGGGCGTGGTCGTGGTCGCGCAGGAGTGCAGAGCCTGACAGGCCCCCCGTCACCTTCTTGGCCGGGCAGCCCATATTGATGTCGATGATCCGGGCCCCCTGCCCTTCGAGCAGGCGCGCGGCCTCGGCCATCCAATGGGCATCGCGACCGGCGATCTGCACCGACGTCCCCCTGGCATCGGCGCCGATTTCGGCGCGGTCGCGGACGGATGGTTTGGCCTCGACCATCTCGCGGCTGGCGACCATTTCGGAGACCACGAGACCGGCGCCGAACCCCTGCACGATCTGCCGGGTCGGCAGATCGGTGATCCCGGCCATGGGCGCGAGCGCGACGGGCGACGTCAGGCCCAGGGCGGCAAGGCGCGGATCGAGAGTGGTGACGGTTATCAAGTGCAAGATTCCGATACGGGTTTGCCCACGGATTAGTCGTCTGGGACACGGAGGAGGAGATGCGCGCCGATATGGGGGGCGTCCGAGCCAGCATATGCCTAATAATTAGGCAAATCGCCACCCCCTTGCCCCATCGGTTGTCACGGACGGAGCGCGTGGGTAGCACGGGACAATTCGACCGCCCGGAGCCGCCATGTCTCGCCCCAGTGCCACTGCCTTGATCGTCGCCGCAGGGCGCGGCGTCCGGGCCGGGGGCGGGATGCCCAAGCAATACAGGACCTTGGCGGGTCGTGCGCTTTTGACCCATGCGGTGGAGGCGTTCCGGGATGTGGGCGATGTGGTGGTGGTGGTCCACCGGGACGATTGGCACCTGGCCGAAGAGGTCGCGCCCGGCGTGACGTTGGTCGAAGGCGGCCCGACCCGGGCGGCATCGGTCAAGGCGGGGCTGGCCGCGGTGAAGGGCGATTTGGTCCTGATCCACGATGCGGCCCGGCCGTTCGTGCCGCCGGATATGATCGCGCGGGTTCTGGCCTCCTTGGAGCGGTTCGAAGGTGCGGCGCCGGCCCTGCCGGTGGTGGATGCCCTCTGGCGGGGCAAGGACCGGGTGCAGGGCGTGGAGGAACGGGACGGGCTTTGGCGGGCGCAGACGCCCCAGGGTTTTCGAACCGATGCGATCCGGGCGGCCCATGCGGCGTTCCACGGGGACGCGGCCGATGACGTGGCCGTGGCACGGGCGGCGGGGATGGACGTGGCCATCGTTGCGGGCGACGAAGCGGCCATGAAGATTACGGCGCCGGAGGATTTCGAGCGCGCGCAGAAGGGCTTGGGGATGGATGTGAGGGTTGGCAATGGGTTCGACGTGCACCGGTTC
>JBCDCS010000221.1:0-5369 GCA_039181205.1 Pseudomonadota bacterium
GATCAGCACCAATCGGCGCGGTCCCACACCCTCGCCCAGCATCAGCCAGCCCAAAAGGGCGGCGAAGACCACCGAGGTTTCGCGCAGAACAGCGGCCTCGCCGACGCTGTCGAGCCGGGTGGCCACCATGATCGATCCGAAAGAACCGATGGCGACTATGGCTCCTAAAAGGCCGAGGCGCAGCAGGGCGGGATCAGGTCGCCGCCATCTGCCCCGCACGGCTGCGATCACCGGGAAGTCCAATGCCGATAGGAAGAAGAACCAGGCGAGGAACGTCATGGGATCAGGCTCGGCGCGGATGCCATACGCATCCCAGGTGGTGTAGCAAGCCACCAGTAAGCCGGTGACCACGGCCCAGGCCAACGCGGGCTTCAGGGTGTCCCGATCCACCACGATCTTGGCCATGTTGTAGGCCGACAAGCCAAACAGCCCCAGAAGCAGGATACCCACCCCCAACCATTGGAGGCCCGTGAACCGCTCGCCGAAGATCAGGCCCGCGCCCAGCACAGTGAAAAGCGGCCCGGTGCCCCGCACGATGGGATAGACAACGGTGTAGGCACCCCGGTCATAGGTCAGCGCCTGGGCCACCTTGTAGGCGAAATGGATCACCATGACACCCGCGTAGATCCACCAATGGGACGGGTCCGGCCAGGGAACCATGAACAAAGCCACCGGCCCCGCAAGCACGATCAGCCCGGTATCGATGGCCGTCCGCGATGTCCACGGATCGTGCTTGCCCTTCTGAAGCGCGCCGAAAAGCGCGTGCAGAAAGGCGGCCAGCAAAGCCAGCAGGAGCGCTGCGGTCCGTCCGGCCTGCGTCCCTTCGATGGCCAGGACCCAATCGGTCAGCATCCCGGCCCCAGGACACTCATCGCAACAGGTCGTCCACGGGGGCCAATGCCGACCGAACCGACGCGAGCACCGGAATTCGGGCGGCACCCACATAGGCAAACATATCGCGGGCCGCGTCGGGCGCGGCCAGATACGCGCCCAGAAGGTGGCGCACCATCCGTTCCTCCAGACCCAGGTCCCGGTACTCGGCGCGCACGGCCAGGGCGTCGATCAGGCCGATGGCCACATCGGGCGCCGTCCCCGGCGGCGCAAGGCGGGGCCGCAAGAGATCATCGGTCAACTCGACAAGCGCAGCCTGCCCGACCAGCAGATCCCGATCCCGCGCCCAGACCGCCGAATGGCCGCGAAATCCCCTGGGACAGTCGCGCTGGGGAAGCACGCCTGAGGCAGCGAACAAGCCCTCCGTTTCTGCCGAACGGGGCGGGCTATCCGTCAGGGTAATCGCTGCGGTCATGGGCTCCGATCAGGCATCCGCCCCGACCAGCGCGGCGGCGAATTCCTCAGGGTCGAAGGCGGCCAGATCGTCGATTTGCTCGCCGACGCCGATGGCGTGGATCGGCAGACCGAACTTGTCGGCCAAGGCCACGAGAACGCCGCCCTTCGCCGTACCGTCCAGCTTCGTCATGACCAGGCCCGATACATCGGCAAGCTTCTGGAATTCCTGCACTTGGTTCAGCGCGTTCTGCCCCGTCGTCGCGTCCAGAACCAGAAGTGTATTGTGGGGCGCGCTGGGGTCTTTCTTGCGGATCACGCGGACGATCTTGGAAAGCTCTTCCATCAGATCGGCCCGGTTCTGCAATCGCCCGGCCGTGTCGATCAGCAGCAGATCGGCGCCGTCTGCCGCCGCGCGGCCCATGGCGTCGAAGGCCAGCGAGGCGGGGTCCGACCCCTCGGGCGCCGTCATCACCGGAACCCCGGCCCGGTCGCCCCAGACCTGAAGCTGTTCCACGGCCGCCGCACGGAAAGTGTCCCCGGCGGCGATCACGACGGATTTCCCGGCCGCGCGGAACTGGGAGGCAAGCTTGCCGATGGTCGTCGTCTTGCCCGACCCGTTCACGCCGACCACCAGCACGACCTGGGGCCGCTGCGGGGTCAGCGGCAATGGGCGGGCAACTGGGTCCATGACGCGCGCAATCTCCGCGGCCAGGATACGTTTGATCTCGGTCGTCGAGAGGCGCTTGCCCATGCGGCCTTCGGCCAGGTTGGCAGTCACGCGGAGCGCGGTATCGACGCCCATATCGGAGGCGATCAGCAATTCCTCCAACTGTTCCAACATGTCGTCGTCGAGCGTCCGGCGCGGCTCGGCGGCGGGGACGGCACGGCCCATGAGACGGCCAAGGAATCCCGGCTTCGGTGTCTCCTCGATCGCAGGCGCGCTTTCCTCGACCTCGGCAACCGGGATCGGCTGGATTGGCGCGGGGTCTGGGGCCGTGACGACTGGGATAGAGGGTTCGGCGGCTGGCGGCGGCGCGGGCTCGGCGGGCCAATTTTCAGCCCTGGCAGGCTCTGGCGGGGCAGGCTCGGGCTCGGGCACCGCGTCGACCCCCTCCTCCACGATGGCGTCGAGACCCTCTTCCAGCTTGGACGATGACCGCGTGAGGCGATCCTTGAGCTTCTTGAAGAACGACATGGGCCAGCCCCCTTTCCTCGCCCCACCTAACGACGGGATGGCAGGGGATAAAGCCCGGCCGACACGGCGCGCTGCGCCATGACGTGACCCGAAGGCGATGCGCCGGGCTGTTCCCCAGTCATCTTCGCGTCCTAGAACACCTTGTGCGGATGGCATGGACCCCGCGACGATGCCGGAGGGCCCATGGCCGTCAACACCACTCCAATCTCGGCGGGGCAAGCCCTCGATGCCTTGCGCGCCGGATACGCGGCCCAGGCGGCGGGCACGCTGACGGCTTCCTGGATGCTGCATGGCCGACCCGGCATCGGAAAGACCGAAATCGTCCAGCAACTGGCCCAGGAAACCGGCAGTCGCCTGTTCGACCTGCGCCTGACGACCATCGAGCCCCAGGACCTGCGCGGCCTGCCCTTCTATGACCACGACACGAAGCGCACGGTCTGGTATCCGCCAGAGGATCTGCCCGCCTATGAGACGCCCGCCATCCTGTTCCTGGACGAGTTGACGGCGGCGGCCCCGACCTTGCAGCCGACGATCTACGGGCTTTTGCAGGAACGGCGTGTGGGCGGTTACGTCCTGCCGGTTTCCACCTTCATCGTGGCGGCCGGCAACGCCATCGAAGATGGGGCGGTCGCCTACGACATGGGCACGGCCCTGTCCGACCGGCTGATCCACCTGGCCGTCCAGGCCGAAGCACAGGACTGGTTGACCGGCTATGCTGTCCCCAACCACATCCACCCGGCGGTCGCCGCCTTCATTCGCACCCGTCCCGATCTGCTGGACACCACCGAAGATGCGCTGCGCCAGGGCGCGCCCATCGCCTGCACGCCGCGATCCTGGGTCCGGGTCTCGACGATCCTGAAGGCCGTTCCCGACCGCGCCACCCGCGACGTGATGATCGCCGGGACACTCGGCGAAGGCCCGGCGGCGGAGTTCATTCTGGTGCTCAACGACATCGCCGCGACCGTGGAAGCGACCGGGATGTTGACCGCCAGCCCCTCGGCGCGTCTGGGCATGTATCCGGCCAGCCTCCATGGCCTCACGGCCCTGGTCTATGCCTTGGTGGCCTTGGCGGATCGCGACACCTTGTCGGCCGCCATCGACGTCATGGCGCAGATCCGCAACTTGGCCCGCGACCGGGACGAGCCCGCCTTCGCCATGCTCCCGTTAGGCGAGTTGACGACCTATGGCTTCGAATTGCTGATCGAAAAGGCCCTCGCCAACGGCTTGCAGGAGGTGTTCCGCGACTCGCCTGCCTATGCCGCCTATGCCGAGGATCGCGCCACCGCATGACCGGCCGCCATTCCGCCCGCGCCCGTGCCGCGCTGCAAGACCTGGCGGAAACAGACCCGGCCATCGCCGCGCTGTCGCTCTGGTGCGACCATCGGGACGGCGAGGCCATGGCGACGAACGGCACGACCATCACCTACGGGCCGGATTTCGAGGCGCTACCGCCCCACGAACAACGGGGACTGGCGGCCCATCACATCATGCATGTGGCCCTGCGGCACTCGGCCCGGCTGGGCGATCTGCACGCGCGGCTTGGGGACGGTTTTGCCGCCGAACGCTACAACATGGCCGCCGATGCGGTGGTGAACGAAGCCCTCCTGCTGGCCGACTACGCCCTGCCCCGGCCGGCCGTCACCCTGACCGGGCTTCTGGCAGAGACCTTGGGTGAAAAGACAACCCCCGAGACAGCGCTTGCCGAATGGGATGTGGACCGTCTGTACCACGCGCTTGGCAAGGACGACATGCGAGACGGGCCCAAGCCCAGGTCGACCGAGACAGGATCGGCGCGCCGCTTTCGACCCGATCTGGAGGCCAATACCGAAGCGACCGGCGCATCGGAGACAGGCGAAGACGCCGCCCGGTGGCGCCAGCATATCGCCCGCGCCATGGAAGCCGGTCGCCGCGCTGGCCGGGGGCTCGGCACGATCGGCCATCGCATCGCCGACATTCCCGAACCACGCACGCCCTGGGAAATCGTCCTGCGTCGTCTGCTGACGAAGGCCGCCATGCCCCTGCACCGACCGAGCCCGGTCCGTCCGTCCCGCCGCTGGCTGGCTAGCGCGGCCCAAGCCACCCGGGCGGGCACGCCTTTGCCGGGCTTCGAGGCCGGCCGCCGTCCATTGACCGACGTGCCGCGCATCGCCGTGGCCCTGGATGCCTCCGGCAGCATCGATGACGCGCGGCTGGCTCTGTTCTGGGGCGAGGTGACGGGCATCGCGGGCCGCCTGCGCGCCGAGTTGCACGTCATGGTCTTCGACGACGCAATCCGTCACCAGGCCCGCATCGACCCGCATGCCCCGCTCAACTTGCCGGAGATGCCCCGGGACGGCGGCACGAACTTCGCGCCTGTACTTGTAGAGGCCGCCGCGCTCGATGCCGCCGCGCTGGTGATCCTGACCGACCTGGACGGCGATCCGGGCCCCGCCCCGCGCCTCCCGGTTATCTGGGCCGTGCCGAACGCGCATGGTGTGCAGCCGCCTTATGGGCAGTTGCTCGATCTCTCGGCTTGAACCGCCGAGAAATGGCGACAGGAGCGGACGGAGCTACCGATGGGATCGCATCCAAGCTCCCTGGATGCAGCAAGTCCTGGCAGCGGAGGCAGCGGGCCTCTTCCGCTGTTGCCAGATGCTACGCCAAGGCCGCTTCCAAGCGCGCATGGGCCGACACACTGCGGGCATCGAGCGTGATCTCCCGGATGAACGTATTCTCGGCCGCGTTGATGCGGTGCAGCAGCCGCTCGTCCAGTGGGGCCTGGAACATCCCGTCACGGATGATGGCGACCTCGTCAGATGTCAGAGAGACGACCTCCGGCCCCTCTTCCGACTGGACGGAGACATAGGTCAACGGCGCGATCCGCGCCAAAGGCGATTGCTCGATCACC
>JBCDCS010000222.1:0-5365 GCA_039181205.1 Pseudomonadota bacterium
GCCGGTATCTTCGTGCTGGAAGAGTTGGAGCATGCCAGGGCCCGGGGCGCAGACATCCTGGCCGAGATCGCGGGCGTCGCCATGACGTCGGATGCCTCCGATATCGTAATGCCGTCGCGCCAGGGGGCCGAACGGGCCATGTCGGGCGCGCTACGCGATGCGGGAATGGCGGCGGAAGAGGTGGGGTACATCAATGCCCACGGCACCGGGACGGCCGCAAACGACAAGACCGAATGCGCGGCGGTCGCCCAGGTCTTCGGGGCGCAGGCGGACCGGCTGGCGATCTCGTCCACGAAATCCATGCATGGACATTGTATCGGGGCGACAGGGGCCATCGAGCTGCTGGCCTGCTTAATGGCGCTTCGCGACGGGGTGATCGCACCCACGGCCAATTGGCAGGAAGCTGATCCTGAATGCGCCCTGGACGTTGTGCCCAATGACGCACGCGAGGCTGACGTCAGCGCGTGCCTGTCCAATGCGTTCGCGTTTGGGGGTATGAACGCGGTGCTGGCTTTGCGCCGAGCTTGATCGGGGAGTGTTGCGCGAGAATTGGTGGGTGGAGCTGAAGCTCTCTGCGCTGGATGTTCTCGAACGCGCGAAGCTTCTAGACCGGCGCCCTGCGGGCTTCAGTCCGGTCTGAGGTGGAGCGGGGATGTCCGCTTCTGGACCAACTCAAGAAAGCCAGCCCCGCAGACTCCCCATCCGAACTTCTAAGGGTTGGCGATCTCGATGGCTGCAAGGCCGGCCGTAAATCCGGAGAGCGACATTTGCAGCTCTGCCGGTTGATCCGGAGCAACGGCCGGCACGACGATCACGGTGGCCACGGCCCCGCGCCGGAAGGCGGCGACGTCGTCCGCGGTAAATCCCATCCGAGCGTAGCACCCCGAGGGGTCGCAGAAGGTGTAGGGATAGGTGCGGACCTGGCCGCCATCCACGCTGATGCGGACCTGCGCCGTCAGCAGCGATTGCAGCGGCGTCAGAAGGGTGGCGCCTGTCACCACTTCCGTTCCGTCCGGCAGATCGAAGAAATTGATATCGGCCGTGGGCTGGCCCTGCGCATCCGATAGCCTTTGGTAAAGTTGGCAGGGATCGTCCTGGCCTTCGGGCGCACGCAGGCAGCGGACCTGCCATGCACCATGTTCTTCGCGCAGATAGATTTCCGGCTCGGTGGTTTCAGGGGTGCCAATTGGGAGATCCGTATTCGGCGCCTCTGCCGCACCGCCGGCTTCCGTCTCCGCGGCCGGAGCGTCAGTCGAGGTGGTCGTATCCTGCGCCAGGGCGGGCAGGGACAGCAGGGCAATCAAGACGGTCGCGATGGCGGTCTTAGGGGCAGTCATGTCGGGCGCATCTCCTGTGGATCGACGACGGTGCTCTAGCACGGATTATCGGGAGGTGCAGGGGGCGATCCGGGCCAGTCACCTCGTCGGCATCGCGCAGGTCCTAGAATAGAAAAAGGGCCTTAGACTAGGCCCTTTTCCGTCTTTTTGGTTCTCCCCGTCGGACTGGCCGACTTATTTGTGTGGCGGACCTTATGAGCGTGATTTCGCGCCGTCAACGAGGTTTTCCCCATATTACCCACCTGTTTTGCGCAGACTGTCCGTACCGGCCGGTCGGTGCTACGGGAAAGACCGATTATAAGTCGGAAGGTTGGGGATAAATGGACGCATCGATGGGGATTTTCATTGGGGGCGGCGGCGTGGACTATGCGGAGCCGCAGCATCTGAGACTGGACTATGCGAACCGCCACGGCTTGATCGCGGGGGCGACCGGGACTGGGAAGACGGTGACGCTGCAGATTCTGGCGCAGGGCTTTTCGAATGCAGGGGTGCCGGTGTTTCTGTCGGACGTGAAGGGCGATCTGTCGGGCATGGCCCGGTCTGGATCGGAAGCCCACAAGCTGCATGGACCGTTTACCGAGCGGGCCAAGACAATCGGCCTCGACTTGACCTACGATGCCGCGCCGGTGACGTTCTGGGATCTGCTGGGAGAACAGGGCCATCCGGTCCGCACTACGGTGACCGAAATGGGCCCGCTGCTTCTCGCCCGGTTGATGGATTTGACCGATGCCCAGGAAGGTGTGCTGAACATCGCCTTCCGTGTTGCCGATGAAGAAGGGCTGGGGCTTCTGGACCTGAAGGACCTGCAGTCGCTGCTGGTCTGGGTCGGCGAGAATCGGAAGGCCCTGTCGCTGCGATATGGGAATGTCTCCACGGCCAGTGTTGGCGCGATCCAGCGGCGATTGCTGCAATTGGACGGGCAGGGGGGCGACAAGCTGTTCGGCGAACCGGCTTTGGACCTGTCGGATCTGCTGCGGGTCGATGGCGGGGGCCGGGGGATGGTGAACATCCTGGCGGCCGACAAGCTGATGTCGTCGCCCCGCCTTTATGCGACGTTCCTTCTGTGGCTGTTGAGTGAGTTGTTCGAGACGTTGCCCGAGGTGGGCGACCCGGACAAACCGAAGCTGGTCTTCTTCTTCGACGAAGCGCATCTGCTGTTCGATGGCGCGCCCAAGGCGCTGGTCGACAAGGTGGAGCAAGTGGCGCGCTTGATCCGGTCGAAGGGGGTGGGGGTCTACTTCGTGACCCAGAATCCCGAGGACGTGCCCGAAGATATTCTGGGCCAGTTGGGCAACCGGGTGCAGCATGCGTTGCGGGCCTTCACGGCGAAGGATCGGGCGGCGTTGCGCCAGGCGGCGCAGAACTACCGCGAGAATCCCCGCTTCGATGTGGAGGATGCGATCCGGGAGGTCGGCGTCGGCGAGGCGGTGACATCACTGTTGGAGCGGAAGGGTATTCCGGGCGTGGCGGAGCGGACCTTGATCCGGCCACCGGCGTCGCAATTGGGACCGATCACAGCGGCGGAGCGTCGGGATGCCATGGAGGCGTCCGTGTTGATGGGGAAATACGAGGCCTCGGTGGATCGAGAGAGTGCGTTCGAGGTTTTGACCCGGCGAGCTGAAGAGGCAGCGGCGGAGGCCGAGCGCGCCGAGGCCGAGGAAGAGGCGGCGGAGACGCGGGAGCGGGAGTATCGCGCGGGGCGGCGGTATAGCGGCGGCCGGGTGAGCCGGTCGAGCGCCAAGCGGTCGCGGCGCGGCGACAGTGTGGGGCAGGCCTTCGCCAAGTCCTTCGCGCGGAGCCTGGGCACACGGGCGGGCCGGACCTTGGTGCGTGGCGTTTTGGGCGGATTGTTCAAGGGTCGATGACCGGGGCGATGATCTTGCGGCCGCCCCAGCCCCGGGACGGGCTGGAGATTACCGCGATTCATGCCGAAGGACTGGCGGCCGGACACGCATCGTTTCGGGATGAGCCATTCAGCTGGGCGGCGTTCGAGGATGCCCATGCCATGGCCGTCGTGGCCGAGATCGGCGGGGTGCTGGCCGGGTGGTCCGGCCTATCGGCCACGTCGGCGCGGCCGGTTTATGCAGGCGTCGGCGAGGTCAGCACCTACGTCTCGGCCGCGTATGTGGGGCGCGGGGTGGGGCGGGCCTTGTTGGACCGGCTGATCGCTGAAAGTGAAGCGGCCGGGTGGTGGACGCTGGTGGCCCAAATTTTCCCGGAGAACCGGGCAAGCTTGGCGTTGCATCAGCGAGCGGGTTTCGAGACCTTGGGGACGCGTCGCGATCTGGGCAGGATGGGTTATGGTCCGATGGTCGGGCAGTGGCGAGACGTCGTTTTTTTGGAGCGTCGGAGCGCCGTGGCGGGCCGTGGATAGCGGTCGGTTGCCATCGGCGGATCACGGCCCACTGACGATCTATCGCATAACTTTGAAAGCGGACCGGGGACGCGCGTGATATCAGATGTCTTGCGAGCGGGAGGCTTGCACTGTCTGGGAGGATGGACATGTCGGTGAGCAGCCGCGTGCGAGATCGCGAGCGGATTGAGGCCATGGTTGGCCGTGTTACGCTGGAAGCTTTTCTTAGAAATCAGCCATCTGACGAACACCCTGTGTGTCTCACCGCGGCGACGTTCACGCGGCTTCTGCATCGGGTGGAAGAACTCGCTCGCTTTGCAATGCCGCGGCGGGTGGACCATGTGCTATTCGCGACCGAAGTCGATCCCGACTTGGTTTTTTTGGCGCATCGGCCGTCGTTGTTCCGCGGCCTGATGATCCTGGTCGAGAACGCGTTCGACGCCCTTGCCCTGTCACGGGCAGGTCGCGTGGTTGTGTCTGCTAAGGCGGTGTTCGGCGAAGTCTGCATCACGGTGGCCGATAGCGGTCGGGGCTTGCCGGAAGACTGGCAAGACGCCCTACGGTCCCGCGCCGAATTGCCTGGTGTCAGTGGTCTTGCGGAAGCGTCCAGTCTTGCCCATCGGATGGGCGGTGCCCTGCGTCTGGTCAGCAGCGGCCGTGCCGGCACGTCCATGGCGTTCGATCTGCCGGATGGGAGCATGGGGCGGGCCTGAGGATAGCATGCTTTGATTGGTCTGAAGTACAGTGTGAGCCAAGCCAGGCTTCATGACCACGTCACTTAAATGCGCTTGCGTAAATCGATTCATGATCCCGCTCGCGCATATCGAGTGACGGATCGAATTCCCGCTTCACAACGTTGCTAAAGCCACCCTTTAGAAGGGTATTGATAAGGTTTTCTGGATCGAACATGTATTTATGCTCGCCACCCATATAGGCGATATAGTTTAGTTGATCGATATTTGATCCGGTATCGATAACTGCTGGTTCCCAAAGCGTTTCTCTATCGCGGAATGTCACTTCCTTCATATACGCCGTAATGTAATTTCTGGCGTTTGGGACACAGACACTGAATTCACCCCCGTTGCGGAGAACACGCCGACATTCGCTTACTAGCTGAACAAGCTGTTCGTAGGGAATGTGTTCAAGAAGGTGAGAACAGTAAATCTTGTCGATACAGCCATCTCGCAAAGGAAAACCGTCGCGCAGATCCCAAGTTATATCGGCTCCGTTTTGATCAACGGTCACCCAGTTGCCCTGACCACGTTTGACGCCAGATCCGATTTCAAGGCAAACACCTGCGCGGCTCTCTATCGCTTTCCATTCCGCCACGGCATGCCGATGGTTTCTTTTGTCTTCCAGTCGTTTCTTCACAGCACGAACGAGTCGAGATTTCTTTACTGCCTTCTTAATTGACTTGGCCATTGTTCTTTCCATTAGGCTCTATTAGAGAGGAAGAAGTTTCGCAGGATCTGTTTGCCGAATTCCATGACGCAGAATGAATTCTCACTCCCACTCAATCGTTCCCGGCGGCTTTGACGTTATGTCATAGGTCACGCGGTTGATCCCGGGGACCTCGTTGATGATCCGCGTAGCGGTCTCGCTTAGGAATTCGTGGCTGAACGGATAGTAGTCGGCCGTCATACCATCGACGGACGTCACCGCGCGCAGGGCGCAC
>JBCDCS010000223.1:0-5359 GCA_039181205.1 Pseudomonadota bacterium
CCAAGGCGTTCGGCGCAAGCTCGATCGATTTCGAAGTCGCGTGGTGGACCGGATCGGCCCCCGTCGATATCCGCGCAAGCCGCGACAAGGTCGTGGCCGCGATCAAGGCCGCGTTGGACGAGGCTGGGATCGAAATTCCGTTCCCATACCGCACGCTGACGGTGAACGGTCCCCTGCCCGTCCGGGCCGTGACCGAAGCGGCGGAATAGAACTTGGCGCAACTTGGCGCGGCGCGTCCCGGCGCCGAAATCCTGCTTCAACGCGTCCGGCCGGCCACCCTGGGATTGGTGCTCGCCAAGCACGGAGGTCTGGCGAGCATTCTGTTTGGCGTACCGCTGATCTGGGCCCTGATCGAAGGCAGTTGGGGTTTGGCTGTCGCGCTTGGCCCGGCCGTGTTTGCCGGGGCCATCATGTCCGCCCTGGTCTGGTCCCGGGACTTGCCGCGGGACCTGCGGGGCGTCGAAGCGATGGCGACCATCGCTTTGGTCTTCCTGCTATCGGCTCTCCTATCAGTCCCGGCCTTTATGACGCTGGGCCTGTCGTTCACCGCCGCCCTGTTCGAGGGAATGAGTGCGGTGACCACGACGGGCCTGTCCATGGCCTCCGCCCCCGATGATTGGCCCTTCGCAGGTCATGTCCTGCGGTCCTGGATGCAATGGTGCGGCGGGCTCGTCATGGCCACGGCAGTGGTGGCCTTGGTTCTGGGCCCTGGGCCAGCCGCGCGGACCATGGGCCGCGCGGGCATCGACGATGGCGACCGGATCACATCGACCCGGATGCAGGCGCGCGAACTGCTCGGCGCCTACCTGGCGATCACGGTAATCGCCGCCGCCGCCATCGGCCTGGCGCTTGGCCGCTGGGACGAGGCTTTGGTTTTGGCCCTTTCGGCTGTGTCCACAGGCGGTTTCGCACCCAGGTCCGACAGCTTGGCCAGCTACGATGTGCTGGTGCAGTCCCTTGTGATCGGGGCGAGCGTCTTGGGCGCGATCTCACTTCTCGCGCTCACGCAGACCGTCCGAAGCTCCGGCCCGCCCCTCTGGCGGGCGCCGTCGGTGCGGCGGGTGCTGGGCGCGGTGGTCCTATCGGCCCTGCTGCTCGCGATCGTTCGTCCTTTCGTGGTCACCGAAACGGGCTATCTACCGACCCTGCTCAATCTGCTCAGCGGGCTCAGCACGGCGGGCTACTCCACAGGCCCGATGCCGACCACGCCTGCCCTGCTGACCATTTTTATCGTCGCGATGATCATCGGTGGCGACCGCGGATCGACCGCGGGCGGACTGAAGCTCGCCCGCCTCGCCACCGCCGTTGGCGCCACGCGGCATGCCTTGACCTTGTCACGCCTATCGGAGCGGGCCGTCGCCCCACTCCGCTCCGACGGCGATGTCGTCTCACCCGATTATCTCATCACGACTCTGGCCATCCTCCTGCTTTACGTCACCAGCACCTTGGCGGTCTGGAGCATGCTTCTGCTGCTCGGCCATCCGCCGATGCCCGCGCTTTTCGACACGATTTCCACCCTCTCCACGGTCGGCCTGTCCACCGGCGTGATCGGCCCCGATCTCGGCCCGGGCAGCCAGATCGTGCTGACACTGGCCATGTGGATGGGGCGGCTGGAATTCATCGCCGTACTTGTCTTGATCCTGCCGGGAACGTGGCGAGCCCGGCCGCTCAAAGGAGCCTGAACATGCGTATCGTAATCGTTGGCGGATCGAAATTCGGCGTGGCGACAGCGACGCGATTGATCGAGACCGGACATGAGGTCGTTATGATCGACAAGGACCGGGCCAAGCTGGAGCGTCTGAGCGAAGAGCTGGATTGCGGCATGATTGCCGGCGACGGCACGTCGCCCGCCGTGTTGCGCGACGTCTGGTCGGACGAATCCGACGTGCTGATCGCCCTGACCAACGCCTCCGACGACAACATCCTGACCGTACTTGTCGCACGCTCGATCGGGTTCGGCCGCGTCATCCCCCAAATCATTTCGCCGGAGTTGCTGGAAGTCTGCTCCGAACTGGACCTGTCGGAAGCGATCACGCCGCACGCGACGGTGGCCCGATCCATCTGCCGGGCGTTGGAAGAACATACCGAGGTCTCGGAAGACCTGAACCTGTCGAACGCCCTGCGCCTGAAGCGTCTGGAGGTGCCCGAGGCGTTGGATGGCCGGACACTGTCTGAAATCAACCTTCCCGAAAGCGCGCGGCCCGTGGCGGTGATTGACGGTGACGACGAGAGCCTGCCGGATGAAAAGACAACGTTGGCGACCGAGGCGGAGGTCCTGTTCGTCGTCGGGGCCGAAGACGTCGAGGCTCTGGAACGCTGTTTTTCCGATTGAGCCGGGAACCAGCACCGATCCGGCGCGTTGCTGAAGCAGTAGAAAACGATGGAGGCCACGATGGCCAACACGGCACGTGCCAGCATCAAAGACGAAGACACGTATGACGCCTTGCGCGACGACGGTTACTCGAAGGAATCTGCGGCCCGCATCGCGAATGCCCAAGCCAATGAGGACCAGGACCCATCCCGCAGGGGTGGGCACGCCGACCGTTACGAAGATCGAACAAAAGACGATCTCTACCAGTTGGCCCAGGATCGCGACATCGACGGCCGGTCCGAAATGACCAAACCGAAGCTGATCGAGGCGCTGCGCAACCAAAGGAGTGCCGGATGAGCTTTCAAACCGGAGACGAAGTGACCTGGAACTGGGGCAATGGCACCGGTCGAGGCACCGTCAAACAGATCTACACGGACACGATTTCCAAAACGATCAAAGGGACGGAGGTAACGCGCAACGCAAGCGATGACGACCCCGCCTACCTGATCGAACAAGATGATGGAGATCGTGTTCTGAAGAGCGGCTCCGAACTGAACGCCGCATAAAACCTAGAAGGAGCATCCCACATGGGTATCGAAGTCATGGGCCTTGGCGGCCTGATCCTCCTGATCCTGAACATCTGGGCCTTGGTGTCGATCATCAGTTCAAGCGCGTCGACCGGCGGAAAGGTCCTCTGGTGCCTCTTGGTTCTGATCCTACCGCTGATCGGCCTCATCGTGTGGTTCTTCGCCGGACCCCGATCGGCAGCTGCGTCTGTCTAACCTGATACGGTCGTCGCGCCTCAATCCCCAACTCTGTCTCGGTGCGATTACCTAACCTGGCCCGCTACACATGTAGCGGGCCTTTTTATCGCTGACCAACGTGCCCGTCCGTTCGCGGATCGACAGACGGGTCAGATAAGGGGTCGATGCGGCGCGGCTGCAAAGTCGTCCACGCGGGCCAAACCGGTCAGTCGGTCGACATCGTGAATCGTCAGTTGATCGTCGGACCAGGTGGCGATCTGATCCTCGCGCAGCTTTGCGAGCGTCTTGTTCGTGTGGACGAGCGACAAGCCCAGCGCGTCAGCCAGATCCTGCTGTCGGTAAGGCAGAGGAACCCGATTGTCGTCGCCTAGATTGACCGACCTCAACCGGCTATAGAAGCGATGGAAAGCCCAAGCGACCTTCGATCGCGCGTCCAGCTGGCCCACAGCCGCGAGGGCATCGCCAAGAAACCTTTCCTCCAAAGCACCGATGCGGGTCAGGTCATACGCACGCTCCGGATGGAGCTTGAAGAGGCTCCAGAGTTCCGAGCGATTGAAGGTACAGAGCCGCATCGACGTCGTCGCTTCGACGGAATGGCTCATCTCGAACATGACACCGGCCTGAAGCCCGATGAAATCCCCGGGCAGCACGAAACCGATCACCTGACGGCGTCCGTCTTCCAGCGTCGTGTAGCGCAGCCCCATGCCCTTCAAGCAGGTGAAAAGATGCGTGGAACTCGCACCCTGCGCCATGATCTCGGTCCCCGGCTGAGCTTCCAACTCGCCCGTCTTGAACCGGCGCATGAATGCGACTTCCTCCGCATTCATTTCCTGGAAGGTATCCAACTTACGTAACGGACAATCTTTGCAATCAGTCGACATTTCTCAATTTGCTATGTCATAGTTTAATCCGACCACCAGCCAGCTATGCGACTCTGACACCGCTTTTTCCTTCAGAAGCGATAGCGGAGTTCAGCATGCTAACCACAAAAGCGCGGGCCAACCGCGCCTTGATCGTCAGTCTAGAGGCAATAGAGGCGATCGATATTGACGAGTTCTTGGTGGCGAAGGGCTGGGATCCGAGCGTCGTGGTGCAAACCGCTGACCAAGCCCGTCGGATGTTGATGCTATCGGAACAGACGATGCAGGCCTTTTCGCTGGCCGTCTTCGGTCTCAACGCGAACAGCCCCGATCTGGGGCCATTCCTCGACATCTGTGCAGAGCAAGCCGTTCGGGTCCTCCACCTCAATGGCGAAACAAAGCTCGAACCGGCGGACAACATTTCCACGCTAGCACGGCCATTTACGACACAAGACCTGGACGCGTCCTTGCGAGCCCTTGGGTTTCTAGAACTCAACGGCCACGAGATATAGCGAGCCCGAGCAGGAGGCCGAAACCGAGCGCACCACCAACTGCCAACGTCGGATTGCGCCGGACAGCTTCGGCAATCGTATCGCCCGCGTCGCGGGCCGACTGCTCGGCTTTCTGGATTTGCTCACCCGCAGCCTGGGCGCCGTCTTCCAGCGTATCTCTCAAAATGGCGGTCTGCTCTCGGGCGGTGTCGGCGATCTGCGTCGTCGCGGCCGACACCTTGCGCTGCGCGCTGTCCATCAGATCAGGGTCGATATGCGTCTGCTTCGCGCGCGGCATCTCTTGATGTGTCTCTGACATTTGGATGTCTCCTTTCCTGGTTACCAACGAACCGCCCGCATTATTGTTCCTGCCCGCGCGCACGGAACCAATCCGATATGTCGGCGTTTCACCGTCACCAACATCTGAGAAAGGAAATGACATGCTATACTGGGCAATTATGTTCTTCGTCATCGCCCTGATCGCCGCCGTGTTCGGCTTCGGGGGTATTGCCTCCGCGTCGGCCGGGATCGCGCAGTTCTTGTTCGTGCTCTTCGCCGTGCTCTTTGCCGCCACGCTGGTCCTGCGACTGGTCCGCAACAGGTCCTAATTGGTGCGCTCTTCGTAAGGCCGGACGCCACGACCGCGTCCGGCCTTTTTGCGTCTACCCCCTGCCCCTTCAGCCCGGAGTTCCCATGGATCGCGCCAAAGCGCTCACCGAAGTCTTTCTGTCCCACCTGTCCAACACCGAAGATGAGATGCCGAATTTCATCCAAGCGGTCCGGGAAGTCGCAGAGGATGTCCTCACCATCGAAAAGAACGACCCGGACTGGTCGGCGGCCCGCGTCCTCCATCGGCTCGCGGAACCCGATCGGGTGATCACCTTCCGGGTGACCTGGGCCGATGACGACGGCAACGTCCAGGTTAATCGCGGC
>JBCDCS010000224.1:0-5296 GCA_039181205.1 Pseudomonadota bacterium
CCGGCGCTCCGGCTGCCGTCGCGCGCCGAACCCCTGTTCGACGGACTTGGCCGCCATAAAGCGCTCCGCACCACCGTCGCAGCGCCGCTCCCCGGCCCGGCGCTGGCACGCCTTCTGTCAAATTTGGCCGAAGTATCGCAGTCAGTTTTTCCGTGCGGGAAGAACTGAAGTTCGGATACCGGCCGCCCCTAGCTTCTCACTATTTTTCGAATTAGAAAGAGGGTTGTTTGGCTGTCCACTTTTGGCGGGTGCGGTTGCGACATGTTTTCAGAAAACTTTCGAGTCAGTGGGGCTGTTTAATTTTTATGTCGAGGATATATGTCCAGGTTTAGCCAGACTTTTGCTCGAATAGCGGCAGGCTATTCGGTGATTGGCGCACTAATTTGGCTTCTTTGGCCTAGCGATCTTGGGTTTGCAGATAATCCAGAGGCATGGTTTGCGCTAGCGACAGCATTTTTTGTTTGGCACCTTACGGAATTCAAAAAATCAGAGGAGTTGGTAGCCTCCGAGCCAACTGACTTTGATGTAATTGTTGCCTCGCGTTTGGTAAGAATGCATCAAGATGAACTCAGATATCTTCTGCGCGATTTAAATCAGTGGTCGCGTGTGGATGAAGAGATGCACCGGGGGATCAACGATTTGATTCGCGATTGGCGAAGAGGGAGTCTATTCTTTAGCAGCAAGAGGCTGCAATTGAAGCTTTCTATTTTCATGAATGCGCTGGAGGCGTTTAGTATGAAGGTTGGAACTGATACCACATCAGAACGAATAGGAAAGTACTGGGTGATTGGATATAAGCCAATCGGAATAGTGCCTCAGGAAGAATACGATCGTCTTATGGAGGAGAGTAAGGTTGCGGATAAAATGGCAAGCAATGCTTGGCGGTTATTCAACGATTTAGTAGAAGATATACGTACGTTTGCGCCGAGCGCCTATCTTGGTGCGAGAGGTGAGGTGGGTGAGCGACCGCAAAATAGGTAAGGCGTCCCACATCCGCACCCGGAAACCCCTGAAAATGGTTGCATTTGACTAATTCTCCGCACCGCCCCAAGCGCCACGGGATACTACCCAATCATATCCAAACTACTCCTTACCGCACCAACCCCCGCAACTTCTCCGCCCGCTCCGCCGCCTTCGCGGCCCGCATCTCCACTTCCGCCGCAGCCTCCCGTTTCGCCTGCTCCACGTCCTTCGCGATCTTGCGGAGCACCGCCACTTCTTTCCCCTTCGGATCGACCTTCTCCGCCAGGGCCAGCACCGCATCGGTCAGTTTCCCAAGCTGTTTGCCGTAGCTCGCCACCTCCGTGACGACCTTGTATTCGACCTCCGGGATGCCCTCGATCTCCGGGTTGAAATGGGGCGCGATGTCCTGGCTGACATTGCCGGACAGTGGCCAGTAGATCTGCGGGGCGAAGAGGAACGGGACCATGGGCTATCTCCTGATTGAATAGCCCCAGCGTCCCCGCGTCGCCCGCACCGACCAAGGCCGCCGCCGCCCGAACGATCATCGGCGCCGCCGCCGTGGCGCGTCTTCGCGCATCGGTGCCAGTACGCTGGGCGACACCTGAACCTGCCTATGCGTGCCCTTCGGCATGCAGCGGGAACGCAAATCCCATATCCGACCGATCAACTCGGTTCGGTGTCTTGACGCCCCAATCGTCCGCCCGGCTTGACCCATGTCAACGCGCCCATCCGCCCTGTCGCGCAACGTGATCCGTACAGACATTCGGGAGACATCCATGACCCCAGCCGACGCCAAACGCATCTTGCTCGCCCGCCGCAAGGAACTCGCCGGAGAGCTCGACCGCATCGAAGACGCCCTGGATGAACCCGCCCCGAAGGACTGGGAAGACGCGGCGTCCGAGCGTCAGGGCGACGAGGTGTTAGAGGCCATGGGGGCCCAAGACCAAACCGAAATTCGGGCGATAAATGCGGCACTTGGCCGGATCGAGGACGGCTCCTACGGGATTTGCGTCAAATGCGGCAACGATATCTTGCCGGCACGACTGGCCGCCGTGCCCACCGCCGCGCTTTGCCGCCATTGCGCGCGTTAGCCGCCGCCCGCCAGCGCGCTGCCCACATTCTCGGCGTCGCGGATGAACCCTTTGGTCGTCTCGCACGCCGATAGGCCCAGCACCAACGCCAGGCAAAGGGTCATGCGAATGGGTGCGCGCATCCGACCGCGATCAGAACAGGTTGCGCCCATTTTCTTCCGCCACCTGGTCCGCGACCACGGCAGCCCCGGCCCCAACGGCCAGCGCGCAGCCGGACAGAACCGGTACGGCCATCAGAAGTGCGACCAATGTCAATGTCTTACGAGTCATGCGGGTTCTCCGTCTTCAACTGCTCCTTTATAAGATCGTCCTCTCGGGCCACTGGGTCAAGCGCCAAGGTGGTGGAGGACGGGTTTGGTCAGCAACGGCGCACCATTTTGCCACAGTCAAATCAGTGATTTAGGCGTCCGATCCAGCTGTCCCGAGACATCAGACAGGCCCGTTCACTTCGACGAGATTGCCCTCGGGGTCTTCTGTGTAGACATGCCGCAAGCCCGGAATGGCGAACTCCCCGGTCACCGAATGGCGGATGCCGGCGGCGCGCAGGCGGGCGATCACGGCATCCAGATCGGCCACCTGGATCGCCACGTGCCCGCCGATGGAGGGGTTGAACTCCAACCCGTTGCGCGCTGCGAAATCCGGGTCCGGTGCGATCAGATGCAGCCCGGAATGCCCGTCCCGGCCGTCGCCCAGAAGCGCCAGCTTGTCCGGATCGCCGGGCAGATATCCGCGCGTTTCCGGGAAGGTCCAAGGCCGCTCTGCCATGCCGAGAATGTCCGTATAGAACGCGGCGGTGCGGCGCACGTCGCGGGCTTGCAGGTTCACGTGGTGAATGCTCCAGGTCATGTGATGTCCTCCTTGGCCGCGACCCTAGCCGCGCGCCCGGTGCGGGCCTAGCTTCAGCGCAAAGGAGATCGCCCATGACCAACCCCCTGCTGCAAGACTGGACCGGTGCCCACGCCCTGCCGCCCTTCGCCGCGCTCAGCGATGATGATTTTGGCCCCGCCTTGGAGCAGGGAATGGCCGAGGGCCGCGCGGCGATCCGGGCCATTGCCGACGATCCGGAGGCGCCGACCTTCGCCAACACGATCGACGCCCTGGAGCGGGCGGATGCGACGCTCGACCGAGTGGCGGGCGTTTTCTACAACCTCGCCGGTGCCGACAGCACGCCAGCGCGCGAGGCCTTGATGCGCGACATGGCCCCGAAGCTATCGGCCTATTCGTCGGAAATCACCAACAACACCATATTGTTCCAGCGGATCGAAGACCTTTGGCAAAGGCGCGACACGCTCGACCTCACAGATGAGCAGGCACGCGTCCTGATGCTGACCCGCCGCGGTTTCGTCCGCGCGGGGGCCGCTTTGGAGGGCGCCGAAGCGGACCGCCTGACCGCGATCAAATCCCGCCTGGCTACGCTCGGCACCCAGTTCAGCCAAAACCTTTTGGCCGATGAGCGGGACCGGTTCATGGACTTGTCGGAGGGCGATCTGGACGGCCTGCCTTCCTTCGTCAAAGATGCCGCCCGCGCCGCTGGGACGGAGCGCGACCGCCCCGGCGCCGTCGTCACCTTGAACCGATCCTTGATCGTTCCGTTTCTGCAATTCTCCCCCCGTCGCGACCTGCGCCAGAAGGCCTACGAAGCTTGGACGGCGCGTGGGGCCAATGGCGGCGAAACCGACAATCGTGAGGTCGCGGCGGAGATCCTGAAGCTCCGGGAGGAACGGGCGAACCTGCTCGGCTACGACACCTTCGCCGCTTACAAGTTGGAAACTGAAATGGCGCGCACGCCGGAGGCGGTTCGCGATCTGCTCATGCAGGTCTGGGACCCGGCGCGCAACGCGGCGCTGTCCGATGCCGACCATTTGGCCCGCATGGCCCAAGCCGATGGAGTCAGTGGCCCGCTGGAGCCGTGGGATTGGCGCTACTACGCGGAAAAGCGGCGGCTGGAACTGCACGATCTGGATGAGGCGGAGCTCAAACCCTTCTTCCAGCTCGACCGTATGATCGAAGCCGCCTTCGCCGTTTCCAACCGGTTGTTCGGATTGGAGTTCGCGCCGATGGATGCGGATGGCTACCATCCCGATGTCCGCCTGTGGGAGGTGACGCGGAACGGCGAGCACATGGCCGTCTTCATGGGCGACTATTTCGCGCGGCCGTCGAAACGATCCGGCGCCTGGTGTTCCGCGATGCGGTCGCAATCGAAATTGGATGGCGACGTGCGCCCCATCGTCGTCAACGTCTGCAACTTCGCCAAGGGCGATCCCGCCTTGCTCAGCTACGACGACGCCCGCACGCTCTTCCACGAATTCGGGCATGCGCTGCACCAGATGCTGTCGGACGTCACCTATCAGTCGATTTCGGGCACGTCGGTGGCCCGGGACTTCGTGGAACTACCGTCGCAACTCTACGAACACTGGCTGGATGTGCCTTCGGTGCTTGCCGAATTCGCAACCCATGCCGACACGGGCGAGCCCATGACCGACGCCTTGCGCGACCGTCTGCTCGCCGCGTCGACCTACGATATGGGGTTCCAGACGGTGGAATATGTCGCCTCCGCCCTGGTCGATCTGGCCTTCCATGAAGGGCCCGCCCCCGCCGATCCGATGCAGAAACAGGCCGAGGTGCTGGAAACCATCGGCATGCCCCATGCGATCCGGATGCGGCACGCCACGCCGCATTTCGCCCATGTCTTCTCGGGCGACGGATACTCCGCGGGGTACTATTCCTACATGTGGTCGGAGGTCATGGATGCCGACGCGTTCGCCGCCTTCGAAGAGGCGGGGGATGCGTTCGATCCCCGGCTCGCCCGGAAGTTGGAGGAGCATATCCTGTCCACCGGCGGGTCGGTCGAAGCGGCCGATCTCTATACCGCTTTCCGTGGGCGGTTGCCGGGCGTGGAGGCGCTGCTGAAGGGGCGGGGGCTCGACAAGGCGGCGTGACCTTCGTGTGGAGCGATGCGCCGCTTGTGCCGCCCGTCGGAGCGTGACAGGCGGTACGGAGGACGCAGCCACCCCACAGGATGTCAGATGCCTCTGACCGAAGGCCAAGCCGCCGCGATCATCGCCGCTACCCGGGACGTGGCGGCGGCTGAAATACTGCCCCGGTTTCGCGATCTGTCGGATGGCGACGTGGATGCGAAGTCCACCTTCGACGATCTTGTCACCGTCGCCGATACGGCGGCCGAGGCCGCGCTGACGGACCGCATCCACGACATCCTGCCGGGCGACACGGTCATTGGCGAG
>JBCDCS010000225.1:0-5273 GCA_039181205.1 Pseudomonadota bacterium
CGAGCGCGCCGTGGCCGCGCTCGGCCGCGACGCCATCGAATTCGAAGGCTCCGACAGCCTCGACAATCCGGACGCGGTGTTCGAATAACACCGCCGTACAGCGCCGCGCCCCACCCTCTCCGGGGCGCGGCAGATGCTCACTAAGTGGTACTAAAGGTAGGGCTTAACGACCCGTCGCACTGGCAGGCGATGTCAGGCGAGATGTGACCGCAGGATCCAAGCGAACTTGTCGTGCACCCGCCCGCGCTCGATGGCCAGATCTTCGGTGCGCACGTCGCCGTGGCCCGCGGCGATCTCGCCCAGCCCTGCCAGAGTGGCACTGATCGTTTCCTGTGCCTCGGCCAGGTGACGGATCATTTCCTTGTCGGAGGCATGTTCATTGCCTTCCTCGACCTTCGAGCGCGCCAAGTGCCCGGCCAGCTTGCCTTCGGCGGTTTCGCCGATGGCGCGGATGCGTTCGGCCAGATCGTCTTGGCCGGTGAAATGATCCTCGTAGATTTCCTGGAACAGGGCGTGCAGTGGACCGAAGGCCATGCCGGTGACGTTCCAGTGGAAGTTCTGCGCAAGCATGGTCGTCACGACCGTCTCTGACACGGCTTGGTTCAACGCAGTGGCGATTTCGGTTGTCGCGTCGGGCGACAGATCGGAAGCAGATTGGGCCATGGAGGATCCCTGTTTTCTTGGCGCCGTATGCGCCGAAACGGAAGAAGGCGGGCTGGCTGGCGTTAGCTGGCTGACCCAACACCTTAATTAGAATAATTCTAGAAAATGTCCAGCCTGTCTTTCAAGCCACCCATAAGCATCTGAAAAATAGGGGCTGCGCCGTCTTTCAGGCGCCGAGTCGTCAAGAATCGCCAGCTGTCCCGATCCTCCCGATCCAATGCCGTCCAGCACGCTGCCAGCCAATCTTCGTCAAAGCTGCGACCCGCCGAGCCCGGCGCCCAAATCGAGGGGCGACGCGTCATCAGAGTTGGTAGGGTTCGCGCAAGAGCTTCCGCATAAACCTCGGCACCGGCAGATGGATCGATGACCTCGCACGCCGCCGATGGCGAATATCGCGGCGCAGCACGGCATTCCAGGGCAGAGAGCCGGATAAGCGAAAGCCAGTTCGGCTGTGCTGACCAAGTGTCATGATCTGGCTGTGGGAGAGGCTTGGAAACGGGCGTCGCCATCTTGGTTGACCGTGTCGTGAATCCGATTACTGATACCTGACCAAGATAGTCAGGCTACGGCGAAATGCCATATGATGTAGGGTGAAGAAAAGCCTGATTATTTTGATCAGATTACCTTGACTATCTGCCACATGTATTAACTGATCGTTTCTATAAGAAACACGTGACAGGGATACCGATCACATGACCAGACTTTCGTTGCTTGCCGTTCTTGCCGGGACCATCGCACTCCCCGCATTCGCTAATGGTGAGTTGAACCTGTACTCCTCGCGCCATTACGACACCGATGAGCGGCTCTATTCCGACTTCGAGGAGATGACGGGCATCACCATCAACCGCATCGAAGGCAACGCCGATGAGCTGATTGCCCGGATGGAAGCGGAAGGTGCGAACAGCCCAGCCGACGTTTTCCTGACCGTCGATACATCCCGCCTGGAGCGGGCAAAGGATGCCGGTCTCTTCCAGTCGATCGATTCCGACGTTCTGGAAGGTCGCGTCCCGTCCTACATGCAGGATGAAGACAATCAGTGGTTCGGCTTCTCGCAGCGCGCTCGGATCTTGTTTTACGACAAGAATGACGTGGCCGAGCCGCCGATGACCTATCAGGATCTGGCGGATCCGAAATATGCCGGTCAGATCTGCATCCGCTCTTCGTCGAACGTCTACACGCAGACCATCACCGCCGCTCTGATCGAGCATCTGGGTGAGGATGCGGTGAAGGATTGGGCGACGGCCGTCGTCGGCAACTTCGCCCGCGATCCGCAGGGTGGCGACACCGACCAGCTGCGCGGCATCGTCTCGGGTGAGTGCGACATCGCCATGTCCAACACCTACTACTTCGGCCGCGCCGTCCGGAAGCCGGTCGAAGGCGTGTCGGACGATCTGGAGATGTTTGGCTGGGTCTTCCCGAACCAGGACTCGATCGGTGCTCACATGAACCTGTCGGGTGGCGGCGTTGCTGCGAACGCCCCGAACCGCGACAACGCCATCGCCTTCCTTGAGTATCTGGCATCCGCGCAGGCGCAGGAATACTTCTCGGCCGGTAACGACGAATATCCGGCCGTGCCTGGTGTGGGTATCAGCCCGTCCGTGGCGAGCCTAGGATTCTTCAAACCCGACGATCTGGATGCGACGGCGATCGCCAACAACATCCCGGCCGCTCAGCGGCTGTTGAACGAGGCCGGCTGGGAATAATCCCAAGCTGCATATCGTAAGCTCATTCGGCGCGCGCTCCATGGCGCGCGCCGATTTTATTTCCAGAGGAGCAATGACCATGCGCCCCCTCGCCCTGGCTTTCCTGTTGGCCCTGCCGTCCCCCGCGCTTGCTGATTGGGCGCTCGACCTGGTCGGGACCGGGCAGCGGGAATATTACTGCACCGGCACGGTTCGCCTGACGAACCAAAGCGATGCGCCGCTCACCGAATTGTCCGGATTTTTCCTGATCCATTTGGACGGTGAACAGGTGGGTCGCTCAAAGGGCACCTGGTTCATGAACGTGCCGCCCGGCGGGACGGCCGAAGCGGTGTTCGAGACGCCGAACGCCCCCTGTGCAGAGGCCGACCGGTGGGAATTCGTCGTCGGGGCGTGCCGAGTTGATGCGGGTTTCGAAGATAAAGCTGCATGCGCCGCCCGGATCGATGTGACAGCGCCCCTGGTCGTGCAGGAGGAATAGGCTCCGCCCAACTTCTCCTGGGCCAAAGGCATTTCTCACAACGTCTGGCGCGCTCTTTGGACTTTGCCGCAAGGCTGTCGGGCTAAGCAGGGCCAGTGGTCTGGTTCATCATTTTTGCGGCCTTGGCTGCCGCTTTGGTGCTACTGTCTTCAAGTCTGCTTCCGCTCCCCGCCGCGGCGCCTACCGGCGCCAGCTCACCTCCGCCTCCGGCCGCAACTCCACCTTTCCGGGCGCCAGCCGCGGTGGCATCTGAGCGGCCAGTGTCTTCAAGGCGACGAGCCACGGCCCGCAATCATTGCCCTCGCATAAAATCGTCGCGAAAGCGGCGGCGCGGTCGGGGGCTTGGTCCCGCATGGCACGGAGACCGCCTAGGAACAACCGTTCGGAATCGGTGACCGACCGGGCGCAGTCTTCGCAGCAAGGATCGTTGAAGCAGAACACCGACCGACGCGCCTGCCGCATGGATTGCACGGCACCCAGGGTCGCCACGTAGATATGCGGCGCGGCCAGGTGGTCGAAGCGTTCCAACGCGGCACCGACCCCGCCGATCCACGCCTGTGAATCCGGCACGGCGAACGACCGGAAGAACATCCGCGCGATCCGCAAAACCTGTTGCTCATCACCGTCGAAGGGCAATTGGGAGAGCGGGGTAGAGTTGCCGGATGTGGCTTTGGGACAGGGCATTGGGGTCTCCGTAGTCGCTCAGGACAAAGGTTGGGGAAGAAGAAACGGGGTCGGCGGGGTCACGCCCACGTGCACGTCGCAGCCATAGGCCTGGCCGAGCAGCGCGTCGGTCATCACCTCGCGCGGGTCGCCAGCCGCCAGGACGGTGCCATGGGACATCAGGATCATGTGCTGGGCGAAGCCGGCGGTCAGGTTCAGGTCGTGCATCACGGTCACGACGCCGCCACCCTCTCGCACGAAATCGCGGGCGATGCCCATCACGACGCGCTGATGCGCGATGTCGAGCGCGGCGACGGGCTCATCCAAGAAAAGCCACCGGGGCGCGTCGTCAGGGACCGGTGTCCAGACTTGGGCCAGCACCCGGGCCAGTTGCACCCGGGCTTGTTCGCCGCCGGAAAGCTCCTGGTAGAAGCGCCCTTCGAACCCCCATAGCCCCACACGCTCCAACGCGCGGGAGGCGACGTTTTCGCGGTCGGCCGACGCCCCGGCCATCAAGCCTATGCGGACCACTTCAAGGACGGTAAACGGGAATGCCAAGGCCGAAGCTTGTGGCAGGACCGCGCGGATCGATGCCAATTCCCATGGCGTGCAACTGGCCGGATCGCGCCCGTTGATCGTCACTTGGCCGGAATGGGTCAGATCGCCGGTCAGGCACCGCATGAGCGTCGTCTTGCCCGAGCCGTTCGGGCCAACGATCGCGGTCACCTCCCCGGCCTGCGCGTCGAGATTGACCTCTTGCAGGATCTGCTTGCGCCCCAGCCGGGCCGACAAGGATCGGGCCGTGACGCTCATAGATCCACGATCCCGCGTTGGCGCAGCAAGATCCACAGGAAGAATGGGCCGCCAATGGTCGCCGTGACGATACCGATGGGCAGTTCGGCCGGGGCGATGATGGTGCGCGAAATCACATCGGCCCCGATGAGAAGCGCTGCGCCCAGAAGTGCGGCATTGGGGAGGAGCATCACATGGTCCGGCCCCGTGGCCAGCCGCAGCAGGTGGGGCACGACAATGCCGATAAAGCCGATCCCGCCGGAGACGGCGACTGCGGCACCGACGGCTGCGGCGACGGACAGGATGGCGGCGGATTTGATGCGCTGAACCGGCAGGCCCAAATGGCCCGCCACGGCTTCGCCAAGGGCCAGGGCATTCAGGCCCCGGGCGAGGAACGGCGTGGCCAGCAGCGCCAGGATGATGATCGGCGCCGCAATTGTGAGCTTGGCCCAAGACGCGCCGGCCAGCGATCCGAGGCCCCAAAAGGTCAACTCCCGGAGTTGCGCGTCGTCGGCCGCATAGACCAAAAGCCCCGATAACGCGCCCGCCAGCGCGCCCAGCGCAATGCCCGCCAGCAGCATCGTGGCGACCGATGTCCGTCCCCGGCGGGTCGAGATGCGGTAGAGCACCAGCGTGCTGACCCAGCCGCCCAGAAAGGCGGCGACCGGCACGAGGGAAGAGCTGACGATACCTGCCCAAGACATCACGCTCGCCGGCAGCAGGCTACCCAGTACGATGGCAGAAATCGCGCCGAGCCCCGCTCCGGCGGAGACGCCCACCAAGCCAGGATCGGCCAGCGGGTTCCGAAACAGCCCCTGCATGACGGCCCCCGAGACGGCCAGGGCCGCGCCCACGAGAATACCCATGACGAGCCGTGGCAAACGGATGTCCAGCAGCACGACCCGGTCGCGCAGTTCCAGCGGCTCGCCCGCCGCGATCGAACTCAGCGCCGACCAAAGCGAGGTGCCAGCCGC
>JBCDCS010000226.1:0-5261 GCA_039181205.1 Pseudomonadota bacterium
ATAGATCGCCGACATATCCAGTTTGCGCAGCATTTCCGACAAATCGGCGCGGTAGACGTGGTTATAGGCCAGCGACGCCGACAACATGACGATCAGCGTCACGCCATAGACCGAGACACCCACGACGCCGGCCAGATCGCCACGCCAGACGGCCGCGAGCGTAATAAGAACGGGCACCGACAGAACGGCCAGGCCCAGACCCGTCAGATGGATCACCGCATCGCTGACCAATTCGGCCCGATCGTAGGGGCGGCCCGGGCGTGATCCAGTGGGGGTGATCTGACGTGCCATGGCATAACGGTAGCACGGTTTTCTTAATGTCCCGTCATTGCCGGTAACGATTTTTTGGAAACGCTGCGTTCACTTAAATGTCAGCGGTCCCGGATGACTGCATCGGACCATCTCTGCCCAGAAAAGGGGCAAAGGTCAGCCTGCCTTGACCTACAAGGCGGCGCTAGACACGCTTCCCCTAGGGAAGCTCGCCGATTGATCGGGCGATCCGGATTGATCGGACGGCTGTAATCGATCTGTCGCAGATCCCAGCAATTCAAAATCGACATCCACTAGCCGCAAAAGGGGAGTCGGAAAAACAAAACTCACGATATTTGAACAAGCTATGAAGTCCCAGCGGACAGATCCCGCCGAGAATACGCTGGCCCGACTTCGCCTCCGGCATGCCTCCGCGTCCGTCGGTCGTGGTTGTCGCCAAGCACGGTGATGGCAAGATCGGCTGACCCGATCCGACGACGCGATAGGGAGGGCCATTGGCCCGCCCTGTTCTCAAGGTGCGGAAAGTCCGGGCGTCAGACCGCTTCGGCCGACCGCTCCAGCATCTCCACACCCAAAACCGACAGCACTTTGGCTTCGATATCCGCCGCGTCCAGCCTGGCCGCGCGATACATGTCTCTAGGCCCCGCCTGGTCGATGAACCGATCGGGCAGCACCATCGACCGGTATTTCAGCCCCGCGTCGAATACCCCTTCGTCGGCCAGCAATTGCGCCACGTGACTGCCGAACCCGCCGACAGCACCTTCCTCGATGGTGATCAACGCCTCGTGCCGCGCCGCCAGATCCAGGATCAGATCCCGGTCCAAGGGCTTTGAGAACCGCGCATCCGCCACCGTCGGCGAAACGCCCCGGGCGATCAGCTTTTCGCGCGCGGCCTCGACCTCCGACAGCCGCGCCCCGAACGACAGGATCGCGACCCGCTCGCCTTCGTGGACGATCCGGCCTTTGCCGATTTCCAGCGGCACACCCCGTTCGGGCATCTCCACGCCCACGCCTTCGCCCCGGGGGAAGCGGAAGGCGATGGGCCCGTCGCCATGGGCCGCCGCCGTCGCCACCATGTGCCGAAGCTCGCCCTCATCGGCGGCGGCCATGACCACGAAGTTCGGCAGGTTCGACAAATAGGCCACGTCGTAGGATCCCGCATGGGTCGCCCCGTCGGCCCCAACCAGGCCCGCCCGGTCGATGGCGAACCGCACCGGCAGGTTTTGTAGCGCCACATCGTGGACGACCTGATCATAGCCCCGCTGCAGGAAGGTCGAATAGATCGCGCAGAACGGTTTCATGCCGCTGGCCGCCAGACCGGCACAGAAGGTCACGCCGTGCTGTTCGGCAATGCCCACGTCGAAGCACCGCGCCGGGAATCGTTCGGCGAACAGGTTCAACCCCGTCCCATCCGGCATCGCCGCCGTCACGGCGACGATCCGGTCATCCTCCGCCGCCTCCTGGATCAGCGACTGCGCGAACACCTTGGTGTAGCTCGGCGCATTGGACGCGGCCTTCTTCTGCTCGCCCGTCGCAGGATCGAACTTCACCGTGGCATGCCCGCCATCCGGCGCCCCTTCGGCGGGCGCGAAACCCTTGCCTTTCTTGGTGATCGCATGGATCAGGATCGGCCCGTTGGCGCGCACCTTCACTGTGCGCAGTACGGCCAGCAATTGATCCATGTCGTGCCCGTCGATGGGACCGACATAGGAAAAGCCCAACTCCTCGAACAACGTCCCGCCAACGGTCATGCCCTTCAGCATTTCCTTGGCCCGACGCGCGCCTTCCTGGAACGGCGTCGGCAAAAGGCCCACGGCACCTTCGGCCGCCGCCTTCAATTCCTGGAACGGCGCCCCGGCATAAAGCCGCGACAGATAGGACGACATCGCGCCCACAGGCGGCGCGATGGACATCTCGTTGTCGTTCAAGATGACGATCACGCGCTTTTTCAGATGCCCGGCATGGTTCAGCGCCTCATAGGCCATCCCCCCGGTCAACGCCCCATCGCCGATCACCGCGATGGCGTCGCCGGTCTCCGTCGCGCCCAACTCCCGGCCCATGGCAAAGCCCAGAGCCGCCGAAATCGATGTCGACGCATGGGCCGCCCCGAACGGGTCGTAGGCGGACTCGGTCCGCTTCGTGAAACCGGACAAACCATCCTTCTGGCGCAGCGTGTCCATCCGGTGGCGCCGCCCGGTGATGATCTTGTGGGGGTAGCATTGATGCGACACATCCCAGATCAGCTTGTCCCGGGGCGTGTCGAACACCGCATGAAGCGCCACCGTCATCTCCACCACGCCGAGCCCCGCGCCCAGATGCCCCCCGGTTCGGGAGACGGCATGGATCGTCTCGGCGCGCAGCTCGTCGGCCAGCTGGCCAAGCTCCTTGTCGGTCATCGGTTTCAGATCAGCAGGTCCTCCCACTCGGTCGAGTAGGGGGGTGGCGGGTCGGTCGTTCATGGTCGGTCTACCTGTCTCGGGTCACCACATAGCGGGCGATGACTCGGAGCGTAGCCGCCCTCTCGCCGTAAATCAAAGTTGACAATTCGGCTTCTTCGATCAGACGGACGGCTTCCGCCCGCGCGCCCTCGACGCCGAGCAGCGACACGAAGGTGGCCTTCCCCGCATCTGCATCTTTTCCCACGGCCTTTCCGACCTTGGCCGCGTCGCCTTCCACGTCGAGCAGGTCATCGGCGATCTGGAAGGCTAGGCCCAATTTCGCCGAATATTCCAGCAGAGGCCCGGGATCGGCCCGTCCCAGGATCGCGCCGGCCCGGCACGGCCATTCCAACAGGCGCCCGGTTTTCAGGCGCTGCAACTCGGTGATCTGGTCCAGGGTCAGCGGCGTGCCCGCGCTCTCGGCGGCGATGTCCAGGGCCTGGCCCTGGACCATCCCGCCCGCGCCGCTGGCCTGGGCCAGGGTCAGCGCCAACTCGGCGCGGATGGCCGGGTCCGGGTCCGTATCCGGATGGGTGACCAACTCGAAGGCCAGCGTCTGCAGCGCGTCACCGGCCAGAACCGCCGTCGCCTCATCCCACTGGCGGTGCACAGTTGGCCGGCCCCGGCGCAGATCGTCGTCATCCATGCAGGGCAGATCGTCATGGATCAGCGAATAGGCGTGCATCGCCTCGATCGCCGCCGCGACCCGGGCCGCCCGCGCCCGGGGCACGTCGAAAAGCGACGCGCATTCGAAGGCCAAGACCGCCCGCAGCCGCTTTCCGCCATCGGTGGCATAGCGCATGGCCTCCGCCACGGGTCCATCGAACGGGGCCAGCGCGGCCTCCAGGGCGGCTTGTACCTCCGCCTGGGCCGGGTCCAGAGCGTGATCGAGGCTCATAGCCCCTCGGCAGGCCGCGTGCCGGTGGCCGCCCCATTCGCGTCGAGCGTTATCTGCTCCACCTTCTCCTCGGCGGCCTTCAGCTTGGCGTTGCAATGGGCTTTCAATGCCGCGCCGCGCTCATAGAGCTTGATCGAATCCTCCAGCGAGACATCCCCGCTGTCGAGCCGGTTCACCACCTGCTCCAACTCGGCGATGGCCTCTTCGAAGCTCATGTCATCGACTTTCTTATCTGCCATGGCCCCGCCTCCGCATCACATCCACATGGGCGACCACCGAAGCCGCCAGCGCGTCGAGGTCATAGCCGCCTTCGAGCGAGGAAACCAGCTTGCCACCCGCATGGGCATCGGCCAGGTCGCAAAGCCGCTCGGTGATCCAGACAAAGTCGTCTTCGGTCCAATTCAACTCGGCCAGGGGATCGTCCCGATGGGCGTCGAAGCCGGCGGACACCAGAACAAGCTGCGGCGCATAGGCCTCAAGGCGCGGCAGGATCTCCTGGTCCATCTTCGCGCGGATCAAGGCGCCATCACTCTGCGGGGGCAGGGGGATATTCATGATGTTGTCGTGGGCGCCCCGTTCCGACGGCGCGCCGGTGCCGGGCCAGAGCGGCGATTGATGCGACGACACGAACAGCGTCCGGGCTTCGTCCCATAGCAAGTCCTGCGTCCCGTTCCCGTGATGCACGTCGAAATCCACGACGGCGACCCGCTCCAACCCATGGGCTGTGATGGCATGTTTCGCGGCGATGGCGACGGTCCCGAACAGGCAGAACCCCATGGGCCGCGCCGTTTCGGCATGGTGCCCCGGCGGGCGCATGGCGACGAAGGCATTGGGCACGTCACCCGCGATCACCGCATCCACCGCCCGGATCGCGCCGCCCACGGCCAGCTTCGCGGCGCGCAGGGTCCCCGGCGACATATGCGTATCGGCATCCAGTTGCACGAACCCGTCGCTGGGTGCGGCCTCGGCCAGGGCGTCGATGTAGCTTTGCGGATGGCAGAGCGCGATCTGAGCGTCGCTCGCCTCAGTCGCCGCCTCGCGGTCCAGATCGGTCTCGGCCAAGGCGGCGTGGATCGCGCGCAGTCGGTCCACCCGTTCGGGATGGCCGGGCGGCGTCACATGGTTCAACGCGTCGTCATGGGTGATCAGTAGGGTCATGGCGCCTTCATGCCCCGGTTGTCGTGTCCTCTCAACGCTCCTGATCCGTATCCGAGGTGCGGGATAGGCTTCCAACTCCTAAGGTTCCGACACCAAAACCGTGCGACCGCGCGTCCGCACGGGGGGTGTACAGCGGGTGTACGGGGGGTGCCCCCACCCAAGGGGCGCGTTCAGTCGGGGGCGAGCATGTATCCTTCGCCCCGAACCGTCTGCAGATAGCGGGGCTGTTTCGGGTCGGGTTCCAGCTTTCGGCGCAGCCGCGTGATCTGGACGTCCACCGCCCGTTCGCCCGATAGCTCGCCATCCCGGCCCAGCTTTTCCACAAGCGTCGTGCGGCTCACGGGTTCATGGGGTGTCGCGGCGAAGATGCGCATCAAGGACGTTTCCGTCGCCGTCAGCCGCACCTGTTGCTGCCCCTGGAACATCTCGCCGCGTTCCAGATCGTACCGGATCGGCCCCAGTTGCAGCATCTTCGGCAACGCCCCCGGCCCCTGCGG
>JBCDCS010000227.1:0-5253 GCA_039181205.1 Pseudomonadota bacterium
CGAACGCGCAGGGTGATGATCTGGAAGGGCGTGACTTTCAGCGTGACGCTGTCGTCGTCGATGTCCAAAGCCTCGCCGTCTTCGAATTCCAGAAGGTGGCTGCGATGGACTGAGACAGGGCGCTTGGCGAAGGTCAGAGTAACGGGGCCGCGGGATCGGTGGGCTTCGTAGAGGCGGAGGATCACACCGTCGCCATTTTCGGCCGGCTTGATGGTCTCGACGATGACCGAGGGTTTCGACGATTTGACGAAGGCGGTGCCGTCGCCCTGGCCTGCGACCAGACGCGGTGGTTGGTTTAGGTCGGCGGCTTGGCCAATGACGCCGCCCCGGCGGAAGTCGCCGGAATGGGGCAGGAGCGCATAGGTGAAGCGGTGCAAGCCTTGGTCGGCGTCCGGGTCGGGCGACGTGGCGGATTTGATCAGCGAGAGACGCATCACGTCGCCCTTGATATCGTAGCCGTATTTGCAGTCGTTGAGGAGCGCCACGCCGTAATCGCCTTCGCTCAGGTCGGCCCAGCGCTGGGCTGGGACTTCGAATTTCGCGTAATCCCAGGACGTGTTCTGGTGGGTGCGGCGGGAAATGGCGCCCCATTGGATTTCGTAGGTGGCCGAGGGGGCGAAGATCGCCACGGGGAAGGCCGCTTTCAGAAGGATATGGCTTTCGTGCCAATCGACCTCGGTCACAAAATCCAGGCGGCGGCTGTCGGCGGCCAGGCGGATCGTCTGGCGGATGGTCGAGGATCGGAAGTGCCAGTCGATGCGGAGCGCGGCGCGGAGCGGGCCGGTTTCGACCACGTCGAGCCCGGCGAGACCGGTGACCAATTCGCCGCGATCTTCGAAGAAGCTGTCGATATCCCAGGCATCCCAGGAGAGGGGGCGGTCTTCGAAGGCTTGGAGTTGGTTACCGATGCGGCCATCAGAAAGGATGTCGCGGTCGGCGTCGCGGTCGTAAATGCGGGTAAGCCGCCCCTGGGTATCGATCTCGATCCTCAAATGGGCGTTCTGGAGCACCACGCCCGTGCCATCGCTGCTGATCGTGACGGGGGCGTCCGGCTTGATGGGGGCCAGAGGCGTCAGGGAATGGGGTTCCAGGTCCATGAGCGCCAGGGCGCCGTCATCAGTTGTCTGCGCGTCCGGCTCGGGGCTGGGCAGCGTAACCAGGCGGCGGCCGCCATGGCCGGTGGTATTGGCGACGGATGTGCCATCGCCGGGCAGGCGGCAGGCTTGGATTGCATGGCCTGCGATTTCCTGGATTTCGGCATAATCGGCACGGGCGTCTTTGAAGACGGACGGCACGGACGTACCGGGCAGGATGTCGTGGAATTGGTTCAGGCAGAGGAGCTCCCAGGCCCTTTTGAGATCCGGCTTGGGGGCGCCGGCGGCGACGGAGAGAAATTCGGCTTCGGCGAGCGCGATTTCGGCCCGGCGGTTGGCGCGTTTGATCCAGCCCTGGGACGTGAGCGTGCCGCGGTGGCCTTCCAGGTAGAGTTCGTCCGACCAGGTCGGCACGGTGGCGGCCTGGGCTTCGATGGTCTCCATGCAGCGGCGGATGGTGGAGAATTCCAGGTTGGGCGCGGCGGGCATGCCTTGCCAGACCTTGGCGCGGCGGATGAGCTCGCCCGTGGGTCCGCCGCCGCCATCGCCGTAGCCATAGGCGATGGGCAGATCGCGGACCCTTTCCTTGGCGGTGGAGGTGGTCCAGGTGCCCGCGACTTCCTCGGCCGTCAGGTCGGATTTGTAGTTCGTCGGAAACGGAAGGTGCTGCACCTCGCGCGGGGTGGTCAGGAACTGGGTGAGGATACGCGTGCCGTCGATGCCCTGCCACCAGAGCGTCGATGCGGGAAGTTGGTTGTATTGGTTCCAGGAGGCCTTGTTGACGACCATCCATCTGAGGCCCGCCTGTTGGATCAGTTGCGGCAGGCACCAGGAGAGGCCGAACGTGTCGGGCAGCCAGAGGACCGGGGTTTCCACGTCGCCGAAGCGGTCGCGGAAGTAGCTGCGGCCCAGGAGGAGTTGGCGCACCAGGGCCTCACCACCCGGCAGATTGGTGTCGGGTTCGACCCACATGCCGCCCATAACCTCCCACCGGCCTTCGGCGACGCGGGTTTTGATGGCTTCGAAAATCTCGGGGTAGTCGCGTTCGGTGTAGTCGTAGAGTTGCGGCTGGGAATGGCTGAAATTGTATTCCGGGTACTGGTCCATCATGCGCAGCACGTTGGAATAGGTGCGCGCGTTCTTCCGGCGGATTTGGTCGATGGGCCAGAGATAGGCGATGTCCATATGGGCATGGCCGATGGCATGAAGCGTGACGTCGATGGGTTGACCCGCCTGGGCGACGCCGTCTTCCAGGACTTTCATGGCGTTGGGCACGGTGGACCAGAAGGCGACGCCCATGGGGTCGCGGGTATCGAGCGCCAGGAAGGCCGCATCGAGCGCGGTCAGCAGGATGTGCCGGGCGGGCCGCGTGTCTTCCAGGGTGAGGGCGTGTTCCAGCACGACCTCGGCCAAGGAGATGAAATCGCGGGTGGGCAGATCCATTTCGACCAGCTTGCATGTGCCCATCTTGAGCCGGTCGGTGTTCTTCGGATCGGGCGGCCAGCCGGTGAGGCCGGTCCAGCCGTGCAGTTCGATCCGGTGCGGGCGGCCGTCTTGCAGGCGGTCGGGCAGGTAGATCGTGTGGTGGTAGCGGTCGGCGGAGGCATAGGACTGGCCGTCGATGTAGAGCAGCGCCTCGGGGTGGGTGAAGATGTCGCCCGCCTCGCCCATGGGCAGGTGCAGGGCGACGGGGCCCTTGGCCCAACCCTGGGGCACGGTGATGTCGGTGGCCATGCAGTAATGGATGTTCTGGCCGGCCCAATAACTGTCCCACGCGATTTCCGGCCAATCGGAGATATCGGCACCCAGGGGCGGTTCGGCGCGGGCATCGGGCAGCGTGGTCCAGCGGAATTCAGGGATCGGACGGTCGCGCCGGTGGACCATGCGCTGGATCAGGTCGATGCGCTTGGCGATCTTCTTGGCGGTGAAGCGGCGGTTGTGGTCCATGGGTGCTCCGGTGGCCGACCCCGGGTGAGCCCGGGGTCCGGCTCCGGTCGAGCGGAGCCATGGCGCGTGTTGTCAGCTAAGCGTGAAGCCTGGGATGTCCCCGCGCATCACCGTCTGTTGGTCCTTGGCAAGCCGGGCCAGGCGGGCGGCGTCTTCTTCCTCGGTTGACGGCGTACCCCAGCCGCGATCGACCTCGGGCCAGGGGATCGAGTCGATCAGGAGCCGGGTGTATTCGTGCTGCGGATCGCCGATGACTTCCTTCGGGGGGCCGGCCTCGGCCACGTGGCCCTGGTAGAGCACGATGACGTAATCGCTCACGTGGTAGGCCGTGGCCAGATCGTGGGTGATGTAGAGAATCGAGATCCCGTGCTGATCCTTCAGGTCGTGGATGTTTTTCAGGATCGTGGAGCGGAGCGACGCGTCGACCATGGAAACGGGTTCGTCGGCGATCAGGAGCTTCGGTTGCAGCATGAGCGCGCGGGCGACGATGAGGCGCTGGCGCTGGCCGCCGGAGAGTTGGTGCGGGTAGCGGCGGAGGATCAGGCTGGGGTCGAGGCCCACGGCTTCGCAGGCGTCTTCCATGGCCTTCTGGATCTGGGCATCGGAGGTGGCGTAGCCGAAGCGCTTGAACGGGAATTTCAGCGCGTGATCAACCCGGTAGAACGGGTTGAAGCAGGCATAGGGGTCTTGGAACACGGCCTGGACGTTCTTGCGGAATTCCAGGCTGGCGGCTTGATCCATCTTGGCGACGTCGGCGCCTTCGTAGAGGACGCGGCCGGTCGAGGGCGTGTTGAAGCCGAGCATCAGGCTGCCCATTGTCGACTTGCCCGAGCCCGACTGGCCGACGATGGAGACGATCTTCGGGACCTCGCCATCCAGCGCGAAGGACATGGGGTGCAGGGCGGTGACGGCGCCGTAGACTCGGGAGACGTTTTCGAAGGCTAGAAGCGGAACGCCGGGTTTGCCGCGGCCCTTGGGCGGCGCGGCGGGGGCGGGGTCGAGGAAGCTTTCGCCGCCGACCAGGGGGACGGAGGAGATCAGGTCCTTGGTGTAGGGGTGTTTGGGGGCTTCGAGGATCTGACGGACGTCGCCATGTTCGACGAGTTCGCCATCTTTCAGGACGGCGAGTTCGTCCACGCTCTGGGCCATGAGACCCATATCGTGGCCGATCAGGATCAGACCGGCGCCGATCTTGGCCTGGACGTCCTTGAGGGTCTGCATGACGTGGCGCTGGGTGACCACGTCGAGCGCGCTCGTCGGTTCATCGGCGATGATGAGGTCGGGCGACAGGGTCACGCCCATGGCGATGCAGACCCGCTGTTTCATGCCGCCGGAGAGTTCGTGGGGGTAGAGCCGCGCGGTGTGGGGCGGCAGGCCAACGGAGGCCAAGGCCTCGTCAGAGCGGCGCTTGAGTTCGTCCTGTTTGGTGGCCGGTTCGTGGGCCAGGATGCCGTCCCAAAGCTGATCCTCGATCCGCATGATCGGATTGAGCGAGTTCATGGCGCCCTGGGGGATGTAGCTGACACGGGAGAGGCGGGAGAGGCGCATCTCCTCCTCGCTGAGTTTCAGCATGTCGGTGTCGGCGAGGATGATTTCGCCGCCCGCGACCCGACCCGGCGCGGCGAGCATCTGCATGACGGCGAGCGCGGTCGTGGTCTTGCCGGAACCGCTTTCGCCGATGAAGCCGATGCGGCGGCCCTTGGCGACCTGCAGCGACAGATCGGTGACGGCGTGGACGACGCCGCCGGCGGTGGGGAAGTCGATGGAGAGGTTGCGGATGTCCAGGACCGTCATGAATTGCACTCCCGAAGGTAGACCTCTCGTGCTTGATCTGGAGGGGTGAGATCGTGTGGCATCAGGGCTGTCAGTGCACGGCGAACTGCCCGTTCTATGTCTGGGTCGGTGACGGGAGAGTCCTTTCCCACAACCGCTGACAGTGCCAGGCTGGCATTCATTGCCGATACTCGCAGTGCTGCTAGCTCCTCGACGGCTTCAGGAAGCACATCGCATGTACCAAGTTCCTGGGCCTTGGCTGGGAGGCTCCATGACATTGCGAGCGTAAGAAAGATCAGCGAACGCATCACAGCTTCCTCAGACGGGGATTGGAGACCTCATCCAGCCCGAGATTCACCAGCAATAGGCCGATGAACATCACCGCCAGCAGCAGCGTCGGCAGGCCCCACCACCACCACAGGTTTTGGATGAGGGCGCC
>JBCDCS010000228.1:0-5221 GCA_039181205.1 Pseudomonadota bacterium
GCCCGACTGACCGAAGGTGGCATTGGCCGTGCCGTCCCGCATCAGGGCCACCAGACGGGTTCGGGCCACCTGGCTGTTGCCCTCATTGCAAAGCGTCATGACGGCGGGAACCATGAGCCCCCGCTGATCCTCCTGGCTAAGACCCAGATCTTGCAACCGGACGATTTCGCCCTGGCTCATGGGCAGGCCGCCATAGACCTGCCAAAGGTATTCACCGAACGCGATCTGGTGGAGCAGCGCTTCCATTTCGCCAAAGCGCCCCTCTGCATCGAGCCGATCGGCCCAAGCCTGCATCTGCCGCAGGGCCTGCGCATAGGTGGCGAGCCAGGCGAGCCCGTGGGTCGCGGTCTGCTCAGCCTCCAGCAGCGCGCTGTCGATCCGGCCCGCAACCGTCACCCGGGCCGCGACGGTCTGGCGGGCGATCTCCAGAATTCCGTCCAGGGCCTTGGTCGCCTCTGCGCTCAGCGACAGAAGATCGGGCAGGATCGGGGAATCGGTGGCGGGATCGAGCGGCATGGCCTGGCCATCCTGGGGCATAGAGCGGGTCCTGTCCGGTAAAAGGTCTGTTTGCAGTTGCAGCGCAAGATAATTGCGAGATCATGGCCCGGCAAGGAGATATTGTGACCTTGTCGTTTTGCTGGCGGTGCTGCTTTCGCCAGCGTAGGGCAAGGGTATGGAAATGCTCACACCACTTGCCTGGGGTCTGGCTTTGGCCATCGCGTGTTTTGCCGGACTGGTGAAGGGAGCGGTGGGATTTGCCCTTCCGCTGGTGATGATTTCCGGTCTTTCCAGCTTCTTGGATCCCAGGCTCGCCTTGGCGGGCATTCTGGTCTCGGTCCTGGCGACGAACGGATGGCAGGCGATCCGCCATGGCAGCGCGGCTGTCCAAAGCGCGATGGTGCGACACTGGCGCTATTTGCTGATCCTGGGCGTGGCCATCTTCGCTGCGGCGCAGCTTGTGATCGCGATCCCGAGGACGACGTTCTACTTCATCCTGGGTATTCCAGTGGTGGCGCTGTCCTTGCTGCAATTGAGCGGGATGCGATTTTCGATACCGCCCCATCGGCATGTGGCGGCGGAATGGGGGATCGGGCTGATTTCAGGCATTCTGGGCGGCTTGGCGGGGACATGGGGGCCGACGACGGTGCTCTATCTGATGGCGATCGACACGCCCAAAGCCCGGCAGATGGTGGTCCAGGGCGTAATTTATGGGCTGGGCTCCATCGTACTCGTGGCCGCGCATCTGCGGTCGGGCATCCTGAACGGCGAGACGATCTGGTTTTCGGCGGCCCTGCTGCCGGCGGCATTGATCGGCATGGCTATTGGATTCCGGATTCAGGATCGCATGGATCAGGCGTTGTTTCGGAAGGCCACATTGGTAGTGCTGGTGGTGGCAGGGATCAACCTGATCCGGAGAGGGATTGTGGGTTAAGGGAGGTGTTGGCCTGGAGCGGAATTGAACTTTCCGGGCGCAAGTCGGTCCATTGACGGGCCGCGGTGCGGCGATCCGACGCTTGTTGGGCGGCACCTTAGCCCAGCCAAATTCGGAAGAGCTCAGAGCCGGGCGCTGACACCAGCCAAATCGCCGGGCCCGGAGGGCGGTCGCAAGGGGGGCGCCATTGGTTCGAGAACCCCTGGCGACGCGATGGACCGGCGGCCTCCGGGCTTGAGTCCGGTCCGGAGCAAGGCGGCCGCCACGAGCAAAAGCTCAAGCGTCCACTTAACGTTGCTTAGACTTTACGGCGGCGAGCCAGACTACACCCGACGAAGTTCATCCAAAAAACGTTCGCGCGCCGGTGGGATCGGGTCCTCGCCAAGGCTCGGCGCTAGGCTCTGGTGCAGGAAATGACCGGTCAGGTCGAGGCTGGCCTGGATACCCGGCAAGTCGGCGGGACGACCCAAGAGCATCTCAGGCAGCGGCAGCAGCCGGGAGGCCCACTCCCCTGCACCAGCCCGACTGACGGCCCGACCGGTGCGGGGGCTGACATAGGCCAGGTCCTCGGTCTTACCCGTTGCCGCACAACTGGAGATATCCAGACCGAAGCCGCTGATGTCCAGAAGCGCCAGCTCCCAGGCCACATAGTCGGGCAACCAACCTTCGCCGCTTGCGATGGCATCGCAGAGCGTCTCGGTTCGGTCCGCGAAGGTGGGATGAGGGTCCCGTTCCGGCAGGGCAAACGCGGCGAGCGACGTCACCGCTGTCAACGCCGCCAACCGCAGCGGATCGCCCAAGATCGCCGCGGCGCGGGAGCTGCGGAGTTCGACGCTCCAAGTCCCCAGATGGCTGTCGAGACGGGCCTTCCACACGGCGTCGAGCTGATTGCCTGGCTGCAGCATCGGCGCCTTGCGGCGTGACGCCCCGCCATGGACCACCCCCAGATGGCGGCCATGGTCCCTGGTCAGAAGTTCCAAAATCACCGCCGTTTCACCATGGGGCCGGGCAGCCAGGACGAGACCGGCGTCCCGCCATTCGATCATTGCAGCCCCTCCTCATCCAGAAGGTGACGACCATGACGGTCCTCAATCTCCAGCACCCAAAGATCGGGATCGAAGCTGCGCTGGCGCGAGATCGCGGCGTCGCAATCGGGCTCCGCGCCTTCGGTCAGCGGGGTCCAGATGCGATCGCCCGTCGTCAGATCGAAGCTGCGGTGAAAGACCTGGGCCCGGCCGTCCAGCGTGTTCAGCTTCACCAGGATGGCGCCGGCCGTATCATCCCCATGGGCGGTGACGAAACATGGGATATCATGGAACTCCAATCGCTTACGATAGGCAGCGACCCAGAAAGCCGCTGTGAGACGCGGCGTCACGGTAGGGAGCGAGGGGCCAGCCCCTCGCGCTCCCCGGGATATTTTTGAAAGGAAGAAGAGCGCATCAGGGTGCGCCATCCCGGAAGTCGAGACCCATGGCGTCGAAGCGTTCGGCTTCGTCCTGCCAGTTAGGGCGAACTTTGACCTGCAGGAACAGATGAACGCGGTGGCCCAGAAACTCTTCGAGTTCGGCACGAGCGGCTTTGCCGACGGCTTTGACGGTCTCGCCCTTGTTGCCGAGGACGATACCCTTGTGGCCGTCGCGCTGGACATAGATCATCTGGTCGATCCGGGCGGAGCCGTCTTTGCGTTGATCCCAGGCCTCCGTTTCGACCGTGAGCTGGTAGGGCAGTTCCTGGTGCAGGCGGAGCGTGAGCTTCTCGCGCGTGATTTCGGCGGCGATCATGCGAAGCGGCAGATCGGCGATCTGGTCTTCGGGATAGAGATGCGGGCCTTCGGGCATGCGCCCCGCCAGATCAGCCTTTAGATCATCCACGCCATGGCCCTTCTCGGCCGAGATCAGGAAGGTCGCGGCAAAGGGAAACCGGGCGTTCATCTCTTCGGTCAGAGCCAGCAGCTTGGGCGCCTCGACACGGTCGATCTTGTTGATGGCCAGGAGGATAGGCTGCGCGGGCGCCCTGTCGTCCAGCGTCGCTAGAATGGCCTCCACCCCGTCGGTCAGACCGCGATGGGCCTCGATCAGAAGGACGATCACGTCCGCATCGGCGGCGCCGGCCCAGGCGGCGGCGACCATGGCGCGATCCAGGCGGCGGCGGGGGCGGAAAAGACCCGGCGTATCCACCAAGACGATCTGGGCCGACCCATGCATCGCGACGCCCCGGATGCGGGCACGGGTGGTCTGCACCTTGTGAGTCACGATGGAGACCTTGGCGCCGACCATACGATTCAGAAGCGTGGATTTTCCAGCATTTGGTTCGCCGATAAGGGCGACAAAACCGGCGCGGGTGGGGGTGTCAGTCATGGGAGGGGTGTAAGCGGTTGTAGCAGGAATGGGAACGGTAGGGTTGGCCGGATAGGTCAACTGGGACCCGTCAGAGGGTGTGAAAATCGACGTCTGATATGGGTCTGATCTGCGTCGGACGGTCGGAGTGATGGCTTTAGGCATCCTGCGGTTTGTGCGGCTGCGCTTCCCCGGGAACCACAACTCGAAGCAGATAACCACACTGGCGGCTTGGCAGCAGAGTCAGCACCGACCGAAACTAAATCTCGGCTGCTAAGTAAGTTAACGGGTAGTGGGCCTTTGGGAACGTTCTGGATTTGAACTGATTGGCCAATCCCGCCCTTCCCGCTCCACCCCGTACCGGATTCAAGCCCGCAGGGCGCCGATCCATCGCCAGGCCGCCCCCCGGCCCGGTGATTGGGCTGATATCGGTGCATCGCTTCGAGCTTTTTCGGACGTGGCTGGTATAAAGTGCTACCGAACAACCTTTGGGTCGCCGCACCGCGGCCCGCCAACGGACCGGCTTGGGCTAGAAGGATCAGTGGCCAGTGCAAGTCGGCCGCACAGGCTTCCGCGAGAGCGATCTAACCTGACACGTCATTCAACAAAGCCCTGGCCGCCGCCTGTTCCGCAACGCGTTTGGCAGTCGCCTCCCCTTCGGCGGCACGGCCATCGGGCAATGTTGCCGTGACCCGAAAGACCGGCGCGTGATCGGGGCCGGTCCGAGCGGTAACCTCATAACGGGGCGGCGCCATGCCCCGGGCTTGGGCCCATTCCTGCAGCGTGGTCTTCGCATCGCGGGCATCGGCTTCGACCCGGCCGATCCGGTCCCCCCACAGCCGCAGGACCATGGCCCGGGCGGTCTCGAGCCCCGCATCCAGGTAAACGGCGGCGATCAGCGCTTCCATGGCATCGCCCAGCAGAGCTTGCTTACGCCGACCACCAGTGACCTGCTCCGATTTGCCAAGCTTTAGAACAGCGCCCAGATCGACCGACGCGGCGACCTCGGCGCAGGTTTCCTTGCGGACGAGCGCGTTGAAACGGGGCGCCAGCTGGCCCTCGGACGCAGCGCGATCCTCCGACATGAGCGTTTCCGCCATCACCAGACCCAGCACCCGGTCGCCCAGAAATTCCAGCCGCTGGTTGTCGGGCCGGGTCTCAGTCCCGATGGAACTGTGGGTCATGGCCCGGACCAGCAGATCGGCTCGGGCGAAGCGGTGGCCGATGCGGTCCTGGAAGGCGACGAGGTCGCGGGAGAGCTTCATCGGCCGGACGCGCGCACCGCCCCGATCACTCGATCTTCTCGTAGAAGCGGTCCAGGCGCCAGGTCCAGAAGAACAGCATGCGCGACCCCGCCGACGAGAAGATCACCCGGTCGGCCCGACCGATCAGGTTTTCGAACGGCACGAAACCCACGCCGCCGATGGAGCGGGGCACGCGGCTATCGCGGGAA
>JBCDCS010000229.1:0-5201 GCA_039181205.1 Pseudomonadota bacterium
AAATGCGCGGAACCTTTAGGCGCCTGTGAGAGCGGGCGTCCTTTGTCGAGAGTTAACTTGCGATCTTCGGCGCACACGCGAGTTTCAACTTATCTTCCGGGAAAGACGTTTTCTGACCCATCGGCGAAACCACACTGATCTAGGGTATTTTCGCAGTTTTGTCTTACGGGTCTCGGTCTCAGCGGCTTCCGCGGCGGCCCTTTGCTCTTCCAGAAATGAAGGCGCATTCCCCAATGGCGGGTGATCGATAAGGCGTGGATCGGCAAGTCGAATGTCCATCTTTAGAACATCACATGGCCAATCAGCTTTACGACAGATTGGAAAAGATCGATTGCGGAGGTCTCGCGCTCCAGCATTGGTGATGGAATAACCCGTCGCAAGAACTGCTATCAGAGCCGGACGGTAGAACGTGGTAATACCGCGAATGGACTGTCCGGACCAAGGCCAAATCCGAGCTTTCATATGATCGAGTTGGATAAGGTCCGCGTTTAAATACAATTCATTCTGATAGAAGTCGCGAAACCCGGGCATCGGTATTGCGTCGTCTTCCAGAATGATCGCGCCAGGCAGGTTTTCCTCGATGATCCGCTCATAGGCAGACTGATGAGACAAAGCACAGGCGAATTCGCCGTCGGTCATCGGACGCCAAACGTTTGTCCTGGCCTTCGACCTATCAATCAAAGGCTCCAAATGGCTGGGCAGCCCAGAACGACCGTCAACGGCATCCAGGAATGTAAACGGTAGACCAAGATCGAAGAGCTTCGCTTGCATCTCGCGCCGTCGATCCAAAGCGTCCGGCAACGATATGACGAAAATTGGCCAGCGCATCAGCTTCGCTAAAGCGCCACGATCCGCACATCGTGACCACGGCAGGCAAGGGCGATCTCGCCTTGGCAGAGACGCAGCGCGTCCGCGCCGAATACCTCCCGGCGCCAGCCGCGCAACCAGTCGCCTTCCAAGTTGCCCGACGCAATATCATCCAGATCGGATGCCGTGGCGATGAGCTTAGAGGCAACGCCGGCCTGCTCCGCCTTGGCCTTCAACAGAACGCGGAGCAGGTCCGCCAAAGCGCCATTGATCTGATCACGGGCGCGTGGCCGCGGCGCCGCAGGCAGATCTTCCTTTGAGACAGCAAGACCCGCCGCGATAGCCGCCAGAATGCCCTCGGCGATGGCACCTTTACGCGCCTCACGCAGCAAAAGGCGTGATTTCGTGAGTTCGCCCATGTCCCTCGGTTTATTCGCCACCAGCTCCAACAAGGCATCATCTTTGAAAACGCGGGTCCTGGGAATGTCATGGGTTTGGGCATGCTGTTCGCGGAAGGCGGCCAATTCACGGGCAATGGCCAAATAGCGTGGCGACGGGTTACGCATCTTCAGCCGCATATAGGCTTCACGCGGCTCCACCCGGTACGTGGCCGGATCACGGAGGACGTCCATCTCTTCCTCGACCCATTTGGTGCGCCCGCTCTTCTGCAATTCGCCGGCCAGATGCTCGTAAATGCCGCGCAGGTGGGTCACGTCGGCCAAGGCATAGCTTTTTTGCGCGTCCGATAGCGGTCGGCGCGACCAATCCGTGAAACGGGACGACTTATCGATCTGTGACCGCGCCACTTTCCGTACGAGGGTTTCATACCCCACTTGTTCCCCGAACCCACAGACCATCGCGGCCACCTGGGTGTCGAAGAGCGGCGTCGGAATGACATCCCCATCGACGGCGAAAATTTCTAAGTCCTGGCGGGCCGCATGGAAAACCTTCACCACGCCATGATCGCGAAACAGATCATAGAGCGGTGCCAGGTCAAGATCTCCCGCCAGAGGATCCACCAAAACCGCGTCCTGCTCTCCGTCACCGGGATAGGCCAGCTGGATCAGGCAGAGCTTGGAATAATAGGTCCGTTCCCGAAGAAATTCTGTATCCACCGTCACATAAGGGGCTTTGGCGGCATCCGCGCAGAAGGCGGCGAGAGCGTCGGTCGTGGTCAGCGTGGTGATCTTGCTCGACAATGGGGACCTCTTACTGCCGGTATTCGGCCTTCTAGGCGCTTTCCCCAGCCGGGGGAAGAACCAGCGGGCCCCGTTCCCCCTTGGTAAAGCGGCGCAAGACCAAGGGATAAAGACGATGTTCCTGCACAAGAACGCGCGCTGCCAGCGTGTCGGGCGTGTCGCCCGCCAGAACGGGCACACGAGCCTGACCGAGAATGGGTCCATCATCCAGATCGGCCGTGACTTCATGCACGGTACATCCGGCCTCGATATCGCCGGCCGCGATGGCGCGGGCATGGGTATTGAGCCCGCGATATCTCGGTAGCAGACTGGGATGGATATTTAGCATTCGGCCAGCATAGCGCGACACGAATGGCGCGGTGAGAATGCGCATGAAACCGGCCAAGGCGATTACATCGGGCTGCGCCGCGTCCAGCGCTGCGGCCAAGGCCGCCTCGAAGCTCGATCGATCGGGATAGGCCTGATGATCCACCGACGCTGTCCGTACGCCCAAAGCTTCGGCCCTGGCCAAGCCGCCCGCATTGGGCCGATTTGACAGGACCAGGACGGCACGTGCGGGATGATCGCCTGCCATATCCTCGACGAGCCGCACCATGTTGGAGCCGCCGCCTGAGATCAGGATCGCGACACGCTTCACCAGCGGGTTTGACCTGTATATCTGACGCCCGCCCCCTCAGTTATCACGCCCAGGCGCGTGACCCGCTCCCCACGCCCGGAAAGCAATTCGATCAATGGATCCGCGCGGTCCGACGCGACGACGGCGACCATACCGATCCCACAATTGAAGGTCTTGAGCATCTCGTGCCCCGCGATGTTGCCCGCCTCTGCCAGCCAACCGAAGACCGGAGGGGCCGACCAGGCGGACAGATCGATCTCCGCGCCCAGGCCTTTTGGCAGGACGCGTGGCACATTTTCGGTCAATCCGCCCCCGGTGATATGGGCCAATGCGTGGACCCCCCCGGCGCGGATCGCCGCCAGCGCGGGTTTCACATACAGCCGGGTTGGCCTGGCCAGCGCGGCGCCGAGCGACAAACCGGCAAACGGTGCCGGGTCATCCCAGCCAAGCCCCAGATGGTCGACCACGCGGCGCACCAGACTAAATCCGTTGGAATGAACGCCATCGGAGGCGAGACCCAGCAAGATGTCTCCCGCCGCCACCCCCTTGGGCAATTCACTACCCCGCTCCATGGCGCCGACAGCGAACCCAGCCAGATCGAAATCACCTGCGCCATACATTCCTGGCATCTCGGCCGTTTCACCGCCGATCAGCGCACAACCCGACGCAGCACAGGCTTCGGCAATCCCTTCGATAACCCGCGCCGCAGCATCGGTTTCGAGCTTCCCCGTTGCAAAGTAGTCAAGGAAAAACAGGGGCTCGGCGCCTTGGCAAACCAAATCATTGACGCACATGGCGACTAGATCAATCCCGACACCGTCGAGCCGCCCGGTATCGATGGCCAGACGGAGCTTGGTACCCACCCCGTCGGTAGCAGCGACCAGAACCGGATCGACAAATCCGGCCGCCTTCAGATCGAAGAGTGCGCCGAAGCCACCAAGTCCGGCCATCGTTCCGGGCCGATCCGTCGCCTGGGCCGCCGGCGAGATACGGTCCACCAAGGCGTTGCCTGCGTCGATATCCACACCAGCCTCTGCATAGGTGAGACCGTTCCGTCGTTCGCCCATAGGACAGCCCTCTTACTTTGGCCGCGCCCTACCATCCGATTAAGCCGCCCGACAATGCCTCGATGTGGTACCGCCACCGTCCAGCTTCGATCCCTTGACCGTCTTGGCCCGTCTGATACCTCTCGCTCGGGGGGCCTGTAGCTCAATTGGTTAGAGCAGAGCGCTCATAACGCTTTGGTTGCGGGTTCAAGTCCTGCCGGGCCTACCACCGCAGACACCGGCCACAGTCTATTGCGGTACGACGATCTCTGCCTTCAATCCGCCCATATCAGACCGCCCGAGCCGAAGCATCCCGCCATGGGTCCGGGCCACGTCTCGCACGATGGACAAGCCCAAACCGACATTCCCGGCCGGGTTCGACCGCGCGGTGTCGAGCCGTGCGAAGGGTCTTACAGCATCTCCACGATCCGCTTCGGGAATGCCCGGTCCGTTGTCTTCCACGGCAATGACTAGACTTGCATCAGACACCGTCGCAGTCACACGCGCCAGTGTGCCATAGCGCAAGGCGTTGCCCAGCAAGTTGGCAACAGCGCGGCGCATGCCATCCTGATACACGGTCACGTCGGCGGATGGCGTGATGACTTCGACATCGTGATCCGGGGCGCCCAGATCGACCGCTTCCTGGATCAGCGTCGGCAGATCGGCGGGACCTGCCGTATCGTTCGCCCCTTCGCGAGCAAAATCGAGGAAGGTGTCAATGATCCGCTCCATAGCAGAAACATCGCGCTCCAGCGCGGCCGCCTCATCCCCGTCCATCATCGAAAGTTCCAGGCGCATCCGCGTGAGCGGCGTTCGCAGGTCGTGGCTCACGCCCGACAGAAGTAACGTGCGCTGCTCGATATGCCGTTCGATCCGGGCACGCATCTCCAAAAACGCAGTGCCTGCCGCCCGAACTTCCGTCGCACCAGAGGGTTTATACGTCTTCGTCTCCCCCCGCCCGAACGCCTGGGCCACGCGGGCCAGACGGCGGATCGGTTGGATCTGTGCCCGCATGAATATCATGCTGAGCCCTGTCATGATCAGCGAGGTCGCGACCATCAGAACCAGCAGTTGATGGGGGTTGGACGCGGAAACGTTCGTCCTTGGGAACACCATCCGCATCCCATCCGCGAATTCCAACTGGATGGTCTTGCGTATCCCGCTGACATTGACCGCCACCAGATCCGGGAAGACCTCTCGCAAGCGTTCCTGCATGGCACGGCCCGACAAATCCCACCACCGGACATAGGTCTCGACCGGGCCGTAATCGAGCGCGATGCTCAGCGGCTCCGCCAGTTCCGGCTGGACCCGGAGAAGCGCGATTTCTCGGGACAGATTGGTGGTCATCTGGATCGTGACATCTTCGTAGTGCCGTTGCAGGAACATCACCGCGACGGCCAGTTGGATGGTCAGGATCGGGACGATCAGGATCAAGGCGGCCTGGGCATAGAAACTGCGGGGCAACCAGCGGCGCGACAAGGCGCGGCGCATGGTCGACAGATCGGCGAGAGGGTCGGAGATAACAGACATGGC
>JBCDCS010000230.1:0-5178 GCA_039181205.1 Pseudomonadota bacterium
CTTCCTCGACCGCCTCTGCACCCACATCCTGGCCTTCGAAGGCGAGGCCCATGTGGAATGGTTCGAAGGCAATTTCGAAGCCTATGAGGAAGACAAAGTCCGCCGCCTGGGCGCCGATGCGTTGGAGCCAACGCGGGTGAAGTACAAGAAGTTCACGCGTTGATGCGAAGCGCGATCCAATTTTGCTGCCCATTGGACGCCGAACAAGACGATTTCGGCAAATGGACGGAATGGAACGAAGATGCGGCCTCTCTGGATGAATGGCTCCGAACCACTCGAACTATCCTGATCCATTCCGACGACAGAAAGAACGCCGCCGCCAAGCCGATCCCAGCCGGCAAGGTCATCAAGCTCTCCTGCAGATCACAGGCGGAGTCGGGACAAGCGGAGACTATCGTCCGAGTTGAAGCGCGCGGATCGCGTAAAGGCACGATCTTCCTGTCGCGCGCGTTGCTGCAAGACCTGTCACCCGCTGCGTCAAGTGATGGAGAGCCTGTCCCATACGAGATCGCAGACGCCTCCGTGGAGGACCTGCTCCAATACCTGTCCCAGCAGCGCGACCCCTTCCATTTTATCGTCGGACAATCCCTCCTGGAAAGTCGACGCGCCGAAGATGAAACGCTGAACGAAATTCGAGAGATTGTTAGAAGCACGACAGAACTCGAAGAGAAAAACGCTGTCCTGGAAAAACGGCTCGCCGCAGCCCAAAAATGGGGGTTTCTCAGTGCGCTTCTCGGCGTGGTGCTAGGGTCTTTTGCAGATTTGGGGGAGATACAGGAGCGTTTCGGGAACCTACCGGATCCAGTCTATCTCTTGGCTCTCACATTGTCGGCCGTCGCCTTCATTGCTCTCCTGATCCTGCTCTGGAAAGGACGACACATCATTTGAACTTCGGTCTCATGCCGCAAGGGCCGCAGTCTCAAAGGACGATCACCCGCGTCCCAAGCCCGATCCGCCGCGCGATCCAAAGCAAATCCTCCGGCGCGAACCCCAAGCACCCCTCGGTGGGAAACCCCGGCCGTCGCCAGCGATGCAGAAAGATCGCCGAGCCCCGCGCCACCGGCGCCCGCTCCGCATAGGGCCAGTTCCAATCCGTCAGGATCACCAGATCATAGAGCGGGTCCGCGCGCCTGAGCCGCTCCGCCGAGCCCGGAAACGGCGCCCGCACCAACAGATTGTAATCCTCCGACCCCGGATCATCGCACCACAGGTCCCCCGGCCGGATCGGCACCGCCCAATCCGCCGGCCGCGCCATCCGGTCCCGGCGCCACAACATCCCGACGATCCCATGCACCCCGGCAGGCGTCCCACCATCCCCTTCGCGCTTGTCGAACACCACGCCGCCCCGCCCCAGCACGCACGGAAACAGACGTCCCCAGAACCGCACCCCCATGGGCGTAACGACCAGATCCTCGGGCCCCATCTTCCTCTGGCCAGAAATACCTCCGCCGGAGGCCGCGGCCGATGGGGGCTCGATGCCCCCGTCGGACGCCCCCCGGGCGGGCCGGTCCCACCGGCGCGCAACCCTCACGGCAGATGCCCGGATTTCACGCGCTTGACCTTCAGATAGGCGGCGTTCTCAGGCCCCCGCCCCACATGCAGCGGCACCCGCTCGACCACCTGGATCCCCTGATCCTCCATCATCGCGATCTTGCGCGGGTTGTTCGTCATCAGCCGCACGCGCCCGATATTCAGCCCGCGCAGCATCCCCGCGCCCAGACGAAAATCCCGCTCGTCATCTTCGAAGCCCAGCCGGTGATTGGCCTCCACGGTGTCGAAGCCCTGATCCTGCAGGTCATAGGCGCGCATCTTGTTGGCGAGCCCGATCCCCCGCCCTTCCTGGTTCAGATAGAGCAGCAACCCGCTTTGCGCGGCCATGGCGTCCAGCGCGGCGTGCAATTGCGGACCGCAATCGCATTTCAGCGACCCCAGCACGTCGCCGGTGAAGCACGCGGAATGGAGCCGCACCAAAACCGGCGCCGTGCGGTCGACCACGCCGATTTCGATCGCATTGTGCTCGGTCCCGCCCCCGGCCTCGCGGAACACGTGGACCCGACCCGCCTTGTGCACCGCCAAAGGCACCCGCGCCGCCGACACGGAGGCCGGGGCCGGGTCCAAACGAACGCCCGCCGCCTCGGGGACGACCGTGATCCCGTCGGGCGCCGCCATCTCCACCCCGACCACGGCCGGCAGCAACTCGGCCCCCTTCACCAGGGCGATCCCCGTGCGCCAGGGCGCGGCCCCTTCGTCCCGCAATGTCCGAAGCGGCCCCTTCATCGGCATCCGCAAATCGTCAGCCGGGTCGGCCACCGCTCGCAGCCAGTCCAAGCCTTCGTCCTGAGGCACCGCGATCCGCGCCACATCGCCGTCATAGGCCCGCGCCTTCAACGTCTCCGCCCGACGCCCGCTCACGCACAGCACCAGCGGCCCCGCCGCCCGCATCGCCGCCAGCCGCGCCTCGGACACCGTCTCCACCGATGCCAGCACCACCGGGCCCACCGCCACCGGCAGCCCGACCCGCAGGTCGGCCCGGGCGCGCACAGCCAATTCGGAGGGGGTCGGCGGTAACATCGGTCGAAAGCCCTGTAACATTCAGGCCGCCCAGCGCCGCCCGCTCCACCACATATGAAACAATTCACCCAATGGCGACACGGAGCCGTGAGCCCCGGCCTCTACCGCTTCCCTGCCCCAGCGTCATCGGACATCCTGTCAATCAACGAAGACACGGAGACCGCCCCGATGGCCAACCTGAAGAAAATCCTCCTCGTCGACGATGACGACGACCTGCGCGACGCCCTGGCCGAGCAATTGGTGATGACCGAAGATTTCGATGTCTTCGAGGCCGATAGCGGTGCCACCGGCATGAGCCGCGCCAAGGAACAGCTCTACGATCTGATCGTCCTCGACGTGGGCCTGCCCGATACAGATGGCCGCGAGCTTTGCCGTCTGATGCGCAAGCAGGGGGTGAAGTGTCCCATCGTGATGCTGACGGGCCATGACACCGATGCCGACACGATCCTAGGCCTCGATGCGGGTGCGAACGACTACATCCCGAAGCCCTTCAAGTTCCCGGTCCTCCTCGCCCGCATCCGCAGCCAGCTTCGCACCCACGAGCAATCCGAAGACGCCGTCTTCACGCTCGGGCCCTACACCTTCAAGCCCGCCCAGAAGATGCTCGTGACCGAGGACGAAAAGAAAATCCGCCTCACCGACAAGGAAACCAACATCTTGAAGTTTCTCTACCGAGCCAATGACGGAACGGTCGCCCGCGATGTCCTGCTTCAGGAAGTCTGGGGCTACAACGCAGAGGTCACGACCCACACGCTGGAGACGCATATCTATCGCCTCCGCCAGAAAATCGAACCGGATCCGACCAATGTCCGGCTCCTTGTCACCGAATCCGGGGGCTACCGTTTGATGGCTTAACCTGTGCTTTCGACGGCACAGACCACCACAGATTGTTTCTGAACCTGAAATTTACTTCCCGTTAACGGTTCGGAGACTATAGGTTAAAGATACCGAAGCATCGCCGGTCAATGTGGATGCAAACCTCCCTGTTGGACTCGGCCGGACTACGTGTCCGGCCTTTTTTTGAACGGTATGGCGCCCACCGACTCTTCCGATCCGAGCGACGATCACCGCCGGCTCTCCCATGAAATCGAATCGGCCGAGCGCGCCGTCTGGACCGCCCTGCTCCAAGGCGACAGCCAAGCTGACCTTGCAGCACTGGCCCCCGATTTCCTGGGCGTCTATCCCGACGGCTTCGCGGATCGCGCGGCCCATGCGGACCAATTGGCGGACGGCGCGACAATCGCCAGCTACGCCCTGGATGACATCCAGATCCGCGGCCTCGGACCGGACCATGCGCTGATCGTCTACCGGGCGACCTACCTGCGGCCCGCCTCGGACACGGCCGAGATGATGTATGTCTCCTCGATCTGGCAGCGCCATCCCGACGGCTGGCGCAACATATTCAGCCAGGACACCCCGGCCGATCCGACAAGATCCGTGCCGTAGTCGGCGATCCATGCGAGCGGTCGCCCCTCCATACCCAGGACCGGACTCAAGCCCGCAGGGCGCGCAGCAGATCGGCGGCCGCTAAAGGTCCAGACATCCGCACGCAGACATCGCTCGAACCAACTCCGCGACATCGCCAGCAAACGCCCTATCCTCTGACACCAACCAACACGGAATCTCACATGTCCGACGGCTTCACCGAGTTCCTGGATCGCGCCCAGAAATTCTACGGCCAACTGGCCAAAAACAACTCGAAGGATTGGTTCGAGCCGCGCAAGGCCCAGTGGAAGACCGACATCGAAGCGCCCGCCAAGCTGCTGAACGAGATCATGGCCGAAGAACTCGCGCGCATGACCGGAACGCCCCATAAACCCAAGGTCTTTCGCATCCACCGCGACGTCCGTTTCTCCAAAGACAAGTCACCCTACAAGACCATGCTGGCCATGCTCTGGACGCCGGCGGACCCCGACGATCCAGGCCCCCACATCTATTTCGGCGTTGAGCCGACCAGGACATTCGTCGGCTGCGGTCATCCCGGCTTCGATAAGGAGGGGCTCACCCGCTACCGCGCGATGGTCGATACCTGGGGCGACCGCCTGGTCGAGGTGATCGAAGAAACCGGGGCCAGCCTGTCCGATTTCGGTCCGGAGCCGCTCAAGCGCGTGCCGAAACCCTACGATCAAGACCACCCCCATGCCGACCTTCTGAAGCGCAAGGCCCTGACCCTGGGCACCACGCTCCCCGACGGTTGGCGGGACACGGGCGATGGGCTCGTCGCCGCGCTCACCGAGACGATCGAACGGCTGCTGCCTTTCCGCAACTTTCTGGCCGAGCGTCTCTAACAAGGCATCGGTGCCCCCACTGCAAGCAGGTTAACGAACGGTTCCCAAACCCGTGCGAACGCGCGTATGCACGGGGGGTGTACAGCGGGTGCACGGATGGCACCCCCCAAGATCGGACGTCATATGCCCTTCACTCTCGCCACCTGGAACATCAATTCGGTCCGCCTGCGCGAGGCCCTGGTCGTGCAATTGATGCAGGAGGAGTCACCCGACATCCTCTGCCTCCAGGAATGCAAATCCCCGGTCGACAAGATCCCCACCGAAGCCTTCGAAGCCCTCGGCTACACCCATCGCGCGGCCCGAGGCCAGAAGGGCTATA
>JBCDCS010000231.1:0-5171 GCA_039181205.1 Pseudomonadota bacterium
CCCCCCATGGCTGACGGCGCTTGGCTCCATATCGTCGGCATCGGCGAAGACGGTCTCGACGGCCTGTCCCCCGCCGCCCGCACGGTGGTCGAGACCGCCGAAATCCTCATCGGCGGCGACCGTCACCACACCCTGTCCGACAGCGTCACGGCCCAGCGCCTGTCTTGGCCACACCCATTCGACGCTCTGATCGACACGCTGAAATCCTTTCAAGGTCAACGGGTTGTCGTCCTCGCCACCGGCGACCCGCTGTGGTTTTCCGTCGGCGCCCGCATCGGCCGCGCCATCGACCCGGGCGAGATCGCCTACCACCCCCAGCTCTCCGCCTTCCAACTTGCTGCCGCCCGCATGGGCTGGTCCATGGCCGATCTGGAAACCCTCACCGTCCATGGCCGCCCCGTGGAACAGATGATCGCGTTCATTCAACCGAATCAACGCCTTATCATCTTGACCACCGGCGAAGAGACCCCCGCCCAGATCGCCGATTTCCTCAGCCAGCGCGGCTTCGGCGACAGTCCCATGACCGTCCTCGCGGCCATGGGCGGCCCGTCCGAAGCCCGCTTCGACGCGCTCGCAAAAGACTGGTCGCACCAGGTCCCCGCCTTCAACACGCTCTGCGTCGATTGCGTCGCCGCCCCGGACGCAGCACTCCTCCCCAGGGTGCCAGGCCTGCCAGACGATCTCTTCCGCTCCGACGGCACCATGACCAAACGCGAAATCCGCGCGGCGACGCTGGCCAAACTCATGCCGATGCGCGGCGCGCTGCTCTGGGATATCGGCACCGGCTCCGGCTCGGTCGCCATCGAATGGATGCGCGCCGCCCGCTCCGCCCAGGCCATCGCCATCGAACCCCGCCCCGACCGCCGCGCCATGGCCGCTGAGAACGCCCTGGCGCTCGGCACACCCCGCCTCGATCTGCGCGAGGGCGAAGCGCCGCAAGTCCTTGAAAACCTTCCCTCTCCGGACGCCGTCTTCATCGGCGGTGGCCTCATCGACGCGACGTTCGACGCCGCGTGGGACGCCCTTCGCCCCCTCGGCCGCTTGGTCGCCAACGCCGTAACACTGGAAAACGAAGCCCAACTCATCGCCCTCCACGCCCGCCACGGCGGCGACCTGGTGAAACTCCACACCCACCACGCCGACTCCGTCGGCCGCTACACCGCTTGGCGCCCCGCCATGCCGGTCACCCAATGGAGCTTGGTCAAGCGATGAGCGTGCAGCACGACGCGAAGAGCGGCACGCTCCACGGCCTCGGCCTCGGTCCCGGCGACCCGGGTCTGATAACCCGGCGGGCCGCACAACTCATTGAAACGGCGGAGGTCGTGGCCTACCCGACCCTCGCGGGCGGCGACAGTTTCGCCCGCGCCATCGCCGCCGATCTCATCCCTGAGACAGCCCGCGAAATCCGCATCGACATCCCCATGACGACCGACCGCGCCCCGGCCCAAGCCGCCTACGATGCGGCCGCGGCAGAGATCGGCGCGACCCTCGCGACCGGCACCGATGTCATCTGTCTCTGCGAAGGCGATCCGTTCTTCTACGGCTCGTTCATGTACATCTTCGCGCGCCTCCGCCCCCGCCATCCGGTCGAGATCACCCCAGGCGTGACCTCGGTCACCGCCTGCGCGGGCGCGGCCGCCATGCCGCTCGCGGCCCGCAACGAAGTCCTGACGATCCTCCCAGGCCCGCTGCCCGACGACGCCCTGCGCATCCATCTCCAATCCGCCGACACCATCGCCTGCATGAAGGTCGGCCGCCATCTACCCCGCTTGCGCGACCTGCTCGCGACCGAAGGGCTCCTGGACATGGCGACTTACGTGGAACGCGCGACACTTGGGACCGAGCGGGTTCTGCCCCTGTCGGAAGCTCCTGAAAACGCGCCCTATTTCTCCATGATCCTGATCGCGAAAGGCGCCGACCCGTGGCTCTAACCCCCATCGTGCTCGCCTTGAATACCGCCGGTGAACCCACGGCCCGCCGCATCGCGGACGCGCTCGACTGCCCGTTCCATGGCCGCGAAAATCGCACTGGGGCGGACATCACCTTTCCCAACGCCTTGACCCACGCCCGTGACCTGTTCGCCGCGGGCCATGCCGTGATCGGGGTCTGCGCCAGCGGCATCCTGATCCGCGCCGTGGCCCCGCTCCTGGCCGACAAAACGGCCGAGCCGCCGGTGATCTCCATCTCCGACGATGGCCGCGTGGTCGTCCCGTTGCTGGGCGGCCATCGCGGCGCGAACCGTCTGGCCCGCCGGATCGCGGAGGCGTTGGGCGGCACGGCGGCGGTGACAACGGCGGGCGACGTAGCGTTGGGCGTGGCTTTGGACGAACCGCCGCCGGGCTATGCCCTGGCGAACCCGGACGACGCCAAATCGGTCATGGCCGCCCTTCTGTCGGCCGGCGGCGCGCGCCAGACAGGCGAAGCCCTGTTCGACCTGCCGGACGGCGACGCTGTAGAGATCGCCGTGACCGAGCACCCGGACAGCGGCGGACCGACGAAGCTGGTCTACCACCCCAAGCGCTATGCCCTGGGTGTCGGTTGCGCCCGCGACGCGGATCCGGACGAGCTTTGGCGAAATGTTCAAACGATTCTGGCGGAAGCCGGGATCGCACCCGGTGCCTTGGCCTCGATCAACACGCTCGACTTGAAGCTGGATGAGCCCGCGATGAATGCGCTCGCGGCCCGCCTCGGCCGCCCCCTCCGGGCGTTCTCGGCCAACGCGCTAGCGAATATCGAGGTGCCGAACCCTTCGGACATGGTGCGGGCGGAGGTCGGCACACCGTCTGTGGCGGAGGCGGCCGCGCTGGCGGCCAGCGGCGGCCAGATCGTGGTGGGCAAACGCAAGACGGGGAACACCACCGCCGCCCTGGCCCGCGCACCCGAGCCGATCATCCACCTGCCCGGACGCGCCCGGGGCCGGGTCTCCATCGTCTCGGTCGGACCAGGGCAATCGGCCTGGCGCACGCCCGAAGCCAGCCGCCTGGTGCAGGAGGCCGAAGAACTGGTGGGCTACGGTCTCTATATCGACCTGCTTGGGCCCCTGGCGGCAGGAAAACGCCGCGCCAACTTCCCGCTCGGCGGCGAAGAAGCCCGGTGCCGCTATGCCCTGGAACAGGCGGGCGAAGGACGGAACGTGGCGCTCATCTGCTCCGGCGATGCGGGCATCTATGCCATGGGCGCACTGGTCTTCGAACTGATCGACCGGAGCGACCTCACTGATGCCGCCCGCCGGGTCGAGATCGTCTGCACCCCCGGCGTCAGCGCTCTCCAGGCCGCCGCCGCCCGGGCGGGCGCGCCGCTGGGGCACGATTTCTGCGCCATCTCGCTGTCGGACCTGTTGACGCCACGCGACGACATCCTCCGCCGATTGCATGCCGCGGCCGAAGGCGATTTCGTGATCGCCTTCTATAACCCGGTCTCCAGGCGCCGCCGCACCCTACTGGCCGAAGCGCGGGATATTCTGCTGCGCCACCGACCAGCCGATACGCCGGTTCTGCTGGCCACATCGCTCGGACGACCGGAGGAAACCCTGCGCTACCGCCGCCTGGACGCGCTGGAGGTCGACGAGGTCGATATGCTGACCGTGGTCCTGGTGGGGTCGTCGAACACGCGGCTCACCCGGACCGGGGACGGCATGCGCATGTTCACGCCCCGGGGTTACGCGCGCAAAATGACCGGCGGCGATTTGGCCAAGGAGGGCGGCATCCGCGCCGTTCCAGACCGATGACAGAGTTAGCGATAATCCTTCGTGGCCAATTCCCCACCCTGGGCCAGATGGGTCTCGGCGCCCGGAACGACATCGGTGTTCTGGGCCGCAACGCAGGTCCAGCCACCGGCCCGGCGGTGAAGGACAAAGGTCAGGATCGTCGTTCGGGCCCCAGCCTTGGTGCCATCCGGCGCCCGCTGCCCGGTCAGGGCCATCCGGGCATGCAGGATCGCCACATCCCCCAAGTCACGCAGTTTCACCCGGCCGGCGATCAGCTTGGTCTCGGCGAAGAAAGACTGCAGCGCGTAGGAATGGGCCTTTGCGATGGCGGGGCGATCCTCCCACCAGATGCCCACGACATTCACGAAATCCGCATCCTCCGCGAAGAGTGCCGCCAAGGCCGCCCCGTCGCGGGCCATCCAGGCGGCCGTGAAGGCAGGGACGAAATCATGCGGCGTGGGAACCATGGGCGGAGGCTAGCGGCATGAAGGTGCATTTCATAGGCGCGGGGCCGGGCGACCCGGAATTGCTCACACTGAAGGCGCAACGGCTGATCCGGGCCTGCCCCGTCTGCCTCTATGCCGGATCACTCGTGCCCGAAGCCGTGGTGGCCGAGGCCCCGCCGGGCGCGCGCGTCCTGGATACGGCGCCGATGACGCTCGCGGAAACCCATGCCGAGATCCTGGCCGCCCGGGACCGGAATGAGGACGTGGCCCGGGTGCATTCGGGGGACCCGTCCCTCTACGGGGCCATCGCCGAACAAATCCGCCTGCTTCGCCAGGACGGAATCGCCTACGACATCACGCCGGGCGTGCCCGCCTATGCGGCGGCGGCGGCGGCGCTAGGCCAGGAACTGACCATCCCCGAAGTGGCGCAATCCATCGTGCTGACCCGGGTCAGCATGAAATCGACATCCATGCCGTCGAATGAGACGCTGGAGAACTTCGCCCGCACCGGCGCGACCCTCGCGATCCATCTCGGCATCCGGGCCTTGCGCGACATCGAGCGCGTGCTGATCCCCTATTACGGCGCCGACTGTCCCGTGGTCGTTGCCTACCGCGTGGGCTGGCCCGATCAGATGTTCCTGAGGGGCACGTTGGCGGACATCCGCGACACGGTGCGGACGGCGAAGATCACCCGCACCGCGCTCATCCTCGTGGGCCCGGCCTTGGGCGATGTGGCCGACTTCCGGGACAGCGCGCTCTACGATCCGGCCATGCCCCACGTGTTGCGGCCCGGCCCGGTGGGCTGACATCGCGCTGCGCCGCGGCGTGACTTGTCATTGACTCTTCATGTTCGCAGGCCACGCTTATCTCCCAGGCGTTGCAAAGAGAATCAGTCTCACGCCTATTTGGGGTATTAAGGTGATGATTGATATTGAGTCCGATGCATTGCCCAAAGAGGTCCGGGAGGGTCTCGAAAGAGCGCGTGAGCAGGATCGCCGGAAGACCGGTGGCAAGCTACG
>JBCDCS010000232.1:0-5165 GCA_039181205.1 Pseudomonadota bacterium
CCTCGACCTGGTGGCCCAAGCGGCCGCCCAAGGCGCCGACCTGATCGCCACGCCCGAAGTCACCAATTGCGTCTCGACCAACCGCAGCCATCAGATGTCCGTGCTCCAACCCGAAGCGCAGGACGAAACCCTCAAAGCCCTCCGCCAGGCCGCCCAAGACCACGGGCGCCACATCCTGATCGGCAGCCTCGCGCTGCGCACCGACGATCCCGACGGCCGCTTCGCCAACCGCTCCTTCCTGATCGCGCCCGAAGGTCAGATCGCCGCCCGCTACGACAAAATCCACATGTTCGACGTCCAGGTCTCCGACACCGAGACCTACCGCGAATCCGCGGGCTATCGCCCCGGCACCCGCGCCGTCCTCACTGGCACGCCCTGGGCCAAGCTGGGCCTGACGATCTGCTACGACCTGCGCTTTCCCCATCTCTACCGCCACCTGGCCCAGGCGGGTGCCCAGATCATCACGATCCCCTCCGCCTTCTCGCCGGTCACCGGCGCCGCCCATTGGGAACCGCTGCTCCGGGCCCGCGCCATCGAAACCGGCTGCTTCATCCTGGCCCCCGCCCAGACCGGCACCCACCCGGCCCAATCGGGCCGCAGCCGTAAGACCCACGGCCATTCCATGGTCATCGCCCCCTGGGGCGAAATCCTGATGGATGCAGGGACGGAGCCGGGGCTCTACATCACCGACATCGACCCGGGCGACGTGGCCAAGGCCCGGTCGCGCGTCCCCTCGCTCATGGCGGACCAACCCTGGGACGGGCCATGAGCGACGACATCGACAGCCTGGCCGTCGCTCTCTTCTCGGAAATGCTCACCGCCGACCAACTGGTCCGCGCCCGGCTCCGCTCGGCTTTGCCCAAAGGCATGGAACTCAGCCATTTCACCGTTCTGAACTACCTGGCCCAACACCGCGAAGAACGCACGCCCGCCGAACTCGCCCGCATCTTCCACCTGAGCCGCGGCGCCATGACCAACACGCTCACGCGGCTGGAATGGGCCGGGCACATCCATATCCGCCCCGATTGGGACGATGCCCGCCGCAAGCGCGTGGCGATCTCTGGCGCGGGTCTCACCGCCCGCGAAACCGCTCTGGCCGCGATCCGGCCCGTCATGACCGAAGCGGTGACGGATATCGGGGCCGACCGCACCCGCGCCGCCATCCCGGTCCTCCGAGCCATCCGGCAGACCTTCGGCGACCAGGACTGAGCCCGACACCGATCGCGTCGACCAATTAACATCCCGTCACCAAACCCGTGCGAACGCGCGTATGCACGGGGGGTGTACAGGGGGTGTACGGGGGGCGCCCCCCCTCAATCCCGGCGCCGCACCATCAACTGCGTGCCCTGAATCCGTGTCTCTAAGCGTTTGATCTCGCCGACCAAATCGCTCAGCTTCCGCTTCCCATAGGTGCGCGTATCGAAGTCCGGCATCTCCGCCACGATCTGCGACCCCAGCGCCCCCATCGCATACCATTCGCCATCCGGATCCATCCGCTCCATCGCCCGCAGGATCACCGGCAACGCGTCCTGAGCCTTCTTCTTCGACGATTTCGCCTGCGCCTCCGGCGCATCATCCATGAGGTTCTCGATCAAAATGAACCGGTTACACACATTGCGCAGGCTCTCCGGCGCCTTCCCCTCGCCGATCCCGATCACGTCCAGGCCCTGCTCCCGGATGCGGGACGCGAGCCGCGTAAAGTCACTGTCCGACGACACCAAGACGAACGCATCGAACCGCCCCGAATGCAGAATATCCATCGCATCGATCACCAACCCGATGTCGCTCGCATTCTTCCCCTTGGTATTCGCCGTCTCCTGATGGGCAACCAGACCCAACTCCAAAACCTTGTCGGACCAACCCCTTAGCTGCCCCGATGACCAATCCCCATAGACCCGCCGCAGCCCCGGCTCGCCTAAGCCGGTGATCTCTTTCATCACCGCCTGGGCATATTTCGCCGGAATGTTGTCCGCGTCGATCAAAACGGCGAGCAGCGGGCGGTCGTGACTGGCCATCGGGGGTCTCCAGTTGCGTCGCCCCTGCCTCTCGCGTCCCGCGCCCCATTGCAAGGACGGCGGTGGCACGCCAACCATGGAAGCGGGAGGATCCGTCATGGAATACAGGTATCTCGGCCGCACCGGCCTGCGCGTCTCGGCACTGTCGATGGGCACGTTCACCTTCGGCGGGAAGGGTGATTTCGGCCGCGTCGGCGCCCAGGACGTGGCCGAAGCCGCACGGCTGGTCGATACCTGTCTCGACCGCGGCGTTAACCTGATCGACACCGCGAACATGTACTCCCTGGGCCTCAGCGAGCGAATCGTCGGCGAGGTCATGAAGGACCGGGATCCGGACGTCCTGATCTGTTCCAAGGCGCGCATGAAGATCGGGGATGGCCCGAACGACGAAGGTATCAGCCGCTGGCACCTGATCCGGGAATGCGAACGCACGCTGGAAAAGCTGCAGCGCGACCATGTGGACATCTACCTGCTCCACGAATGGGACGGGCGGACCCCGGTGTACGAGGCGATGGCCGCGCTGGACCGTCTCGTGCAAGACGGCAAAATCCGGTACTTCGGCTGCTCCAACTGGTCGGCCTGGCAAGTTATGAAAGGGTTAATGGCCAGCGGCGCCGGTGGCCTGGAACGGTTCGTCACCCAGCAGATCCACTACACGCTGGAAGCAAGGGAAGCCGAATACGAACTCCTGCCCCTCTCCGTCGATCAGGGCCTCGGCGTCATGATCTGGTCGCCCCTGGCCGCCGGGCTCCTGACCGGCAAACATACCCGGGACGGTTTCGCCAAAGGCTCCCGCCAGCAGAAGGGCTGGACCGAACCGCCGATTCGCGACTGGGACCGGCTCTGGCGGATCGTCGATGTCTTGCGCGACGTCGCCGGTGACCGCCCCGTCGCCCAAATCGCCCTGGCCTGGCTCCTGCAAAGGCCCGCCGTAGCCACCTTGGTCGTGGGCGGCCGGACCGAGGCGCAGTTCGAGGAAACGCTCGGCGCCTCGGATCTGACGCTCACCGACGAGGAGATCGCGAAGCTCGACGCCGTCTCCCGCCCGCCGCTGATCTACCCCTACTGGCACCAAAACCAGTTCGCACAGCCCCGGTTCTCCGAAGCCGATTGGGCGCTCCACAAAGGTCAACAGGTGGACGGCCTGGACGGTTACGAGACCTAGGACAGCCGTCCAGTCTTAAGGCCGAACCAACCGGCTCTCGTCAGACCGAATGACCGGACCGCCCCGCTGCCGCCGACGGCACCCGCATTTCGACCATCGCCCGCGCCAGATCCAGGAAACCCGCCGCCTGGAACGCCGCCAGTTCCCGCCCCTTTTCCGCACTCGCCAGATGGGCCTCCCCGACCACGCCGCTGTCGGACAAGTCGGCCGCGATCCACCCATAAGACGTCGGCCCAATCGGCTGGATCGCTGTCTCCTCCGCCGTCGACCGGAAATCCTGCGCGGCGCTCATATCCACGGTTTCGGGCCGAAACGCGAGCATTAGAGACGTTTCTCGATCCCCGCCATGGATCCCGAACTGCGCCTCCTGAGCTGAAAACATCCCCTCCGGCGCGCCGAAGCTCATCCATTGAGTCTTCACCGCCAGCATCCCGGCCTGCACCCGCAACTCACGGCTCAAGATCGACACCAGATCCAAGTTTCCCCCATGGGAATTCACGATCACGATCTTCCGCAACCCCGCCCGCGCCACTGATAGCCCGATCTCGACCCATGACTTCAGCGCCGTCTCCGCGGTCAGCGTCAGCGTCCCCGCCGCCCAGAGATGCTCGTTCGACTTCCCCACTGCCTGTACCGGCAAGATCACCAGATCCAAGTCATCGGGACACTGCCGCCGCACCTCATCCAGCATCCCCTCGGCGATCAGCGTGTCCGTCCCGACGGGCAAATGGGGTCCATGCTGTTCAATGGCGGCCGTGGGCAACACGGCAATCGTGTGAAAAGGGTCTAACAAAGGAAAATCGGGCGCCCTGAGGTCCGCCCAGTCCCGCGCGCTCACACCGATTCCTTCGGTGCATAGGTCGCGTCCAGCCGGCTCGCCAGGTAGTCCGCCGCCCGGATCGGCGGATACTTCGCCTCCCCCGTCCCCGGCAAAGCGGCCACGATCGTATCCGGGTTCGCCTCCACGAAGAACGCCACCGACCGCCGCTGCCGCTTCGGCGGCAGAACCCGGTGGGGCGTCGAAACGTAGACGTCATTCGTCCAGCGCATCAGGCAATCCCCGATATTCACCACATAGGCGCCTTCCACATGGGGCACGTCGATCCAATCCCCGCCGCGCGGACGCACCTGCAACCCCGGCTCGCCATCGGTCATCAGAAGCGTGATCGCCCCATAATCCGTGTGCGCCCCGGCCCCGATCTCCGTCTCGGCTCCGGTCGCGGGCGGATAATGCAGCAATCGCAAGGCTGCCAACGGTTCCTGGAAGAGCGGTTCGAAGTAATCCTCCGCCAGACCCAGATCGAGCGCAAATGCCTTATGCAGAGCCACACCTTGCGCCAGGGCCGCATCGTAATAGGCCAGCATCACCTCTCGAAAGCCGTCCAGGTCGGGCCACTGGTTCACCCCACGAAACGGCTCCCCAGCCAATACGCGGGGATCGTCGGGAGCCAGATCATATCCGATGTTGAACGTCTGTTTCGTGTCTATCTCGGGGGAATTCTCGTCCAGCGACTCGTCCCCCGGCTTCGCCCAGCCCCGATAATGCGGCGTCTTCAGGATCGACAGCGCCGCCTTTTCCGCCTCCGGCAGGGAAAAGAACGCATCGGACTGCGCGAATACCTCATCCCGCAGCGTCGCCGGCACCGACGGGTTCTTGAGCAGAAAGAACCCCGTCTCCCGCACGGCCTTCCCCAGGTCCGCCACGAAACCATCCCGATCCGTCTCGAACCGGTTCCAGTCCAAAACCGGGATCATGCGCACATCCGATCCATGGTCGCCGCCACCTTCCCCAAATGCTTCGCCCGGCTCTCATCCGTGGAACTATCCATCAGATGATGTGCCGCATAATACGTCCGACAGCCCTTGGCACAAATCGCCCGCACGCCCCGCGTCAGCGTCCGCTTCCCCGGCGCTCCGACCAAACTGGTCAGCCACCAAGACGCCCCACAGGTCGTGAACACCCCCATCCGGCGGATATTCGTCAG
>JBCDCS010000233.1:0-5165 GCA_039181205.1 Pseudomonadota bacterium
CCCGTCGGGCTGCGGCAAGACCACGTTCTTGCGCTGCGTGGCGGCTTTGGAGGCCCCGACGGGCGGCACGCTTTCGGTGAACGGGATGTCGCCGGACGAGGCCCGGAAGGCCCGCGCCTATGGCTACGTGTTCCAGGCCGCCGGGCTCTATCCCTGGCGCACCATCGGCCGAAACGTCACCCTGCCGCTCGAAATCATGGGCTACCCGAAGGCCGAGCGGCAGGAGCGGATGCATCGCGTCCTCGACCTCGTGGAGCTCGACCAGTTTGCGAACAAGTATCCCTGGCAACTCTCCGGCGGGATGCAGCAGCGCGCGTCCATCGCCCGCGCGCTGGCGTTCGACGCGCCGATCCTGCTCATGGACGAACCGTTCGGCGCGCTCGATGAAATCGTCCGCGACCGCCTGAACGAGGAACTCCTCGCCCTTTGGGCCCGGACCAATAAGACGACGCTCTTCGTGACCCATTCGATCCCCGAAGCCGTCTACCTCTCCACCAAGATCGTCGTCATGTCGCCGCGCCCCGGCCGGATCACCGACGTCATCGACAGTCCGCTCCCGAAGGACCGCCCGCTCGACATCCGCGACACGCCGGAGTTCCTCGCCGTGGCCCACCGCGTCCGCGAAGGCCTGCGCGAGGGGATGGAGGCGGCGTGATCCGCCCGGGCACACCGGCCGACGCGCCTGCCTGCGCCAGGATCCTGAACGGTTGGATCGACGCAACGCCGTGGATGCCGCGCGTCCATCCGGCCGAGGATGTGGTCCGCTACCATAGCGAGGTGGTCCTGGCGGAACGACGCGTCTGGGTCTGGGGCGATCCGGTCCGGGGTTACCTCGCGCTGGACGACCTCGAAGGGTGCATCACCGCCCTCTACTTGGCCGCCGAAGCGCGCGGTCGCGGGATCGGTCGCGCGCTGCTCGACACGGCCAAGGCGTCGCGGAACCGGCTATGGCTCTGGACCTTTCAAGCCAATCGCGGCGCCCGCCGGTTCTACGAAGCCAACGGCTTTCAACAGGACGGCCGAACCGACGGCGACAACGAAGAAGGCGTGCCGGACATTCGGTATCGGTGGGCGGCGTCATGAGCCGGGTGATCTGGCACTATGCGGGTGACGCGGTCGCCATCGCCGTCGCGCTCTGGTTCCTGATCGACCCGGGGATGCCCGGTGCCGACGTGGGCTTCTTCCAGGCCGTGGCCATCTTCGTGATCCTGACCTCGCTCTGGCGCATCTGGCGCCGGTGGAGACAGCCATGAGCCTGACGATCCGCCGCGCCACGGCCGAAGACGCCCCCGCCTGTGCCGCCATCGTCGCGGATTGGATCGCGGCGACCGACTGGATGCCCGGCGGCCCGCCAATGGACCAGCTTGAGGCGATCATGCGCGAAGGCTTTCCGGCGCGAGAGGCCTGGGTGGCGGAACGGGACGGTCGAGTCGTTGGCTATTTGTCGATGAAGGCGGAGGATGCCCATATCTTCGGCCTCTACACGGCCCATCCGGGCCATGGGGTCGGGCGGGCCCTGGTCGAGCATGTGAAACAGGGGCGTACTTATCTCAAGCTCCGCAGCCATGCGCCCAACGAAGCCGCGCATCGTTTCTATCGCCGTGAAGGCTTTGTGACCGTGGCCCACGATCTTCCGGGCGATGACGGCGTGCCGGAGATCCTCATGGAGTGGCGGGCATGAGCGCGAGTGCGAAAGACCGGGCTAATTTTCAGCCGCCCGTTGCCCGCTGGCCGAGCGTGCTGCGGAATTTTGAGCCAATGGAGACCAAAGCGGGTATCTCCCTGACCGCACGACCTTCCCCCGGTGAGGTTGCCCAAATAGGCAGGATCCAATGCTGCGCCCCGCGCGCCGTTCGGAGGATTGCATGACCGACGCGCCCCTCACCGCCCCAAGCGCCAGCCTTGGCAGGACCGGCAAGCTCGGCTCCGTGTTGCGCGGTCTGACTGCCAAGGTCGTTCCCGTCCTGACCATCGTCGCGGCCCTGGTGGCCCTGTGGTATCTGGCCTGCATCCCCATGAACGCCCAACAGAGCCTGTTGGAAGCGGAGCGGGCCGAAATCGCCGTCACGCCACCCACGGCGGCCGAGCGGCGGGATACGGGCGGCTTTTCCCTAGCGGCATCCAATCCGGGCCAAGCCATCGCGCGGGCCTATGCGCAAGAACGACCACGCCTGCCCGCGCCGCATCAGGTGGTCGCGGAACTCTGGGACACGACCGTCGAAAAGAAGGTGACGTCGCGCCGGTCGCTGGTCTTCCATGCGGGGATCACCCTGGCGCCGACGCTGCTCGGCTTCGCCATCGGCTCGGCGCTCGGCATCTTGCTGGCCATCGGGATCGTCCATTCCCGCGTGATGGATCTGAGCGTGATGCCCTGGGCCATCGCGTCCCAGACGATCCCGATCCTGGCGATCGCGCCGATGATCATCGTCGTGCTGAACTCCGTCGGTGTGCAGGGGCTGGTGCCCAAGGCTATCATCTCGGCCTATCTGAGTTTCTTCCCTGTGACCGTCGGCATGGTGAAGGGTCTGCGCGCGCCCACGCCGTCGGACCTGGACCTGATGCGAACCTGGAATGCCTCGGGCCTGCGCACCCTGGTCTCGCTCCGGCTGCCGACCTCGCTGCCCTATCTATTCGCCTCGCTGAAAATCGCCATCGCGGCGGCCTTGGTCGGCGCCATCATCGGTGAACTGCCCACGGGCGCCGTCCGGGGCCTGGGCGCGCGGCTGCTCGCGGGGAGCTATTACGGCCAGACCATCCAGATTTGGTCGGCGCTCTTCGGGGCGGCCATCGTCGCGGCCCTGCTGGTGGCGACCGTGGCCTGGATCGAAAGGCTCACCCTGAAGCGCATGGGGCTCGCCCGATGAGCGGCGCGCTGATCCTGGGCACTTGGGCGGCGCTGTGGGGCTTGAACGTGAAGCTCGCCGGGCGCGGCTTCGGGCGGTGGGCGTCGCCCGTGCTGTTCGGTCTGACGCTGCTCCTGCTCTGGGAAATGATCGTCCGGTCGTTCGACGTGCCGACCGTCATCCTGCCCGCCCCAAGCCAGATCGCCACAGCCCTATCGGAAAACGTCCCCACCCTCTGGGCCGACTTCGTCCAGACCGTCCTGAAAGGCGCCCTCTCCGGCTGGCTGATCGGCTGCGCGGCGGCCATTGGCACCGCGCTTCTGGTCGCCCGTTCCGATTTCTTGCGTCGCGGTCTTCTGCCGGTCGGTAACTTCATGGCCGCGCTGCCCATCGTCGGCACGGCGCCGATCCTGGTCATGTGGTACGGCTTCGGCTGGGAATCCAAAGCCGCCGTCGTCGTCGTCATGGTGTTCTTTCCGGTCCTGGTGAACACCGTCGCGGGCCTATCGGATAATTCCCCGATGCAGCGCGACCTGATGCGCACCTACGGCGCCAGCCCGACCCAGGAACTTCGCTATCTGCGCTTGCAAGCCGCCCTCCCCTTCATCTTCAACGGGCTCAAGATCGCGACGACGCTTGCCCTGATCGGCGCCATCGTTGCCGAATTTTTCGGCAGTCCGACGGTGGGCATGGGCTTCCGTATCTCCACGGAAGTCGGCCGCTTGAACCTCCCCATGGTCTGGGCCTCCATCGTCGTCGCTGCCCTGGCGGGCTCGCTCTCCTACGGTTTGATCGCAGCCCTGGAGAAGCGGCTCACCTTCTGGCATCCATCACAACGGGCGCGGCGGTAGAATCGCGCTTTGATAGGGAGACCAAAATGAACAAGTTCATCGCATCCGGGGCCGTGGCCCTGGGTTTAGCTACGCCTGCGCTCGCTGCGGACGACGTCACGTTGCAATTGCAGTGGGTCACCCAGGCCCAGTTCGCGGGCTACTATGTGGCGCTGGAAAAAGGGTTCTACGAAGCCGAAGACCTAGACGTCACAATCCTGCCCGGCGGGCCCGATATCGCACCGCCCCAGGTCCTGGCCGGCGGCGGCGCCGATGCCATGCTGAACTGGATGCCCTCGGCGCTGAGCGCGCGGGAGAAAGGCCTGCCGGTCGTCAACATCGCCCAGCCGTTCAAGTCGTCGGGTCTGATGCTGACCTGCTGGAAGGATACCGGCATAACCGGGCCACAGGATTTCAAGGGCAAGACCATCGGCGTCTGGTTCTTCGGCAACGAATTCCCGTTCCTGTCCTGGATGTCCCAGGAAGGCATTCCGACCGATGGCGGCGATGATGGCGTGACGATCCTGAAGCAGGGCTTCAACGTCGATCCGCTGCTGCAGCGTCAGGCCGATTGCATTTCGACCATGACCTATAACGAGTTCGGTCAGGTCCTGGATGCGGGCGTGTCCGAAGACGAACTTGTCACCTTCAAATACGAAGACATGGGCGTCGCCACGCTGGAAGACGGCATCTACGTGCTCGAAGAAAACCTCGAAGATCCGGCCTTCGTCGACAAGATGACTCGCTTCGTCCGCGCCTCCATGGAAGGCTGGAAGTATGCCGAAGCCAACCCGGACGAGGCCGCCGAAATCGTGCTCGAATACGATGAAACCGGCGCCCAGTCGGAAGCGCATCAGAAGCGCATGATGGGCGAAATCGCCAAGCTGACGGCGGGCTCGAACGGCGCGCTCGATCCGGCAGATTTCCAGCGCACGGTCGACACGCTCCTGGCCGGTGGATCGGACCCGGTGATCACGGCCCAGCCCGAGGGCGCCTGGACGCACGCGATCACGGATGCGGCGCTGAACTGAGCCGTTCGACGAACTTCGAGATAGTTTACCACATGGGGCGTGCGGGCAACCGCGCGCCCTTTTATCTTATTCAGGAAAACAGACGTGACCTTCTGATAAATATGGCGGTGCGTTCGGCGTGTCCGTCGGACCGTGACGCCAATCCCTTTCCAAACCGCCATTCCACCCGATCCGCTTATTGACCAAATTGCCGCAGTGCGTTTTCATAAGCGCGATGGTTCTCGACGGCCGAACGCTAGAGAGATGAAAAGGGAACACGGTGCGGTGTAGCCATCAGGCGCCAAATCCGTGACTGCCCCCGCAACTGTGAGCGGAGAGCGACCTCGAAGACGCCACTGGACGATCCGTCCGGGAAGGCACGAGGAAGCAGCGACCCGCAAGTCAGGAGACCTGCCATCTCCGGCGTGATGTCCACGCCGCAGTCACCTTCAACCTGGGCGGGGTGCCCTGGGACGGAGCGA
>JBCDCS010000234.1:0-5154 GCA_039181205.1 Pseudomonadota bacterium
GCGGATGTGACCGAGGATCGGCGGCCGTTCCATCCCGAAGGCGGGGCTTACGGACATGGACGGACGATGGGGCATTCGGTGGGGCATGACCACTCGCACGACTGATCTGTTGAAGCTTAGCCAGTGGCTGTCCCCGGCCTTCCCGGTGTCGGGCTATGCCTATTCCCATGGGTTGGAGGCCGCCATGGCCGAAGGTCGGGTGCGGGACGCGGGCGAGGTCGAGGCCTGGATTGCCTGCGTGTTGCGGCGGGGGGCCGGGGTGCTGGATGCCTGGGCCATCCGGGCGGTGATGGGCGGCGCCGAGCCGGAAGAGGTGGCCGATCTGCTGCGCGCGCGGGCCGGGTGTGGGGAGCGGTGGGAGGAAACGCGGGCCATGGGCGCGGCGTTTTGTGAGACGACGACGGCCATGGGCGCGGCGCCGTTGGCCGATTTGCCGCTGCCGGTGGCGTTAGGTGTGCGGGCGGCGGGGATGGAGCCTGTGACCGTGGTGACGCTCTATCTGCAGTCCTTCGCGGGGCAGTTGGTGGGGGCGGCGACCCGGTTCCTGCCGTTGGGCCAGGCGGAGGCGCAGCGCGTCTTGGCGGCGCTGCACCCTATGATCGAAGCGGTGGCGGCGCGGGCTGATGACGCGCCGCCGGGCGGGGCGGCTTTGTTGGCGAAGTTGGACGCGATGGCCCATGAGACGTTGCAGCCGAGGATTTTCCGAACATGACCGTCAATGGGACCGGCAAAGTGCTGTCCGTTGGGATTGAGACGGCGGTCAACGAGTTGAACTTCGCATTGGAAATCTTTGAAGAGGTATGGAAATGACGTCTCCCCACGGGCCGCTCCGCGTGGGCATCGGCGGGCCCGTCGGTGCGGGTAAGACCACGCTGACCGAGCATCTGGCCCGCGCCCTGTCGCGGGATCATTCGGTGGCTGTCGTCACCAACGATATCTACACCCGCGAGGATGCGGAGGCGTTGATGCGCGCCCAGGTGCTGCCGCTGGATCGCATCCGGGGGGTGGAAACGGGGGGCTGTCCGCACACGGCGATCCGGGAGGATGCGAGCATCAATCTGGCGGCGATTGCCGATTTGCGGGCGGCCCATCCGGATCTGGACGTGGTGCTGATCGAAAGCGGCGGGGATAATCTGGCGGCGACGTTTTCGCCCGAACTGGCCGATCTGTCGATCTACGTGATCGATACGGCGGCGGGGCAGGACATTCCGCGCAAGCGCGGCCCGGGGGTGACGCGGTCGGATCTGCTGGTGCTCAACAAGACCGATCTGGCGCCCCATGTGGGGGTCGATCTGGATAGGGCCGAGGCGGATCTGGCGGTGGCGCGGGGCGCGCGGCCCTATGTGATGGCTGCGCTTCGGCATGGGGTCGGCGTGGAAGAGGTGGTTCGGTTCGTGCTGCGCGAGGGCGGGCTGTCGGCGGGGGCGGCCTAGGGCCCGCTTGGGGGTGAGACGACTGGTCTTGGTCTTGCCCCGCTAGAACAGCGTCAGGACGAGGCCCATGACGGCCATGCCGAGGGTCGGGTAGGCGCCGTCCATCCAGATGAGCGACTTCGATTTCTGCTGGAAGAGCACGTTGGTCGCGATCCAGGGCGCGGCGATGAGCGCGCCAAGGCCAAGGCCGGTGATGAAACCGCCGGCGACCGTCTCGGTGCCGGTGGCGGTGAAGATGTACTGGGTCATCGCGGCGACCACGATGGCGCAGAGGAAGCTGCCCACATAGGGGACGGGGTTCTTCCGGTCGATGCTGTCTTCGGTGAGGCCCGCGGCCTCCATCCATTGCTTGCCGATGATGCCGTACCAGACGGCACCGAATATCCAGGCCGCGGCGGCGGCGACGATGATGGCGATGATCCCCATGACGCGTTCCTTCTTGTCCCAACGTCAGTCTGCCATGGAAGGGGCGGCCCCGCCAAGGTCGAGCCGTTGCGCGTGGCGCGCGCCCGGGGTATCGCGCGCGGCATGATCGATCCGCGCCCCGCCTTCGTTCTCGTGCGCCCGCAGATGGGCGAAAATATCGGCGCGGCCGCCCGCGCGATGCTGAATTTCGGGCTGGAACATATGCGGGTGACGGCGCCACGGGACGGGTGGCCCAATGAGCGGGCGGTGGCCCTGGCCTCTGGGGCCGGGCGGCTGCTCGATGCCGCGATGGTGGTGGACACGACCCGGGCGGCGGTGGCCGACTGCACGTGGGTTCTGGCCACGACGGCGCGGGATCGCGATCTCACGAAGCCGATCTACACGCCCGAGGCGGCGATGGCTGAGGCGCAGAAACGGGGCGCGCGGGGCGAACGCGTCGCGGTGCTGTTTGGGCCGGAGCGGGCGGGGTTGGAGAACGATGATATCGCGCGGTCGAACGCAATTGTGCACGTGCCGACGAACCCGGATTTCCCGTCGCTGAACCTGGCGCAATGCGTACTGCTCATGGGCTATGAATGGCGCCGCGTGGCCACGGGCGCCGCGGGGATGGAGGTCGAGATGGCCGGGACCGAGTGGGCCAACCAGGCGGAGATGGAGGCCCTGGTCGGGCACTACGAGGAACGGCTTGGCGAGGCGGGGTTCTTTTTCCCGGAAGCCAAGGCGCCGGCGATGAAGCAAACTCTGCGGAACCTGTGGTCCAGAATGCCGCTGACGCGCGCGGATGTGCAGGTCTTCCATGGGATGATGCGGCAGATGGTGCGCTGGAAGGAACGCGGTTGAGGGCTTAGGTCCGGCCTGCGAAGGAGAGATCACATGGCGAAACGCGCGATCTTCGAAGAGGTCTCGACCACGGAGCGGCCGGCCGTGACCGCGGGCGTGATCGATGCGGCGCGGAAGGGATCGCGGGCGGCGGCGCGGGTGTGGTTGCTGCTGCTCTTCGGGCTGGTCGTGGTGATGATCGCGGTGGGCGGGCTGACGCGGTTGACCGATAGCGGGCTGTCGATCACCGAGTGGCGGCCGGTGACGGGGGCGATCCCGCCGCTCAGCGCCGAGGATTGGGAGCGCGAGTTCGAGCTTTACCGCGCGATCCCGGAATATCAGTTGCAGAACAGGGGCATGAGCCTGGCCGAATTCCAGTGGATTTACTGGTGGGAATGGGGTCATCGACAGTTGGGCCGGGTGATCGGTCTGGTCTGGGCTATCGGATTCTTCGGGCTTTTGGTGACGCGGACGATGCCGCCGGGCTGGACCATGCGGTTCCTGGCCTTGGGCGTCTTGGGCGGCATCCAGGGCGCGATCGGCTGGTGGATGGTGGCGTCCGGCCTGACGGGGACGATGCTGGACGTGGCGTCCTACCGCTTGGCGACGCATCTGGGGCTGGCTTTCGTGATCTTGTCGTTCATCGCCTGGTACGTTCTGTCGATGTCGCGGCCCGAGGCGGAGTTGTTGCAGGCGCGGCGGCTGCAGGACACTGGTTTGAAGACAGCCGCGTCGTGGCTCATCGGGCTGACCTTTGTGCAGGTCCTGCTGGGCGCGCTGGTCGCGGGGATCGATGCGGGGCGGAGCTTCGTCGATTGGCCGCTGATGTCCGGGAGCTTTTTCCCGCCCATGATGTGGGATCTGGAGCCTTGGTGGCGGAACTTCTTCGAAAACGCCGGGACCGTGCAATTCGTCCATCGGATCAGCGGCTATATCCTCCTGCTCGCCGTGATCGGCGTCTGGTGGCGGGCGCGGCGCGCGGCGAACCGGGCGACGGTCGGGGCTTTTGCTGCGGTGCTCGCGATGACGGTGCTGCAACTGCTGGTGGGTATCGTGACGGTTCTGAACGTCTCGCCCTGGCATCTGGCGCTCCTGCATCAGTTCGGCGCCGTGATCCTGATCTGCCTGACCGTGCGCGCGCGGCACCGGGCGAAATACCCGCTTCCCCAATCGGTGAGGACCTGATGGCAGCCTATGACGATCTGATGGCGTTCCAGCGCACGACCGAAGCCCTGTCGCAAGTGGCGGGGCGCACGGGCTGGGATCAGGAGGCGATCATGCCGCGGGGCGCGGCGCCCCAGCGGGCCGAGGAGATGGGCGCCTTGGAGGAGGTGCTCCATGCCAGGCGGACCGATCCCCGGCTGGGGGATTGGTTGCGGGAAGCCCATGCGCCCGATGACGTGGCGGATGCCAATCTGCGGGAGGTCCGCCGATCCTATGAGCGGAACCGGAAGGTGCCCGCGAAACTGGCCGGGGAGATTGCGCGGGTAACGTCGCTGGCCCAGGGGCAATGGGCGGAGGCACGCAGCAATGAGGATGCGGCGGCGTTTTTGCCGGTGCTGGCCGAGGTGCTGCGACTGCGGCGCGAGGAGGCGGCGCATCTGTCGAACGGCGATCCGTACGATGCGCTGATGCAGGATTACGAGCCGGGCGGGTCATCCGATACCATGGCGGCCATGTTCGACGAGATGCGACCCCGTCTGGTGACCTTGCGGCAGCAGGCGCTGGCGGGAGAACCCGCGCCGCGCCTGTCGGGGCATTTCCCGAAGGCGCAGCAGCTAGAATTGGCCGCCGAGATCGCCGAGGCGTTCGGATACGATTTCGGCCATGGGCGGCTTGACCTGGCGGTGCATCCGTTTTCGTCGGGTTCTGGCCTGGACGTGCGGATCACCACGCGGGTGGATGAGAGCGATCCATTCAACTGCCTTTATTCCACCATCCATGAGGTGGGGCATGCCACCTATGAGCAGGGGGTGGATCGGGATCACCTGCTAACGCCCATCGGCAATGGCGTGTCCATGGGTGTGCATGAAAGCCAGTCGCGGTCTTACGAAAACCAGATGGGGCGGTCGGAGGCGTTCTGTCATTGGCTTTATGGCCGGATGCGCGATGTGTTCGGTGAGGTGGGCGTGGGGTCCGAGCGGGATTTCTATCGCGCCGTGAATGCGGTGCATTCGGGGTATATCCGGACCGAGGCCGATGAGTTGCATTACAACCTGCACATCATGCTGCGCTTCGATCTGGAGCGGGCGTTGATCCGAGGGGAGTTGGAAGTCGGCGATCTGGAGGCGACTTGGAACGACCGGTTCGAGGCCGATTTCGGGGTGGCGGTGGATAAGCCGTCGAACGGGTTCATGCAGGACGTGCATTGGTCGGTGGGGTTGATGGGGTACTTCCCGACCTATTCGCTGGGGAATCTCTATGCGGGATGCCTGATGGCGGCGGCGCGGGCGGAGGTGCCGGGGATCGATGACGC
>JBCDCS010000235.1:0-5090 GCA_039181205.1 Pseudomonadota bacterium
CACCAAACTGCTCGTGGCCAATCGCGGCGAGATCGCGTGCCGGGTCATCAAGACGGCCCGGAAGATGGGGATTTCGACAGTGGCGGTCTATTCGGACGCGGACCGCAACGCGCTGCATGTGGAGATGGCGGACGAAGCCGTACATATCGGGCCGCCGCCGGCGAACCAGTCCTATATCGTAATCGACAAGATCATGGATGCGATCCGCCAGACGGGGGCGCAGGCCGTACACCCGGGGTATGGGTTCTTGTCGGAGAACCCGCTTTTTGCCGAAGCGCTGGAAAAGGAGGGCGTCGCGTTTGTGGGCCCGCCCAAGGGCGCCATCGAGGCGATGGGGGACAAGATCACGTCCAAGAAGATCGCGGCCGAAGCGGGGGTCTCGACGGTGCCTGGGCATATGGGGCTGATCGAGGATGCGGACGAGGCGCTGAAGATTTCCGAGGAGATCGGCTTTCCGGTGATGCTGAAGGCCAGCGCGGGCGGCGGCGGCAAGGGCATGCGGATCGCCTGGAACGCCGATGAGGTGCGCGAGGGGTTTCAGGCGTCGAAGAACGAGGCGGCGTCGAGTTTCGGCGATGACCGGATGTTCATCGAGAAGTTCGTCACCCAGCCCCGCCACATCGAGATCCAGGTGCTGTGCGACAGCCACGGGAACGGGGTCTATCTGGGCGAGCGGGAATGCTCGATCCAGCGGCGGAACCAGAAGGTGATCGAGGAGGCGCCGTCGCCGTTCCTGGATGAGGCCACGCGGAAGGCCATGGGGGAACAGGCGCTCGCCCTGGCCCATGCGGTGGGATATGCGAGCGCCGGGACGGTCGAGTTCATCGTGGATGGGGACCGGAACTTCTACTTCCTGGAGATGAACACGCGCCTGCAGGTGGAGCATCCGGTGACGGAGCTGATCACCGGCGTGGACCTGGTGGAGCACATGATCCGGGTGGCGGCGGGGGAGACGCTGTCGCTCGGCCAGGACGACATCAAGCTGACGGGCTGGGCGATGGAATCCCGGCTTTATGCCGAGGATCCGTATCGGAACTTCCTGCCGTCGATTGGGCGGTTGACGCGCTATCGCCCGCCTGAGGAGGTGCAGGCCGGGCCCATGGAGATGGCCGGGACCTGGCATGGGGACGCGCCGTCGCGCGAGACCGCCGTGCGCAACGATACCGGCGTCTATGAGGGCGGCGAGATCAGCATGTTCTACGACCCGATGATCGCGAAGCTCTGCACCTGGGGACCGGATCGGGCGACGGCCATCGCGGCGATGCGGGATGCGCTCGACGGGTTCGAAGTGGAGGGGATCGGGCACAACCTGCCGTTTCTGTCGGCGGTGATGGATCATCCGAAATTCGTTGCGGGCGATATGACGACCGCGTTCATCGCCGAAGAGTACCCGGACGGGTTCGAGGGGGCGGAATTGCCGGAGACCGAGATGCAGCGGATCGCGGCGGCTTGTGCGGCCATGCACCGGGTCGCCGAGATCCGGCGGACGCGGGTGTCGGGCCGGATGGACAATCACGAGCGGAAGGTGGGTACGGAGTGGGTCGTGACCCTGGGCGCGCACCGGTTCGAGACGGTGACCGATGCCGACCATGATGGCGCGAGCGTCACGATCAATGGCGGCACGCTGCGGGTGACGGGGGATTGGACGCCGGGGGATCAACTGGCGCGGATGGTCGTCGGCGGCGAAAGCCTGGTGATGAAGGTCGGCAAGATCACCCATGGGTTCCGCATCCGGACCCGGGGCGCCGATCTTGATGTCCGCGTGCGCACGCCGCGGCAGGCGGAATTGGCCGCGCTGATGCCCGAGAAGCTGCCGCCGGATACGTCGAAGATGCTGCTCTGTCCGATGCCGGGGCTGGTTGTGCGCGTGGACGTGGCCGAGGGCGACGAGGTGCAGGAAGGTCAGGCGCTGGCCGTGGTCGAGGCCATGAAGATGGAAAACATCCTGCGCGCCGAGAAGAAGGGCGTCGTCAGCAAGGTCAACGCCGCGGCGGGCGATAGCCTGGCCGTCGACGATGTGATCATGGAGTTCGAGTGAGGGCGCATTGACGGAGGCCTGGATCCTTCCCGATTGGGGCATTCTGCCCGCCGCCGCCGCGCTTGCCCTGGTCTTCTGGGCGGCGCTTTGGCTGGGGAAGGGGGCGGAGGCACCCCGCCGGGTCATCCTGTCGTTCCTGTTCCGGGTGGCGCTGCCGATGTCGATCCTGGTGGGCGTTCCGCTGGTCCTGCTGGCCCAGGTCGTGGTTCTGGAAGACCGGCTGTGGCAGGCGCTGATCGCCGGGTCGGTGATCGCCACCGGCTGGCTCGCAACGGCGGTGTTTGCGGAATCCGAACGGCGGTCGGCCAAGGCGGAACGCACGCGGGATTCCCACAAGGCGCTGTTCGCCGAAATTCAGAGCGCGCTGTCGGCCTTCTATGGCGAGGGGCAAGCGGGCACCGATTCCGACCAACTGATCCAGCGCATGCAGTTCGATCCGGATTTCGTGCCGTTCATTCCGAAGGAGCATCACGACACGGTCTTTCAGGCGCTTTTGGATGAGATCGAGGTGCTGCCGCGACAGACCATCGATGCCGTCGTGGCGTTCTATGCGCTTGTGGCGGCGATCCAGTCCCTGGCCGAGGATATGCGCGGCGAGACGTTTCGGCATCTGAAGCAGGATCGCCGGATTGCCATCTATCAGGACTACGTGGCCATGCGCCTACGGGCGTTCACCATGGGGGAATATGTGCTGGATCTGATCGCGGCCTATGCAGATGGCGGGGCGGCTGAGGCGGATCGGGTGGCCAAGCAGGCCGGGGCGCTGGGCGTCAATAGCCCGGGCGCGGGCCGGACCGGCCCGGCAGGTCGGGGATCGGCGTAAGAGGAATGTCCGATTGGCGTTCCATGTTCTGCCCTCCATGGATCAATATACCATATATGGACGCGATCGGCCTTTTTCGCAACTCCGGGCCTATCCCCGTTCGCGCATCTCCCTCTGTCTGAGGGGCATTTTGTCGATGGACCGGTTCAGTTCCCGAACCGTCCAGGGGAAGGGTTTGCGCAGCTCCACCTCGCCATCCTTGCCGATCAGAACCATCATGAAGCCGCGCGGACGCAACCGCTGGCGGATGTCAGACCGCGCATCGGGGTCGGTATCGACGACCAGCACGACGTCCCGTTCGATCAACTGGTCCAGTCCGTCCTGCAATTCTTCCAATTGTTCGCCGAAGGACGGGTCCCGGGCGGTGTTGGCGAAGACCACGATGGGCCGGGCGACCCACTGGAATTCGGCCAGATCGATTTCGGCCGCGTCGAAGATGGTGGTCGGATCGGCCTCCCACACTTCGACGGGGGAAACATCGGAGGTCAGCACGGCGGTATCTGCCGCTAGGGCCATCGGGGCCAGGAAGGTCGCGGTCGCGAGTGTTAGGAGGCGCATGGTCGCTCGTTTCTTGCTCATTGTGCCGAATATAGGCACGCGACAAGACTTGGCGAAGGTTCGTCGCAAAATCGAGACGAATTGTGCAATTAACGCGGTATCAGTATTAGATGAATCAGTGTGGGGGCTTCCGTTGTCGGAGAGTCCGTTGAATGTCTGAGCTGACCCGCCACCCGCCGATCACCCTGCATCTCGGCGCCCATCGTACGGGCACGGCTAGCCTGCAGCACCTGCTGGCGACCAATGCCGATCCGCTGCGGGATCAAGGGGTTGTGGTCTGGGGGCCGGAGCGCACCCGGTCCAAGCTGATGGCGGGGGTGATGGGCGATCCGGGGCGGGCCGGTGGGCGGCCGGATGCGAAGGCCGCGCGGAGTGCGGGCCGGGTGTCCTTGCGGCGCAGCGATCTGGCCCGGGATGACGTCGCGCGGCTGATCATTTCCGATGCGAACCTGCTGGGCGGGCTGCGCGAAAACGTCCTGCTGGGGCGCCTTTATCCATCGGTCCAGGCGCGGTTGCGCCGTTTGCGGGGCGCCGTCCCGGGCGTGGATCGTATCTGGATCAGTATTCGCAGCCCCGATACCTGGTGGGCCAGCGCCTTCGCCTTCCAGATGAACCGTGGGTTCGCCCCGCCCGACAGGGCGACGTTGGAGGCCGTGATGCGTGGCCGTCGAACCTGGCGGCGGGTGATCGAAGACGTGGCGGCGGCCTTCCCGGAGGCCGAACTGACGGTCTGGTCCAGCGAGGATTGGGCCGACGACCTGGGGCTGTTGTTCGCCTTGCTGACGGGGGTCGTGCCCGATGGGGCGAAGATGCCGGTCCTCAATGCGACGCCGAGCGTGATGGCGCTCCGCGCCCGTCTGTGGGAAGAAGGCTGGGTCGGGACGTTGCCGGGGCTTGGCGATCGCTATGCCCCCTTCGACCCCGATGCGCGGGCCGATTTGCGTGCCATCCATGCCGAAGATGTGGCTTGGCTTCGGGGTGGTGCGGGCGGTATCGCCACGTATCACGACCCCGGTGCGCGCCCCGCGCCCCGCCCGGAGAAAGGACTTCGAGATGAGCGATGCAGACCATCCTCGCCGCAGATGGGAACGGCTGGCTGAGTCGGAGTTGCGCGGGCGTTCGGTCGATGACCTGACGTGGCGGACGTTGGAGGGGATCGATGTGGCCCCCGTTTATACAGAGGCCGATCTGGCGGATGTGGACCATCTGGGGACGTTGCCGGGCGAGGCGCCGTTCACCCGGGGGGTGAAAGCGACGATGTATGCCGGGCGGCCCTGGACGATCCGGCAATATGCGGGGTTTTCGACAGCCGAGGAATCGAACGCGTTCTACCGCAAGGCCCTGGCGGCGGGGCAGCAGGGCGTGTCGGTGGCCTTCGATCTGGCGACGCACCGGGGGTACGATTCCGATCACCCGCGCGTCGTCGGTGATGTGGGCAAAGCGGGCGTGGCCATCGACTCGGTCGAGGACATGAAGATCCTGTTCGATGGGATCCCGTTGGAAAAGATCTCGGTGTCCATGACGATGAATGGGGCGGTGATCCCGATCCTGGCGAATTTCATCGTCGCCGGAGAGGAGCAGGGGGTGGAGCGATCCGCCCTGTCGGGGACGATCCAGAACGATATCCTGAAGGAATTCATGGTGCGGAACACCTATGTCTATCCGCCCGAG
>JBCDCS010000236.1:0-5084 GCA_039181205.1 Pseudomonadota bacterium
GCGGCAACGTCTTCCGCATGGCAAGCCCCACCGGGAGCAATGCCGAATAGGGATCGCATCATGGGGCCGCTTCGCCCCGGCGGTCCGGGTTGGCAGCTTCAGGTCTCCGGGCAACCGGGGGTCGAGAGGAATGGTCGCCCAAGGGGAAACCCTGGACAGAATCCGGCTTACAGGCCCCCCGCAGCAGCTTCCTGACCTGAGCGGGCTTGAAAAGTCGGACCTGCCCGCCATTCTTCTTGCGGGGAAAGGGCTAGCCGTGGGGATGTCATGCCAAAGATCGAAGCTGCCGAGGGCGAGACACTCAGCCCAGTTGCCTTATCCAAACAGCCGGGCACAGCCCACCTGGATGAAACCGGCCGGATGCGCCGCTTGGACACAGCCTTCCTGATGCATCTGGGCTTCGCGCCTGGTGATGACCTGGTCGGCCTGCCGTTTTCCTGCCTCTGGCTGCACGAAGCCCGCGACGGCATCAACTCCGCCCTTCGTGCCGCCCGGGCCGGAATCGCCATGCGCCGGGATCTGGCGCTCGATTATCTGCTGGGTGACGGCGCCGGGCATTGCACCGCCATCCTGCAACCCGATGGCGACGGTATCCGCGTCACACTCCGGGCCGCCTGAGGGCAGTCGACGCCCTGGGCATCCCCTGATCAAACCTACGGAGATCGACTGCTTTGGACTTGGCCTAGCGGCCTTCCAAGCGCGTCGGATCGACCCAAAAGAACAGGTTCGTTCTGGGATCGAACCCGAGTTGGTAAGCTATTCTTTGGATGTAGCGACGGCAGTCTACAAAACCCGTAGATATCCTGCTGGCCTGATCCCGACTGTCCCGCACCATCCCGGACCGGAATCAAGCCCGCAGGGCACCGGTCCGTCGCGTCGCCAGGGGTTCTCGAACCAGTGGCGCTCCCCTGGCGACCGCCCCCCGGCACGGCGATCTGGCTGCTGGAAGCGCATCGCTTTGAGCTTCTTCGGATGCGGCAGAGATAAAGTTCCCAAGCATGATCGCTGGATCGCCCTACCGCGGCCTGTCAACGGATCGGTTCGGACATCGGAGGTGGACGTCCAGCTTTGGCCCAAGATCGACTTAGCCATCGCCCCGCACCGTCTGCCTCGAACCCTAAAAAAGCTCCGCCTGCGCGGGTGCCCGACCCTCATGGGTCAGCAGAAACCGCTTCACCGGCAAACCGCCCCCGAACCCCGTCAGCGACCCATCCGCGCCGACGATCCGGTGGCATGGCAGCACGATGGGCAGCGGGTTCGCGCCATTGGCCGCGCCAACCGCCCGGCTGGCCTTCGGGCGCCCGATCCGGGCGGCAATCTCGGAATAGGTGGCCGTTTCGCCAAAGCCGATCTCGGGCAACGTCAACCAGACCTGGCGCTGAAACGGCGTCCCGCCGGGCGACAACGCCATGTCGAAAACCGTCAACTCCCCGGCGAAATAGGCCTGAAGCTGCGCGATGGCCGCCTGCAGAGGCGCCGCATCCTCCACCCAATCCGGCCCTGGCCGCACGGTCCTGTCACCGGTGGGAAACGATACCCGCGCCAGCCCGATCTCGTCGGCGGCCAGCAAGAGCGGCCCGATGGGCATGTCGAGATAAGTATATCGCAGAGGCTCGGCCATGGCGCCGAATACCCCGCCGGCCCAGAGGTTGACAGCCCCCGTCAAGTGGATAGAACACAGCTTCCCGGATTTCCCGGGCGTGGCGCACGACAACCCGTTGCGGGCGAACGGCCCGCCGCCCGCCCGAGCCGACGCAGGAGACACACGATGGCAAAGCCCACCACGATCAAGATCCGGCTGAATTCCTCCGCCGGCACCGGCCACTTCTATGTGACGAAGAAAAACGCCCGCACCATGACCGAGAAAATGGTGGTACGGAAGTACGACCCGGTCGCGCGCAAGCACGTCGAATACAAGGAAGGCAAGATCAAGTAGGCCACCCGGCCGCGATCCAGCCAGACAGGTTTTTCGAGGGGCCGCGCGACCTGCGCGGCCCCTTCTTTTTTGTTCTGGACACGTCCCATGCCCATCCTCCGCCCCACGACCCGCGCCGATATCCCCGCCGTCGATGCCCTGCTGGCCGAGGCCTATCCGCGCTTGCTTGCGCCGGATTACCCACCCTCGGTCCTTGTGACGGCGCTGCCGCGGATCAGCCGGGCGCAACCCGCCCTTCTGACGTCGGGCACCTATTGGCTGGCCGAAGAAGACGGCGTCCTGCTGGCCGCCGGCGGCTGGACGGCGCAGGCCCCGAGGGGCCGCGGCAGGCGGGGCCGCGGCCATATCCGCCACGTGGTCTCCAACCCCGATCGTCTGCGCGAAGGCCATGCCCGGGCCGTGCTGGAAGCCGCCATGGGCCAGGCGCGCGCCGCTGGAATCACGTTGTTGGAATGTATCTCGACGCGCACCGCCGTGCCATTCTACCGAGCTCTCGGTTTTCAGATGCAGGGTGAAGTCACCGTTCCGCTCGCGCCCGGCATCGACTTCCCGGCGATCCAGATGACCCGCCCCCTGGTCCGGACACGAAGAGCCGGATAGGGGCGGTACATGATCGATTGCATGACACCTGGCGGACGCGCACGGGCAGGCTCTCCGCGATGGTGACGGCAGACGCCCCGATCTCACGTCCTACCACCGCGAACTGGGCGTCGATCATATTGCTTGGCCTGATCTGGGGCGGGACGTTCATGATCGTCGCCATCGCGCTCCGAGGCTATGGCCCCGTCACCGTCGCCTGCGCGCGCACCACGTTGGGCGCAGCAGCCCTGCTGGCGCTGGCCGTGGCGTTCGGTCGGCCGGCTCCCAAATTCACGCCGTCCCTGATCGCCTTCGTGGCCGCCATCGGCATCCTGACCTCCGCCCTGCCGTTCTTTCTGCTCGCCTGGGGTCAGCAGCACGTCCCTTCGGCCTTTGCCGGGCTGTCCATGGCGGTGCTGCCGCTCTTCGTATTGCCGCTCGCCCATTGGCTCGTCCCCGGCGACACGCTCAGCTGGCGCAAGTTGGGTGGCTTTGGTCTGGGGCTGATCGGCGCCCTCGTTCTGCTGGGCCCGGGCATCACCGCGGCCGGCGGCGGCGATCTGGAAGCCCTGGGCCGCCTCGCCTGCATCGGCGCCTCCGTCTGCTATGCCTTCGGCTCGATCGCCACCCGCCGTTGCCCGCCGGTCGATGGCATATGGCTCTCAGCCCTGTCTCTTGTGGTCGGCGCCATTCTCTTGATCCCAGCCATGCTCCTGACCGAGGGCGTGCCCGGCCCCGCCGATCCGTTGGTCATGGGCGCGATCGTCTTCCTCGGTCTGATCCCCACGGGCCTCGCTGCGCTTCTCAGGGTGCAGGTGATCCGCACGGCCGGACCCAGCTTCATGACCCTGGTGAACTATCAAGTCCCTGTTTGGTCTATGATCTTCGGCTGGGCCGTCCTGTCGGAAGAGCTGCCCGGCCGGTTCTTCGTGGCACTGGCGCTCATCGCAACTGGCCTCGCCGTGAGCCAATCCGGCAGGCGCCGCGCCGCTTGACAGGCTCTGACCTTCGCCCGACACCGATCCGATGCTTGACCCGCGCCCAGTCGCCTATGTGATCGGCCTTCTGCTGATGTGCCTCGGCGTATCCATGGTCGTGCCCATGGCCGCCGATCTGGTCGCCGGAAACGGCCATTGGCCAGCCTTCGTGGAAGCGGGTCTGATCACCGGGCTCGTGGGCATGTGTCTGTCACTTGCCACGTCGAACGCGGTCCGCGACCGGCTCTCGCTGCAGCAGACCTTCATGCTGACCACCGGCGTCTGGCTGGCTCTACCGATCTTTGCCGCCCTGCCATTCCTGATCGGCGCCACCGGTTCGACCTATACCGACGCCTTCTTCGAAGCCATGTCGGGCCTGACCACGACGGGATCCACCGTCCTGAACGGGCTGGAAGATCTGCCCCAGGGGCTCCTGCTCTGGCGGGCCATGCTGCAATGGTTCGGCGGCATCGGCGTCATCGTCGTGGCCATGGTCTTCCTGCCCGAGTTGCGCGTGGGCGGCATGCAGATCTTCCGTTCCGAAGCGTTCGACACGATGGGGAAGGTCCTGCCCCGCGCCGCCGAAATCTCCTCCACGATCTCAGCGATCTACGTCACCATTACCGCGCTCTGCGCCCTGGCCTACGGCGCCGCCGGCATGTCGGCCTTTGACGCGGTCACCCACGCCATGACCACCGTCTCCACCGGCGGTTTTGCCAACTATGACGACAGTTTCGGGGTGTTCCAGGGCCCCATCGAATACATCGCCACCGTCTTCATGCTGGCGGCCGCCCTGCCCTTCGTTCTCTATATCCAGCTTCTAAACGGCCACGGCACGCCGCTCCTGAACGACAGCCAGGTCCGCGCCTTCCTGCTGACTGTGTTTCTGCTGGTGGCCATGGTCACCGGCACACTGGCTTTGGTCGACGGCGTCCCGCTGGAACAGGCGCTGCGGCAGTCGCTCTTCAACATCGCGTCGATCCTCACGGGGACCGGCTATGCCAGCGCCGACTACATGACCTGGGGCAGCTTCCTGGTGGTTCTCTTCTTCTTCATCGGCCTGATCGGTGGCTGCGCCGGCTCCACCTCCTGCTCGGTGAAGATCTTCCGCTATCAAATCCTCTTCGCGGCCGTGAAATCCCAGGTTCAGCGGATCCACTCGCCCCACGGCATCTTCCGTCCGCGCTACGCCGGTCGCACTGTGGGAGATGACGTTCTGTCCTCGGTGATGGCTTTTTTTATGCTGTTCGTCCTGACGCTCGGGGTGTTTTCGGCGGCCCTGGCACTGACCGGTCTGGATCTGATCACCTCGGTTTCGGGCGCCGCCACGGCCATCGCCAATGTGGGCCCCGGCCTCGGCCCAACCATTGGACCCTCGGGCAATTTCGCGCCGCTCAACGACACAGCTAAGTGGCTGCTCTCGGCCGCCATGCTGATCGGACGGCTGGAATTGGTCGTGGTCTTCGTGCTGTTCACCCGCCGGTTCTGGGTCAACTAAAGCGTCCGCCCGGCCCCGTCGCAACAATCCCTGCGCCGATGTGGGCGATGGGGTGGAACCCCATCTTACTCCCAGCAACTGACCAACGCGGTCA
>JBCDCS010000237.1:0-5063 GCA_039181205.1 Pseudomonadota bacterium
CTGTACCCCTTCGTGGCCCTATTTTCGCAGATGATCGGGGTCCGCCGCTTGGCCCCGGGTGAGTTGGATACGCTGGGCACCCGCGCCTGAATGTCCTGAGGACCGAGATCGATGAAACGCACCGCGCAAGAACAGGCCCTGTCGTCCCGCCGCATCACGCGCCGCGCCGCCGTGTCAAGCGGGCTGATGCTGGCCTTTGGCGGCGTCCTGACCGCCAGAATGCAGCAATTGCAGGTGGATCAGGCGGACAAATTCCAGCTTCTGGCCGACGAAAACCGCATCAAGATCCGGCTGATCCCGCCTGCGCGCGGGGTCATATATGACCGCAACGGACGGATGCTCGCAGGCAACGAACAGATTTATCGCGTCTCTATGATCCGTGAGGACGCCGATGATGTGGACAAGGTCATCGCCGATTTGCGTGCTTTGGTCCGCATGGATGAGGCGAAGCTCCAGCGGGCCTTGCGAGAAATGGACCAGCGGCCCCACCAATCGGTGACCCTGGCCGACCGGCTGTCTTGGGAGGAACTGTCTGTCATCGCCGTCAATGTGCCGTCCTTGCCGGGGATCACGCCGGAAGTCGGGTTGAGCCGCGCCTATCCGTTCGGCCAGGATTATTCCCATGTGGTGGGCTATGTGGGCCGGGTGTCGGAGGCCGACCTGGAGCGGGAGCCGGACCCCGATGGTTTGCTGATGACGCCGCAGTTCCAGATCGGGAAGATCGGAGCCGAGCGGCGGCTGGAGCAGTCGCTGCGGGGAACCGCCGGCATTCGCCGGGTGGAGCAGAACGTGAACGGCCGCATCATGCGGGAGTTGGATCGCACGCCGAGCACGCCCGGCGCGGATGTGCAGCTGACCATCGACGCGGCGTTGCAGAACTTCACCCAAGCGCGGCTTGGGACGGAAAGTGCCGCGGCCGTGGTGATGGATGTGCGAAACGGCGACTTGCTGGCCGCCGTGTCCAGTCCGTCTTACGATCCCAACCTGTTCGTATCTGGCATCAGCGTGCCCGATTTTTCCGTTCTGCGGGACGATGACCACCGGCCGCTGCACAACAAGATCGTCCAGGGTCTCTATCCGCCGGGGTCCACCTATAAGATGGTGACGCTGATGGCGGCCTTGGAAGCCGGGGAAGTTACGCCGAACGAAACCATCGGCTGCCGCGGGTTCCTGAACGTGTCGAACCGCCGTTTCCACTGCTGGAAGCGGGGCGGGCACGGTCGCGTCGATTTGGCGAAGTCGCTGCGGGAAAGCTGCGACGTCTATTACTATGAACTGGCCAGACGTGTCGGCATCGATCGGATCAGCGCCATGTCCCACAAGTTGGGGCTGGGCAAGGCCTACGATATCGAGATGACGTCGGTTTCGGACGGGTTGATCCCGACCCGGACATGGAAGGAAACGCGGCGGGGCGAAGCCTGGACGGTGGGCGATACGATCAACGTGTCGATCGGGCAGGGCTTCGTGCTGACCTCGCCGTTGCAATTGGCGGTGATGACGTCGCGGATCGCGTCCGGCTTGGAGATCGAGCCGCGCCTGGTGCGGTCCATCGACGGCGTTCAGCAGCCCTCGGGCGTGAAGGGGCCGTTGGACCTGCCCCGGTCCTGGCTCGAATTGAACCGCGACGCCATGTACCAGGTCGTGAATTCGCCCGGTGGCACGGCCGGTCGGTCGCGCTTCGACTTCGCGGGCATGAAATGGGCCGGAAAGACGGGCACCAGCCAGGTGCGCAACATCACCCGGGAAGAACGTGCGCGGGGCGTGTTCCGAAACGAGGATTTGCCCTGGCGGCGCCGGGACCATGCGCTGTTCGTGGGCTACGCGCCCTACGATGATCCGAAATATTCGGTGGCCGTGGTGGTGGAACATGGCGGCGGCGGTTCACGCGCGGCGGCGCCCGTGGCACGGGATGTGATGCTTTATGCGCTGAATGGCGGCCTGCCGCCGCTAGAGGCCTATCCGAGCTCGCAGCGCGAAGCGATGGAAGAGTATTTCTCCTCCCTGACGTTCCGTCGCGATCTAACGGGCGGCACCGGAGTGATTCAGGCGTGAGCTTTCTGGAATACAACGTCGCGCGAACGCCGACCGGTCTGCAGAAGGTCCTGGCGCTGAACTGGGCCCTGGTCCTTTTGATCACGGCGGTGTCCTGCATCGGCTTTCTGGTGCTCTATTCGGTGGCTGGCGGCAATTGGTTCTGGGCCGAGCCGCAGATGCAGCGCTTCGCCCTGGGTCTGGCGGGCATGTTCATCGTGGCCATGATCCCCATCTGGTTCTGGCGCAACGTGTCCGCCTTGGCTTACGCATCGACCATCGTGCTTCTGCTGGCCGTGGAGTTCATCGGTGTGACGGGCGGCGGGGCCCAGCGTTGGATCGATCTGGGGTTCATGCGCTTGCAGCCTTCGGAGCTGATGAAGGTCACGCTGGTGATGATGCTGGCAGCCTATTACGACTGGTTGCCCGCCACCAAAGTGTCCCGTCCACAATGGGTATTGGTCCCGATCATCCTGATCATGCTGCCGGTTTTCCTGGTGATCCAGCAACCTGATCTGGGCACGTCGATCCTGTTGCTGACGGGGGGCGGGGCCGTGATGTTCCTGGCCGGTGTGCACTGGGCCTATTTCGCGACGGTGGTGACCGGGGCGGCTGCGCTGGTGACGACGGTTCTGCAGTCGCGGGGGACCGAGTGGCAGCTGATCAAGGATTATCAGTTCCGCCGCATCGACACGTTCCTCGACCCGGAATCCGACCCGCTCGGGGCTGGTTACCATATCACTCAATCGAAGATCGCGCTGGGCTCCGGCGGGTGGACCGGGAAGGGGTTCATGCAGGGGACCCAGGCGCGGCTCAATTTTCTGCCGGAGAAACACACGGATTTCATCTTCACGACGCTGGCCGAGGAATTCGGGTTGATCGGGGGGGTGTCATTGCTGGCGCTCTATCTGCTGATCATCGCGTTCTGCGTGATCTCGGCGCTGCGCCAGAAGGATCGCTATGCGGCTTTGGTGACGCTGGGCGTCGCGGTAGCGTTCTTCCTGTTCTTCGCGGTGAACATGTCCATGGTGATGGGCCTGGCGCCGGTGGTGGGCGTGCCGCTGCCGCTGGTCAGTTACGGGGGGTCGGCGATGCTGGTTTTGATGTTCGCCTTCGGCCTTGTGCAATCGGCCCATGTGCATCGGCCGCGGGCAGCGGGCGAAGGGCAGCTTCTGCGCCGCTGAGGCGGGCGCATCTGGTGGGTTTTCTTTTGCGGCCTTGAACCGATCCTGTGCGCCCATGCGTGTTTTAGATGTGCGCGGATCGCTTATCTCTGCGGCAACGCAAGATCAGGAGCGATCCCATGACCAAGCATATCACCGGCCTGCATCACGTGACGGCCATCTCCGGCCCGCCCCAGACGAATGTGGATTTCTTCACTAAGCTGATGGACCAGCATCTGGTGAAGAAGACCGTGAATTTCGACGATCCCGGCACGTACCACCTGTATTACGGTAACGAGACTGCCGATCCCGGCACCATCCTGACTTTCTTCCCCTTTGCCGGTGCTCAGCCGGGGCGTCCGGGCCCTGGTATGGCGTCGGCCTATGCCTATTCGGTGGGGGAGCGGGTCTTTGACGATTGGGTGGCCAATGCCGTCGGCCGTGGTGCCCAGGCGTCGGCACCGGTGGAGCGGTTCGGGCAGTCGGTTGTGACCGTGACCGACCCGGATGGTGCGGCTGTGGAGCTGGTGTCTGAGGCGGGCGATCACGGTCCTGCTAAGGGCGGGTTCCATTCCGCGACGCTGTGGCTCGACGATCTGGGGCCGACGCATCGCCTTCTAGTCGATCACATGGGCTACGAAGACGTTTCACATGAGATGGCCGATGGGACGGAGCGCCTGCGGCTGAAAGCCCCGGGCGAGGCAAGAGGCGCGGTTATCGATCTCTATCGCCGGACCGGCGCGGCTGCGGGGGTGCAGGGGACCGGCACGATCCATCACGTGGCCTTCCGCGCTGCGGACGATGCCGATCAGTTGGACTGGCGGGAGCGGATGCTGCAGGCGGGGATGCAGGTCACCCCAGTCATCGATCGGCAATATTTCAATGCGATCTATTTCCGGGAACCAGGCGGCATCCTGTTCGAGATCGCGACGGACCCGCCGGGTTTCACCGTGGACGAGCCGCTGGAGCATTTGGGTGAGGCCCTGAAGCTGCCCGAGAAGTACGAGTCCATGCGCGACCGGATCGAGCAGGTGTTGCCTAGGATCGCGGGATGAGCCGGATCGGTGGCGTTGTCTTGATCCACGGCCGGGGCGCGTCGCCCCGGTCGATGCTACCGTTGCTGGCGCCGCTTGGTCTGGAGGGGCTTCCGTTGGAAGCTCCGGCGGCACCGGGCGGGTCCTGGTGGCCGACATCGTTTCTGGCCCCGATGGCTGAGATGGCGGCGCCGATTGCCGATGGATTGGCGGCGGTCGATGCGGCGGTTGCCGAAATCGGCATGCCGCGGAGCCACGTGGCTCTGGTCGGGTTCAGCCAGGGGGCCTGCCTGACCCTGGAATATGCCGCCCGGCAGGGCGCTGGCCTGGGCGCGGTGATCGGCTTTTCCGGCGGGTTGGTCGGGACCTCGGATGACGGCGCGCCCGATCCAGCGCTCTACGGCCATGGAGGCAAGGCGTTTGATTATGAGAACGACTTGAGCGGCACCCAGGTTCTGATCACCTGCCATGAACAGGATCCGCATATCCCCTTGAAGCGAGCGCAGGCGTCAGCATCTGTCCTGACCGCCCTTGGCGCGGATGCGCGGCTGATCGAACATCCCGGTGGGGGTCATCAGCCGATGCCCAATGGGATTGTGGCCGCACGGGCGATTTTGGGGACCTGAACGAAAAGAGCCGCCCCGGGTGGGACGGCTCAATTTCCAGATCATCCGGCGTGTTATTCGCGATTGCCGAAGAGCGAGAGCAGCATCATGAACATGTTGATGAAGTTCAGGTACAGGCTCAACGATCCCATAATCGCCGCTTTACCCAGCCACTCCGTATCGCCGTGGGCGGCGTGAGCCACGTATTCGGATTTGATCCGCTGCGTGTC
>JBCDCS010000238.1:0-5043 GCA_039181205.1 Pseudomonadota bacterium
GCCTGCCGCCCGGTGCACGCGCAGGTTTCCCTGCACCACATCGGCATCGAAGACATGGAGCGGCCGGTTCAGGTCGTAGGTGAACCAGTTGGTGACATCGACCAGGAAGCTGATGGGCCGGAGCCCGATGGCGCGGAGTTGGTCCTGGAGCCAGGCGGGGGATGGGCCGTTCTTCACGCCCCGGATCATCCGGGTGCAGAAGAGCGGGCAGCCGTCCAGGGTGTCATCGTCGATGGTGACCGGGACGGGGCTATCGAAGGTGCCGTCGATCACCGGTGTGTTCAGAGGTTTGAGGCTCCCCAGCCCCCGTGCGGCCAGATCCCGCGCGATCCCGTGGACGCCCAGGGCATCGGGCCGGTTGGGCGTGATCGCGATTTCGATCACAGGATCGACCTTGGCGGGGTCGTGTTCGGCCAGCCAATCGATGAAGCGCTGCCCGACCTCGCCCGAGGGCAGTTCGATGATGCCGTCATGTTCGTCCGACAGCTCCATCTCCCGCTCGGAGGCCATCATACCGAAGCTTTCGATGCCGCGGATTTTGCCGACACCGATGGTGGTGTCGATGCCGGGCACGTAGACGCCAGGTTTCGCTACCACGACGGTGATACCTTCGCGGGCATTGGGCGCGCCGCAGATGATCTGTTTCTCGCCCTCGTCGGTTTCGACCTGGCAGACCCGGAGCCGGTCGGCATCTGGGTGCTTTTCGGCCGAGACGACCTTGCCGATGGTGAAATCCTTGAGCCGGGCACCGCGATCTTCGATGCCTTCGACCTCCAGGCCCAGATCGGTCAGCGCATCGGCGATCTCGTCCACCGAGGCGGAGGTCTCCAGATGGCGCTTGAGCCATGACAGCGTGAATTTCATAGGACGCGTCCCGTCGGAATGATTTGCGCCCGCCTACCCGATGGCGCGGCGGGATTGAACCCTTGGCCATCCACCGCCGATGCGGCGGCGCGGATTTGGGGCGGCGTTTTTTGTCCGAGCTTCGGACGATCGTCGGGCAGGTTGCCGCTTGGTCAGTGGTAAGCGGATGCGGACCGTCGACAAGCCAGGAGCGGACTCCCTACCGGTGGTGGAGTGCCTTATCGGCCAAGAACGATCATAGGACCTGCCATGACCCATCACCCCAACCGACGTGTGGATGCCGCGACCGTCGGACCCATCAACCAGGACATCCTGGACGATCAGGAGAAGATCGAAAGGCCGCTCCGGGATGTCACGTCTGGGACAGATGGCGTGGTGAAAGGGGTGCGGAAGCCGGGTTCGACGTCTGTGGTGGGGCAAGGGATCGATACCGCCAGACACGGCACCGACGATCCGGATGAGATGGACGTCGACAGTTTCGTCTTCCACTGCGAAGGCCGTCCGGGTCAGACGGGGATCACGGCATCGGCCAGCGCCACTGTGCCAGGGGCCACGACCTCGGCACACCAGCCGCCGTGGTGGCGCACGGCTTGATAGCCGCCGGGTCCCAACTCCTCCTCCATTCGCGAACAGGGGGCGCAGGGCCCGGTAAGGTTCAGCACGGCGGAGCCGATGCGGATGTCTCGCCCACGTAGTGTGGCCAGGTTGATGCCGGATACGACCAGGTTGCGCCGCAGTCGGTCCGGGGTCGCCTGGATTTCGCAGAGGGCGGAGATCACCGGAAGATGTTCGGCCTGGATCAGTGTGATGGCCCGCTTGCCGCGTCGCCCATGATCGCCGTCCAGCCCGTCCTCCGACACAGCGACGCTTGCCAGGGCCTCGGGCGGCGCCCGGCGGGAGGGTCGGATGCCGATCCAGTCGACGGCCCCGGCTCGCACCTGTGTCTTCATCAGCTCTCGCAGCGGTCTCACCGGGCGAAGACCGCGTCGAGCAGTGCGGCCAATTCCCGCGCATCCCGGTCGTCGAAGGCGTCGGGCTGATCGCTGTCGATATCGAGTACGGCGATCAGGGTTCCGGCCCGATCCCGGACCGGCAAGACGATTTCGGACCGAGTGGAGGACGCGCAGGCGATGTGTCCGGGAAACGCGTCCACATCGGGCACCAGCTGCACCTCGCCGGTGCGGGCGCAGGCGCCGCAGACGCCCCGGTCGAATGGGATCTGCAGGCAGCCATGGCCGCCTTGGTAGGGACCGATCTTGAGCATCCCGGGCGCGGTGACCCGATAGAAGCCGGTCCAGTCGAACCTGTCATCAGCGTGGTGCAGTTCGCAGGTCAGAGTGGCCATGAGCGCGACGATGTCATCTTCGCCTTCGGTGAGTGCGGCGATGGTGCGGTGCAGGCTAGGGTAGTCAGCTCTTAGGTCCGTGCTCGACGGATGGTCGGCTTCGGCCAGGTCTGGATCAGACGCCATTTGCCCGCCTCATATGCGTTCCAGCGCGATGGCCGTGCCTTCGCCGCCGCCGATGCAGATGGCGGCGACGCCGCGCTTGACGTCCCGTGCTTCCATGGCGGCGAGCAGCGTGACCATGATCCGCGCGCCCGAGGCGCCGATGGGATGGCCGAGCGCGCAGGCGCCGCCATTGACGTTCACCACATCGGGCGACAGGCCCATTTCGTGCATGAAGGCCATGGGGACCACGGCGAAGGCTTCGTTCACCTCCCACAGATCGATATCGCCCACCGACCAACCGACCCTGTCGAGCAGCTTCTTGGCGGCCGGGACGGGGGCCGTGGTGAAGAGCCCGGGTGCTTGGGCGTGCGAGGCATGCCCGACGATGCGAGCGCGGATCGGCAGGCCCTCGGCTTCGGCGACGGAGCCGGATGCCATGACCAAGGCCGCCGCCCCGTCGGAGATCGAGGACGAATTGGCCGCGGTCACGGTGCCGTCCTTGCGGAAAGCGGGTTTCAGGTGGGGGATCTTGTCGGGCCGCGCGGTGCCGGGTTGTTCGTCTTGTACCACCAGGTCTTCGCCTCTGCGGGTCTTCACGCTGTAGGCCGTGACCTCCCCATCGAAGGCGCCCGAGGCAATCGCGCCCTGCGCCCGGCTGAGCGACCGGAGGGCGTATTCGTCCTGGGCGTCGCGGGTGAACTGGTAGGCCTCGGCGCAGTCTTCGGCGAAGGTGCCCATCAGGCGGCCCTTGTCATAGGCATCTTCCAGGCCATCAAGAAACATATGGTCAATTGCCTGACCATGTCCCAGCCGCGCGCCGCTCCGCATGCCGGGCAGAAGGTAAGGGGCGTTCGTCATGCTCTCCATGCCGCCCGCGACCATCACACCCGTTTGGCCCAAGGCGATCTGGTCATGGGCCATCATTGCCGCCTTCATGCCCGAACCGCACATCTTGTTGAGCGTGGTCGCCGGGACGTCTTCGGCCAGACCCGCGTGAAACCCCGCCTGCCGAGCGGGCGCCTGACCTTGGCCCGCGGGCAGAACACAACCCATGAGCACCTCTTCGACCCGGTCGGCGGCGATGCCTGCATCATCCATTGCCGCGGCAATCGCCGCGCCGCCCAGTTCGGAAGCCGTGGCCCCCGCCAAGGCCCCCTGAAAGCCGCCCATGGGCGTCCGTTTGGCACCCGCTATCACAACTTGTTCCATGTCTGACCCTTACCCTTTGGTAACGTCTTGGCCCTAGCTTGCCAGCCAAGGGCCGCCGATGCCAGCGGCAGCAGACCCGCGAGAGGACGAGATGGAGATCGAGAGCAGGTTGGAGGACGATGTTCTTGTCCTGACCCCCCAGGAGAAACGTCTGGATGCCAATGGCACGGTCGCGTTCAAGGAACGGGTGCACGAATTGTCGGCCGGGCATGGGGGCCGGCTGTTACTGGATATGGTGAATATCCAGTTCCTGGACAGCAGCGGGCTTGGCGCGCTGGTGGCGGTCATGAAAAGCCTTGGCGAGGGTCGGGAGCTTGAGCTGTCGAATTGCGCGCCCGCCGTGATGCGCGTGCTCACGCTGACCCGGATGGATCGGATTTTTCTCTTGCGCGACGGCGCCGCCTCCCCCCACGGGACGGCGGCGTGACCGTCGGCCGCCACTCCCCGTGAACAAAGAGACGCGACCAATCCAGCATTTTGGGGCCCGATCCCACTGGGGAAGGACAGGGCCCCGACCCGCCCGGCGCCTGCACCGCAGCTTCCCGGCGACGGCGGTCGAGGTCACGGCCTTCTTGAGCGATTTCATTCTGAGAACCGGGGCTTGGACGGCGGATCGGGCGCGGCTGGATGATGCGGAGCTCGTGCTTGCTGAAATTCTGAACAACATCGTCGAGCACGGAAGCACGGGGCCCGACACGATGGTGGAGATCACGTTGGTGTTCGACGCGACGCGGATCCGCGCGGAGGTGGTCGATAACGGGGCGGCGTTGCCGCTCGCGTGTCTGCTGGATTCTGGCCTGCCAAGGATGGAACCGGGCATCCGCAACCTGCCGGAAGGCGGCTTTGGATGGTTCATGATTCATCAAATCGCGGGCGACATCGCCTATGAACATGTGGGGGGGCAAAATCGGCTGATTTTCTCCATCCCGCTATAGGGTGCGCGACGGCGCGTGGGGTCGTTTGCGTGGCGCGAGAACCGACGGATGATGGCTGGCGGTTACCCGGTCAGCGGCCAGATGGCGTAGTTCTGGCTTGCGCGGCGAGGGTGGGCGTCTTTTCGGGTTTGAAGGTTTGGTAAAGCCCAGATGGCGCGCGTGGATCGGAGTCAGCAGGGGCGTCTGTTGACCTACGACGTCCTTGCGGTCGCCGAACGGGTGCAGCCCGCGTGGTCGAGGTTCGACGCTTTGGGCGGCGACGGGTTCTGTTGCAAGAGGAGGACAGGGCAGGCGTATGTGGTCTTGGGTTGGTCAGACCGACGCCACGTGGCTGAGGCTTCGCGAGCATGGTGTGGGGCCGTGATCGGGTGTCTGAGGGTCGCTGTGACCCTGCCAAAAGCTGTGCAGGTGCGACAGCCGCGCGACAGGTCCGGTGCTTCGCCCGGCGACGTTTCGTTAAGGATTGGCATCATCCCGCCTAAGCCCTAGCGTCGCGCGGACGTCACGGCGGAGGCCCCATGCGCGACTTCCATTTTCCCGGCCGCTCGCCGGTCATGGCCACCGAGGGGATGTGTGCCACATCGC
>JBCDCS010000239.1:0-4983 GCA_039181205.1 Pseudomonadota bacterium
ATAAGGCCAAGGCCATGAGCTTCGCGGCGATCACGGTGCTGCGCGATCTCTTTCCGGAACAGGAAGATCTCTACCGCGAGGTGATGGAAACGCGCCTCGGCTATGCGATGGAGGATGACGGCAGCCTCGCCGCCGAAATCGGCATCGATGCGGCCGAAGACATGTTGGCCTTGCGGTTCGATGATGGTGCCAACCAGGCGGGCGGCTATGCCGACACGACGGGGTACACGCCGGTCAATCCCAGCCCGCTGGAGATCAACGACATCACGCGCTGGACCCGGGAAAACGTGCCGCTCGACCCCGAAGATGGGAACTCGGAGCAGACCTTCCTGACCCCCCATTGGCTGGAGGTCGAGGGCTTCGGATTGCCGAAGAACGCCGACGGCAGCACCGACTTTTCAGCGGTCCTGCCGGTCGCGCCCAAGCCGTTCTTCACCGAGGCCTTCGAAGGTTCGACGCTGGATCTCGATGCGCAGGACATCACGTTAAGCCAGGCCGTGACCATCGATGGCACGACCTATGCCGCAGGCGACACCATCGCGGTGAGCCGGGCGTTGATCGGCACCGTCATCAACCCCGAATTCATCGAGCAGGCCGAGGAGGTGATCGACTATTCGGCAAACCTGACCGACGAAGAGAAGATCATCGCCGAATTCATGGAAGATGGCGGCGGCACGGCGTTCCCGCCGGGGACATTCATGGCGTTCGCGCAATATGTCTCGGCCCGCGACGATCATTCGCTGGACCAGGACGCCAAGATGTTCCTGAGCATGTCCAACGCGGTGATGGATGCGGGCATCGCGACCTGGCAGGCCAAGGTGGAATACGACTACGCCCGGCCGGTCCGCGTGATCCGCGATCTGGGTGAACTCGGTCTGATTGGCGAGTTGGGCGTCGACGAAAACACCGGCGAAGCGGGTTGAGTGATCGAGGCATTCGGTGGGTTCAATGCCGATGGGACCGGGCGCGGGACGCAGACGATCCTGGCCGAGAACTTCATTACCTTCCAGCGACCCGGGGCGGACCCGTCGCCGCCATTTGCGGAATATACCTCCGGTCACTCGGCCTTTTCGGCGGCCGGGGCCGAGGTGCTGCGCCTGGTGACGGGATCGGACGACTTCGGCGGGTCGGTCACATTCGCGCCGGACACGATCCAGTTCGAAAAGGGTGTTCCCGAAGACGAAGTGACGCTGGCATGGGACACCTTCAGCGATGCTGCGGATCAGGCCGGGTTGTCGCGGCTGTTCGGCGGAATCCATTTCGACGACGGCGATGTGAACGGGCGCGCCTTGGGCCGGGATGTCGGCGCAAGTGCGTTTGAGACGGCGCAGATGTTCATTGACGGGACGGCGACGGATGCGGACCGGCCCTTTGCCGACGACTTCATCTTCGTGTAGGGCGCGTCGCTTCGGCCGCTGAAACCGGGGGCGTAGGAGACCGGATCGTTCGGTCTTCTGTGTTCCCGGTTCAGCGGCCCGGCTTGAGCCGGATTGACCTATTGGCTAGGCCCTCCTGACGGATCGGATGACCAGCCTCCATGGGATGCTCCGTCCATATCGATGACGCCGGGAGTTCCCATCTCTTATCCTCCAACCCTTCTCATCCCGGACCGCTTGATCGCTCTCCAGGCGCTTGGCGATGCGTGATCTGCTCATCCTGCGCCATGGGGAGACCACGTGGAACTGGGATGGTCGGCTGCAGGGCAGTCTGGACGCGCCGCTGACGGCTTTGGGCCGGGTGCAGGCGGCGCGGCAGGGGGCGATCCTGCGGGCGTTGGGGGGCGGGCGACCGGTGTTCGGCAGCCCCCAGGGCCGGGCCCGCGCGACGGCTGCCTTGGCCGGTCTGCGACCGCACCTGGCCCCCGATCTGCGCGAGATTGAACTGGGTGCCTGGGAAGGGCGTTTGCTTGCCGACGTCGATCCAACGCCCGGGCTCGGCTGGAAATTCGAGGCGCCGGGCGGTGAAACTCTGGCGGCGTTCACGGGTCGCCTGGAGGCTTTCTTGGCGCGGTGCCCGCCCCGGGCGATCTTGGTGACCCATGGCGTCGTGGCGGTCGGGTTGCGTGGCTGTCTGGCCGGTCTGCCGCCGAAGGAGTGGGACCGTCTGTCCGATGTCCAAGGCGTCGTGTTCCGCGTCACTGATGATGCGGAGACTATGTTGACCTAAGTCCAGAAGCCGCTTGGCCGCTAGCGCATTTCCGGTGATGGTCTGTCCCGCAGGTGCGGGACAAGACCTGACCTTTGGGAAGGATTAAGTGATCCGGACCGTCGTATTAGTAAACTTGCCTCCCCCTCATGATACAGCCCGACCTACTCGCCGCGTTCCGCGACTTGCGGCCATTGTTCCGACGCGATAGCCGTCTGTTCCGGCGGGTGGTTAGCTCAGTTGGTAGAGCGTCTCGTTTACACCGAGGATGTCGGGGGTTCGAGCCCCTCACCACCCACCATTTCTGCGCCCCTCGCCTGAGTGAGATCGCCTTGCGGAGCCTGGCTTGGACCGGCAAGCCACCCTCCCGGCGGACATCGCGATTTTCGTTCCAACAGGATCACGGGTCAGTCCTACTGGCGCAGATTGGCCCGTGTGATCGGAGGCTGGCGCTGTGATCGTCGGCCTCCGATCGGCCTCCGCCAGGCTCGCCGGGGGTCATCTACCCAGCACTTCGCCATAACCATGACCAGTTTGCTTGATCTGCGGATCACCAATTCTGATCGTTTCTTTCCCCCCGTCCAGTAGAACAGTCTGATGCCCCTTCGCGACGATAAAGCCAAAGACCTGCGGGACCGGGTGACTGACCTGGTCACCGTTTCAGCCGACCGGTCCCCTGTCTTGGCGGGGTGGCTTGCGCTGGACCTGGCGCAGTCGCTTCTGCAACAGGCGCGTGCCGAGTTCGGCCCGACCCTGACGCCGAACCAGCAAGACGACCTAGAATGGATCACCGACCGGCTGCGCGTTCTGGCGACCGAGGTCTAGCGTCCTTGCACAGGATCGGTGCGCCGGCCTGGGATGCAGCCGGCTGAAGGATCGGCTATTTCAGGGTCCAGACGCCTTTCCGTGAGGACGCAACCCATGAGCTGGAACCCGATACTCGATCCCGATTGCCCCGTTGGCGATGCCGTCGATTCCATCGAAACACTGATCGTGCCCCGGGCGCGCGATCTGGGTGGCTTCGAGGTCCGCCGCGCCTTGCCAGCGCCGAGGCGGCAGATGGTGGGCCCGTTCATTTTCTTCGATCAGATGGGACCGGCGGAGTTTCTGACCGGACAGGGCATCGACGTACGGCCCCATCCGCATATCGGCTTGGCGACGGTCACCTATCTGTTGAAAGGGAAAATCCATCATCGCGACAGCCTGGGCACCGATCAATGGATCGAGCCGGGCGCCGTGAATTGGATGGTCGCGGGCCACGGCATCACCCATTCCGAGAGGATGGATGGCGATTATCGTGATCAAGACAAGGCGCTGTTCGGCATCCAGACCTGGGTGGCGTTGCCCGCCGAGCAAGAGGATCGTGCGGCCGATTTCATACACGCGCCCAAGGATGTCTTGCCGGAGTTGGAGGCGGAGGGAAAGCATGTCCGCCTGATCTTGGGCGATGCCTGGGGCGAGCGGGCGCCGGTCGAGACGGCGAGCCGCATGTTCTACGCTGATGTGACGCTGGAAAGCGGCGCGGCCATCCCGTTGCCGGACGACCATGAGGATCGGGGGGTCTATGTGCTGGACGGGTCGGTCGTGGTCGGGGGTGAGACGTTCGAAGCGGGCCGGATGATGGTGTTCCGGCCCGGCGACAGGCTATCGGTCAAGGCTGGGCCCGGGGGCGCGCGTCTGATGCTGCTCGGGGGCGATACGCTGGAGGGGCCGCGCTATATCTGGTGGAATTTCGTGGCGTCGTCCCGCGACCGGATCGATGCGGCCAAGGAAGCCTGGCGCGCGGGCGACTGGGCCCACGGCCGGTTCCAGTTGCCGCCGGGGGATGATGCAGAGCACATCCCCCTGCCGGACCGGTAAGGTTCATTCGGGTCTACGGGCGACGACGAAGCGGTTGTACGAGCCCATGGGATAGCTGCCGCGTTCCACCACGTCGAAGCCCGCCGCCCGAAACTCCGCCAGCCAGGTGCGGTGGTCCAGGAAGGAGACGTGCGGTGCGAAGCCCATGGCCTTCATCCCGCCGATCATCACGCGGAACCCCGCGGTCTTGAGGCCGAGCCCGCCCAGGCAGGGGGTCTTGGTGACGAGATAGCCGCCGGGATGCAGCAGATCGTAGCCGTGTCTGAGCCCGGCTGCGGGATCGGGCAGCAGGTGGAATAGGTTGAACGCCAGAACGACGTCGAACTTGCGTCCCCACAGGATGTCCGATCCGGGTTCTGCCACGTCTAGCGTCAGGTTTCCCGCTTGTGTCTCGGCCGCCTTGTCGCGGGCGATGTCGATCATGATCGGGGCGATGTCGGTGGCGGTATAGTGCCCCACGGACGGCGCCAACCGCAGCGCGGTGCTGCCCGTGCCGCAGCCGAGTTCCAACACGTCATCCTGCAACCCGAGATAGTATGCGATCCGGGTCAGGGTGGCCTCGTAAGCATCGGGATTCGGGATCGGTTTCTCGGCGTATCGATGGGCGATGCGGTTCCAGAAATGGGCGGCTTGGGTCATGGTCGTTTCCTTTCACCGCGGGCGTAAACCATGCGAAAACGCATGGCGATTGTGAAAATATGGCGTTCTGATATGCAAAAAAGTATGAATTGGGACGTCATCGATTTCGACTGGAATCACATCCGCGCGTTCCTGGCGACAGCGGAGGAAGGTTCGCTTTCCGCAGCGGCGCGCGCGTTGCGGCAGACCCAGCCGACCTTGGGGCGGCAGGTGTCGGCGTTGGAGGCGGAGCTGGGCGTGATCCTGTTCGACCGGGTCGGCAAGCGGCTGGTGCTGACGCCGGAGGGCGGCATGTTGCTGGCGCAATGCCGGGCCATGGGCGACGCGGCGGCGCGGTTG
>JBCDCS010000240.1:0-4950 GCA_039181205.1 Pseudomonadota bacterium
GAATTCACGCCGAGTCTTCCTCCTCCGTCGCGATTTGTTCCTCCCACTCCTCGACCATTGACCCAATTGTCACAGGTGTGATTGCAATCGGCGCTACGGCGACGAATTGTGCCGCATCTTCGCCTTCAGCCACAGCCGAGGTCGGCCGCCGCGTCATCCGCCAGGCGGCATAGCCCGCCAAGGCCGCCATCAGGGTTGCCAGATAGGCAAAGAACCCGCCCGGTCCGATCGTCTGCATCAGCCATCCCGCGACCAGCGGTCCCAGCGTCGCAGCCGACCCATTCAGAAACAAGAGCCGTGCCGACGCCGCGGCCATGTCATCGGGCTCCAGGTAATCGTTGGTATAGGCCAGCAGCATGGCGTAAATCGGGTTCGCCAGGCCGCCATATATGAAGATCACCACGACCAGCCCCCAGAACCCGCCGATCCCCAGCCAGCCGACCAGACTGATCAGCGCCGACGCCGACGCCGCGATGAGGATCAGCCGCCGCCGATCCACGCGGTCCGCCAGCCAACCAAGCGGATATTGCAAGATCAGCCCGCCGGCCGAAATCGCCGACGCGAAGATCGCGATCTGCGTCAAACCCAGCCCAGCCTGCGCGCCGTAGACACCGGACATGCCGTAAAGGCCCGCGAAGACGCCGCCCAAGAGTAACACGCCCACGCAACCCAGCGGCGACGCCCGATAGATATCCGCAAGCGACAGCGGCTTCGCAGACTCGAAGGGCGGCATTGGCGTGGCCGACAACAGGATCGGCGCGAAGCTCAGCGACACCAGGACCGAGACCACGATGAACAAGACGAACCCGCTCGGATCGCCAGCCGCAAGGATCCCCTGGGCCGCCACGATCCCCACCATCTGCGCGATGATGTAAAGCGACAGGGCGCGCGCCCGCGTGTCATTGGTGGTGGTGTTGTTCAGCCAACTTTCGGCGACGATGTAGACGCCGCAGAAGCAAAACCCGAGCAACAGGCGCAAGGCCGTCCAACTGACCCATTGGGTCAGCACCGGGTAGAGGATCAGCCCCGCGCTGGCCAAAGACCCCAAAGCCGCGAAGACCCGAACATGCCCCACCTTCCGGATCAGCGGCGGGACCAGTTGCGATCCCAGCAGAAAGCCCGCGAAATACCCCGCCATGACGATGGACATGGCCTGGGTCGAGAACCCCTCCAATTCACCGCGGACACCGAGCAGCGTGCTCTGAATCCCGTTGCCCATCATCAGAAGGGTGATGCCCAAAAGCAGGGCCCAGGAATTGCGGATCACGGCGAACATCGGCGGGCCTCGGAGGAGCGTCTCTCAACCCGCCGCTACGCCCGGCCTGACCGCCCGTCTAGACTGAAAACGACATCCTGCAGGACGGGATTCATCCCACGCGGGCCCCACGAAATCCGCCCCCGTAGGATGGGGTTCCACCCCATCTCCCCGCGCCCTCCAAAACCCCACCTTCTGAGCCACCCACGCAGTCAAATCCCCGGAATTCAACTCGTGCGAAAAGCAGAAAGCCATGGTCTTAACCGGCCATTTGACTGCTGGGTGAAAGCCGATCCATTGCCGGGCCGCAGTTCGGCGATCCGACTGTTCGGCTATGGCACTTTATCCCTGCCACACCCGGATAAGCTCAAAGCTTTACGCTCACACGAACCAAATCGCCGGGCCGGGGGGGCCGGCGATGGACCGGCGCCCTGCGGGCTTGAGTCCGGTCCGGGGCGAAAGGGGAACAACCGCTCCGAGCCCTCTCCACCCTCTGAACATTCTCTGCAACCGCACGCACCCCAAACACACCATCGAGCAGCCAGCCCCCCTCAATGTGCGCAAACCCACGTCAGACCCAAATCAAACGTGTATCAGACCCGGATCAGACATCCACTTCACCCCGGAAGCAGCAGCGACGCGTCCCCGTAGGAAAAGAACCGATACCCCTCCCGGATTGCATGGTCATAAGCCGCCAGCATCCGCTCCCGCCCCATCAGGGCCGAGACCAGCATGAGCAAGGTCGATTGCGGCAGGTGGAAGTTGGTCATCAGCCCGTCAGCCGCTTTGAACTCGAAACCGGGATAGATGAAGATATCCGTCTCCCCCTCAAACGGCTCGATTGTTCCCGACCGCGCCGCCGTTTCGATCAAGCGCAGGGCCGTGGTCCCCACCGGAATGATCCGCCCGCCCGCCGCCTTCGTGGCCGCCATAGCCGCCGCTGCTTCGGGCGTCACCTCGCCCCATTCCGCGTGCATCCGGTGCGTCGTCACGTCCTCCACCTTCACCGGCAAAAACGTCCCCGCCCCCACATGCAACGTCACTTCTGTGAACTCTATCCCTTTGTTTTTCAAAGCTTCCAACAAAGGCGCATCGAAATGCAGCGAGGCCGTCGGCGCCGCGACGGCCCCCGCATGCCGCGCCCAGATCGTCTGATAATCGTCCCGATCCGCCGCATCCGGCGCCCGCTTCGCCGCGATGTAGGGCGGCAGCGGCATCTGCCCGGCGGCATCCAAGGCCGCCTGCAGCGCCGCGCCGTCCCGGTCGAACTGCAGCGTAACGCCCTCATCCAGCTCAGAAATCTCCGCCGACAGCCCGGCCTCGAACGTGATCCGATCGCCCACGCGCATCTTCCGAAGTGGCTTGCCCAGCGCTCGCCAGCGCCCGCCGGGCAGCGGGTCGGTCAGCGTGAACTCGACCTTGGCCCGCCCCGATCCATCGGATGTCTCGCGCACCCGCGCGCCAGTCAGCCGCGCCGGTATCACCTTGGTGTCGTTCAGAATAAGCCGGTCTCCCGGCCGCAACCACTCCACCAGGTCGGTCACCCGCCGGTCGTGGAACCGATCCCCCTCCACCACCAGCAACCGCGCCGAAGATCGCGGCCGCGCAGGCCGCGTCGCGATCAACCCCTCCGGCAACTCGAAATCGAAATCGCTCAGCTTCATGGCGCGCCGCCTAGCAGACCGACCTGCGGTCAGGAAGGCGGCGGCCTGCGGAAGATTTCCCGGAACACCCCCGGCGTCAAAATCGACATGGGGTTCACCCCCACCTGCGGGTCATCGACCGAGCCGCTCAGGCGATACGTGAAACCGAACAACCCCTCGTCCCGACGCGAGAAAATCGCCCCGAACAAGCCATTGACCAGGTAAAGCGGCGAAACCACCCCCTGCATGTCCAACTGCCGCGACCCGATATCATAGGTGCCGTCGGCGGTGATCGACATGGACGGACCGACGGCACTGGCCCGCCGCACGGCGATATCCCCCGGCCGCAAGGTGAAGTCGCTTTCCACCGTCGCAAAGAACAGACCGTCACCCGTCAGCTGTTCCACGATGCCGACCACCGACAGCGTCTGCAGCAGCGACGCCAAGGCCGGCGCGTCGCGGATCCGCACATCACCGATCCGAAGCTGCCCGGCATAAACCCCCGTCTGCCCCGTCCCCCGCAACGTCAGCGACAGGGACCCGCCCCGCGCATCACGGAACAGCCCCGACGATCGCAACACACCGCCCGCATCTGGGCTGCGGATCTGAACCACCGTATTGCCGTCCTGCTGAACCAGCACGCCCTCGACCGCCTGACCCCCGTTGATCCGGCCCGAAAAGGTGCCCGCCCCGCCCAAAAGCGTGGCCCGCAAATCCGTCAGGGCGATGCTGTCCGTCACCGCCAGCCGGTTCAGCGCCAGGTCCAACGGTGCCGGCGACCCACTGCCACCGCCATCCGACCCCCCGCTGCCACCAAAGGGCGCCAGCCGCAGATCGGCCTGGCCGGCCGGAACGCTGATCGCGGGCGACGCACCCCGGCCCCGGCCGGTAAAAGTCACGGGCCCATCGAACCAGGGCGTGCGCACGCGACTGAATGTGGCGCGGTCCAGCGTCCCGCCCGGCTGGATCGAAATCGATCCCGTGGCGGCCAGCCCAGGCGCATCCACCGATAGCGATCGGACCACCGGCACGTCGCCCAAACGGGCGGAAATCTCGAATGCCGCGGCCGTCCCCGCGCCCTTCGACCACTCGATCACCGGCAAGCTCGCCGCCAGGCCAAGCAGATCGCTCGACGCCGTCAACTCAACGGGCTGCCCCCGGGGTAGGACCAGATCGATCCGCGCCGTCGCCTCGCCTTGCAAGGCGACCGGACCCACCGACACGCCCAGGTCGGCCAATTGCTCGGGCGTGATCCGGATCGTGCCCGACAGGCTCGCCGGTTCCGGCAAGCCGCGGGGCGGCGGGGGCGGCGCCGTCGGATCGATGGGAATTGTCGATCGCGGCGGCAGGGCCTGGCGCCACCGGCCCGAAAACGGGATACCGTCAAAGGTCGCGTCGCCCGCAATCTCCACCGCCGCGGGCGTCGCGGTCAGGCGCAGCCGGTCGGACAGGATCGTCCGGCCCGACACCAGATCGGTGGATGTCACGTCGATCAACGCCGCGTCCACATCCCAATCGATATCGGCGGGCGCATTGCCGGGGCGCAGGGGCAAATTCGCCTCGACCAGCGCTTCGACCCGGCCCGATGCCAGGCTGCGCGTCTGGTTCAACCGCTCCAGCAACCGGAAGGGCCGATTGTCCAGGATCGCCAAGACATCGTTCAGATCGCCGTTCGCATTCAACGTGACCGCGGCCCGTGGCGGCCGGTCCGTCAGATCGGCGATCACGATGCGGCTGCCACCGATATCCGCCAGCCCCGTTTCCGGTCCCCGCGTCTCATCGGGGGCCAGGGCGGGAACCACGCCGCGATCCACCCGGGCCGTCAGTTGCTGACCGTCGAGCTGCACCACCCCCGCCGCGTTTTCGGCCGGCGGCATGAAGCGCATGAAGCGGAACGACGCCTGGTCAAACCCCATACTGGCCAGGGTTTCGGGCTCCTGCCCCGGTTCGATCCGGAGCGCTGCGGTCACATCTTGCGCCATGCCGCCAACCAGGTTGTTCGTCACCCAGCGGCGCGCCTGCACCTGGATGTCCGGCGGCCAGAGCGCCACC
>JBCDCS010000241.1:0-4948 GCA_039181205.1 Pseudomonadota bacterium
CGGCGGGCGTTCAGATGGTTGTCGGCGATGACGATATAGAGCGGCTGGCCCGCATAGTGGATCGTGCCAGTGCAGAGCAGCGGCTCGTCATGGAGTGAGGGCGAGCAATCCGGCATCGGATCGAAATCGTAAGGCGTAAGCACGGCTACAACCCCCGGCGCGGCCCGGACAGCGGAGACATCGAGCGCGTCGAGGGTGCCGTGGGCGATCTCGGCCGTGCCGAAGGCCAGATGCAGACAACCGGCGGGGGCCGGGATGTCGTCGGTGTAGCGGGCGGCGCCAGTGACGTGGAGCCGGGCGCTTTCATGGGGGAGCGGTTTGGCGACGCTCACGGCGTAACATCCAGGAGCGACGGAGCGGTTTCGGCGAGCCGGAGCAGCATGCCCTGGGCGGCGCGCAAGCGATATTCGGCGGAGGCGCGCATATCGCTGAGCGGGGTGAAATCCTTGTCCAAGGATTTTGCCGCGTCGGTGAGCGCGGCGGGGGTAAGGGGCTGACCGTCAAGCGCCGCTTCCACGTGGGTCGCGCGTTTCGGAATACCGGCCATGCCGCCGAAGGCGATGCGGGGGGCGGCCATAACGCCGTCTTTGACGGCCAGGTTGAAGGCGCCGCAGACGGCGGAGATATCCTGGTCGAACCGCTTGGAGAGCTTGTGGCAGGTGAGCGTGTCCGGCTGGCGCGGGATAGTGATGTGGCTGACGAATTCGCCGGGGCGGCGGTCTTGTTTACCGTACTCCAGAAAGAACTCTTCGAGTGGGAGGCTGCGTGTCTCGTCACCCAAGCGAAGGTGGAGCGTGGCACCCAGCGCGATGAGCGGCGGGGGGCTGTCGCCGATGGGCGAGCCGTTGGCGATGTTGCCGCCGAGGGTGGCCGCGTTGCGGACCTGGACGGAGCCGTAGCGGCGGATGAGTTCGGCGAAGCTCGGGTGATGGGGGCCGATGGCGTGGCGCACCGTCTCCATATCGGTCATGGCACCGATGGTGATTGCGGTCTCGGTGATCTCCACGCCCTTGAGGTCATCGCAACCGGCCAGAAAAGCGACCGGGCCGAGATCGCGGAATTGCTTCGTCACCCAAAGGCCCACATCGGTGGCGCCGGCGATCAGGGTCGCGTCGGGATTGTCGGCATACCAGCTCGCCAGTTCATCGGCATTCTGGGGATGGTGAGCGGCGGAATTGCGGACGCGGGGTCGCGCGGTGGGTGTGTCGTGCATATGCTCCGGAACCGGCGCGGCCTCCACGGCACAGGCGGCCCGCAGGATCGGGGCGTAGCCGGTGCAGCGGCAGAGATTGCCCGCGATCTGGTCTTCGTGGTCAGTTGCGCCATTCGTGTGAGCGGCGGCCAAAGTGGTGATAAAGCCGGGCGTGCAGAAGCCGCATTGGCTGCCATGGTGATCGATCATCGCCCGTTGCACCGGGTGGAGTGTGCCATCGGGCGCGGCGATGCCTTCGACGGTGCGGACGGCCTTGCCGACCAGTTGCGGCAGGAAGAGGATGCAGGCGTTCAGCGCCTTCGGGCCGTCGGCACCGGTCACGATGACCGAACAGGCGCCGCAATCGCCTTCGTTGCAGCCTTCCTTGGTACCAGTCAGGCCGCGGGCGCGCAGCCAATCGAGCAGCGTGGTCGTCGGATCGTCGGTCGTGGCGGTAACGTCGTCGCCGTTCAGGCGGAAAGGGATCTCCATGTGTTTAGGTCCGCCGCGGTACCGGTCCGCCCCGTGCGTCCCCTCCGATGCGGCGTAGGAGAGGCGGAGAAATCCGTCGCATAAGTAGATGGATCACGGGCGCGAATGGCAAGAGGGCTGCCGTCGCATGTCACGCGGCCACCCGCAAAAGCGCAACACCGCCTAAAATCAGGGCGATACCGGTCATCCGCAAGGGCGTGGCGGGATCGCCGAACCAGATGATGCCGAAGATCCCAGCGCCTGCCGCGCCGATACCGACCCAGACCGAGTAGGCCGTGCCCAAGGGCAAATCCTTCATGGCGAGCCCCAGAAGCCAGAAACTGCCCGCCGCCGCCACCGCCGTGAGCGTGGCGTAGCCCGTATGGGCAAAGCCGTTGCTGGCCTTCAGAGCCGTGGCCCAGACGATTTCCAGAAGACCGGCCAAAGCCAGCATAATCCAGGGCATGGGCAACACCTTCCGCGCGCGAGGACCGCTTGATCGGGTTCACGCGGCATGGTGGGGTGGCGGGATGAATATGATCGACACCATCCACGACATCACGGATCACCTCAAGGTCTACCTGGTGGCGGGCACATTCGTAGCCTTGGGGGTCGATGTGGCGGGGAACGTCACGGAAACCATGGGCAGCGCGATTTCAGGGGCGATGCAGGCGATGCCCATGCCGCAGGCCGTCGTGTCCCATCCGACGGCGGTCCTGATCCGCGGCATCGGCGCGATGATCGCGGTCGTGGGCGCGGCACTTTACTTGGGGAATATGTGGTGTGGATATGTGGCGCTGCGGCAGTTCCGGTTCAACTTCAAGGAACGGGGTCTGCTGCTGAAGGCCTGCGGGTGGAGCGCGGCGTTTCTATATGTTGTTGTCTGCGCGGTGATCGGGGTGGCCGTGAATGCGGTTTATCTGGCCTTGGTGAACTGACGGACCTTTCGGCCTGGGCGCGCCGGCGCTAGGTCTCGTGCATGGCCGATCCCCGATTCATACATCTGCGTCTGCACACGGAATATTCGCTGCTCGAAGGGGCGGTGCGGTTGAAGACACTGCCCGACCTGGTGGCGGGGGCCGACATGCCCGCCGTGGCGGTCACGGACACCAACAACATGTTCGCGGCGTTGGAGGCGGCGACCGGGCTGGCCGGGAAGGGCATTCAGCCGATCATGGGGTGCCAGGTCGATGTGATGCACGACCCGGCCGCCCCCGGCGACAAGCCCAGGAAGCCCGCGCCGGTGGTTTTGCTGGCGCAGAACGAGGCCGGGTATGAGAACCTGATGGCGCTGAATTCCTGTCTCTACCTGACCAGGCCGGAGATGGTGCCGCAGGTGACGCTGGACGAATTGGCGGAGCATTCCGAGGGTCTGATCTGCCTGACCGGCGGGCCGGATGGGGCCGTGGGGCGACTGGTGGCCGATGGGCAGGAAGCCAAGGCCGAGGCGGTGCTGGACCGGCTGGCGGCGATCTATGGCGACCGGCTTTATGTTGAATTGCAGCGCCAGACGACGCCCGAGCCGACGGAGCGGTTCCATGTGGAACAGGCCTACGCCAAGGACCTGCCGCTGGTGGCGACCAATGACGTCTACTTCCCCGAGCCCGGGATGCACGAAGCCCATGACGCGTTCCTCTGCATCGCCGAGGGGGCCTATGTGGACCAACAGGCGCCGCGGCGGCGGGTGACACCTCGGCATCATTTCGCCTCGCAGGCGGAGATGGCGGCCTTGTTCGCCGACCTGCCGGAGGCTTTGGAGAATACAGTCGAGATCGCGAAACGCTGCGCCTTCAAAGCCTATGGGCGCGATCCGATCCTGCCGAAATTCGCGGATGATGAGGTGGCGGAACTTCGGCGGCAATCCGAGGAGGGATTGCGTGCGCGCTTGGCGGTGATCCCCCATGCGGCGTCCGTCGAGGAGTACGAAGCGCGGCTCGACTATGAGCTTGGCGTGATCGAGGGGATGGGGTTCCCCGGCTATTTCCTGATCGTGGCCGACTTTATTAAATGGGCGAAGGACCAAGGCATCCCCGTGGGGCCGGGCCGCGGATCTGGCGCGGGATCGCTGGTGGCCTATGCACTGACGATCACCGACCTTGATCCACTTCGATATCAGCTTCTGTTCGAACGGTTCTTGAACCCCGAACGGGTGTCGATGCCCGACTTCGACATCGACTTCTGCATGGACCGGCGGGAAGAGGTGATCGCTTACGTCCAAGAGAAGTATGGCCGCGACAAGGTCGGCCAGATCATCACGTTCGGTGCGCTTCTGTCCAAGGCGGCGGTGCGCGATGTGGGGCGGGTGCTGGGGATGCCTTATGGGCAGTGCGACCAGCTCTCGAAGATGATCCCGGTGGAGGGGGTGAAGCCGGTTTCGATCAACAAGGCGCTGGCCGATGAGCCGCGCCTGCGGGAGGCCGCGGCGGAGACCGAACAGGATAAGCGCGAGGGTCGGACGAACCCGGTCAAACGGCTTCTGGATTATTCGGAGAAGCTGGAGGGGCTGCTCAGGAACGCCTCGACCCATGCCGCGGGCGTGGTGATCGGGGACCGGCCGCTGGACAAGCTCGTGCCGCTTTACAAAGACCCGCGCTCGGACATGCCGGCGACCCAATTCAACATGAAATGGGTGGAAAAGGCGGGCTTGGTGAAGTTCGACTTCCTGGGGCTCAAGACGCTGACCCAGGTCGAGAACGCGGTCGAGTTGATCCGGGCCCAGGGGCGCGATCTGCATGTGGCCGCCGATGGTCGGCAACTCTACGACCCCGCGCCGGGCACCGAGAACGACATCGCCGCGATCCCGCTCGACGACGCGGCCACATTCGAGCTTTACTCTGCGGCACGGGCCGTCGCCGTGTTCCAGGTGGAATCGACGGGCATGATGGATGCGCTGCGCCGCATGAAGCCCACCTGCATCGAGGATATCGTGGCGCTGGTCGCGCTCTACCGGCCAGGGCCGATGGAGAACATCCCGAAATATTGCGAGGTGAAGAACGGCCTGAGCGCGCGAGACAAGCTCCATCCCTCCATCGACCACATCCTGGACGAGACCCAGGGGATCATCGTCTACCAGGAGCAGGTGATGGAGATCGCCCGCGAGATGGCGGGCTATTCCCTGGGGGGCGCGGATCTGCTGCGCCGCGCCATGGGCAAAAAGATCCAGGCGGAGATGGACGCCCAGAAGCCGATTTTCCTGGAAGGCGCGGCGAAGAACGGGGTGGATGCGAAGAAGGCCGACGAGGTCTGGCGGCTCTTGGATAAGTTCGCGAATTACGGGTTCAACAA